>NZ_JBFUHB010000027.1:0-62848 GCF_056402595.1 Sphingomonas sp. P3_C6
TTGCGCGACGAATGTCTGAACGAGACGCTGTTCAGGTCACTGGCGCATGCGCGCCGGATATTGGCGGCCTGGCGGGACGATTACAACAATGTCAGGCCGCACTCGAAACTGGGCGGAAAAACTCCCGCCGAGATCGCCGGCCAACGGCCATGGGGGCATGCCCCCATGGCCGTTGCCATGTCAGCAACCAGCCCGCACAAAGGGCAAGGACTCTATCTCTGAGTGGTAACACTCAGGGGAGCACGTCAAACGCAACAACCCTCCCAGACGCTCAGCCGCGCGATGGTAGACCATAGAAAATCTACATATTGCTTTTCAGCTTCGACAGGCGGGATGTTGCCGATGGGTTCGAGCAGCCGACGATGGTTGAACCAGTCGATCCATTCCAGCGTGGCGTACTCGTCCGCTTCGAAGATGCGCCACGGCCCGCGGCGGTGGATCACTTCGGCCTTGTAAAGCCCGTTGATGGTCTCGGCCAAAGCGTTGTCGTAGCTATCGCCAACACTCCCAACCGACGGCTCGATCCCAGCTTCGGCGAGGCGTTCGGTGTACTTTATGGACACGTATTGCGACGTGCGGTCGCTATGATGGACGGGCCCCCCGGTGGGCCGGCCGGCGATCGCGAACGCCCGTTCCAGAGCATCGAGAGAAGCTGGCATGCGCCGTCCTGATGGCTCGCCAGCCGACGATCCGCCTGGCGTAGGTGTCGATGACAAAGGCCACGTAGACGAAGCCCGCCAAGGTCGCGACATAGGTGAAGTCCGATACCCACAAGCATCCGCGTCTTTCGCCTAGAGGCGATCTGCCGCGAGCGGGCAGGAGCGCTGCGGCTCCGATCTGGGCGGCGAATTGTCGCCCTTTGGTGCAGAGGGGCCTTCCAATGGCGCGCCTGTCGTGCTTCTGGCGCGCAGAGCTGCGGGGGAATGGTGATGTTGGGATATGGCCGGTATGTCGGTGTCCTGCTGGCGGCATTGATCGCGGCGATGACGGCAGCCGCCCCGGCCGCCGCGCAGATGGAGTGTGCGCCGCGCCAGTGGCAGAAGTTGAACTACCCATCGGTCGGGCTGTCGGTCGAGGCCGATTCGGATAACGCGCCGGATTATGGGATCGTCGACGGTCGATCCTACATGGCCATCGACGAAAATGTTCGACTGGGCAAAACGGTCGACGGACGCTGCAGTTCCTTCAAGTTCGACACACGCGCGCTGAGCGCCAGTGAGGCTGAAGATCCGACAAGCCTGTTCCAGACCCAGGCAAAGGATGACATTGCCAATCGCGACGACGTCAAGATCGTGCGAAACCGCGTCTTCAATTTCCAGGGCCAGCCCGCGGCGGAGATCGTCTACTCCTTTACGCGCGATATTATCGGCGGCAGCGTCACGAAGCGCTCGGTGATGGTGGTGCGCGACAATCGGCTGTACGGCTTCTACTGGTATTGGGACGACAAGGGGCCGGTCCCGGCCGACGCGGCGCGCATCTACGATTCGATCCGCTTCACGCCCGTGGTGGCCGATCCGCACGGCCGCTCGATCGCGCTGCTCTGGTCGACCATCCAGGGCTATTGGCTGAGCACGCTCAATCCCCAAATGGTGTTCCTCAGTCCCGCGCTCAAACGCATTGCCGATCCCAAACGCGTTGCCGAAAGCAAGCTGGTCGCCAGCTATGGCTGGCCCCGCAAAATCACCTTCGTCCGCAGCGAGAACGGCTACAACGTTTTCCGCGTCGAGCACAGCATGGCCGTGGTCGACTGGTACACCGTCGATGACGGGCGCCTGATCAGTGCACTGACCTGGCAGAAGATCCGCGATATTGAGGTCAAACGGCGCGAGTAGATATCGCAAAAATCGCCGTCGCGCCTTGGTCGACGCGGCTAATCACTCTAGCTGCTCGCCGGGGCTAGCGGCAGGACGTCACGATCCCACCGTATGGCATAACAGCCTGTTCCCACCCGGCGTCGCTCGGTTGGGCCTCGAGCGCCCGCCAGTTTAGCACGGCCCTGCAACATCTGCTGGCTCACCTCGTTGTACCAGACTGGAACAGACGAAGAATGTCGGGGGCGGCCTGCGCGCCTCCCCACAACCAACGTCAAACCCGGACGCCAAAAAAACCGGTGTTCTTATGCCCACAACAAACAACCAAACAGCCCGCAACGCAATCGTTTCGCGGGCCGCTATGCGTGATGAAACATGCCGCGGAAAACCGAGATCCGGGCCGGCCGCCCCCCGCGTGCCGACCGGGCAATCGGCGCCCCTAATCCGGCTTCCTGCTGCGCGTCCCGTTCGCCGGGCGGTCCCGGAAATCCTCAATCTTGATGCCAAGCCGCGCGACCTTGTCATAGAAGGTCTTGCGCGGGATGCCGAGCAGCGGCGGCACTGCGGCCACGCTGCCCCAGTCGCGCGTAATGCCTCCTCTATAGCGCTCGACGAGCCGGATTCTGATAGGTCTTGGACGACTGGCCATCATGGGCAAAATACCACACGAAAGGCATTCGTCATGTGTGGAATCCGCACATTCTACGCTGCCCTATTTCATCGAAAATCAGTTTTATGCCATAATATCAAGTATTTGATCTAAACTTTCAAAACTCTCGCCACCGGCTTTCTGGAGCCGTATTTTCACAGCCAGCCGTTGACCAGAAAGCGGCCGACAGCGCGTGTTTGCGCCGAGAGGGACTGAATGACGATCACCGTCGCCACTGCAACCGACCGACCTCCTGTGCGTGCGCCTTTATGGCAGCATCTGTATGTGCAGGTGCTGGTCGCGATTTTGGCCGGCGCCGTGCTCGGCCATTTCTGGCCGGACGTCGCGATCGCCTTGAAACCGCTGGGCGACGGCTTCATCAAGCTGGTCAAGATGGTCATCGCGCCGGTGATCTTCCTGACGGTGGTCAGCGGCATTGCCGGCATGCGGGAATTGTCCTCGGTTGGCCGGGTCGCCGCCAAGGCGTTCGGCTATTTCCTGTTCTTCTCCACCCTGGCGCTGATCGTCGGGCTGATCGTGGCCAATGTCGTGGAGCCGGGCAGCGGCATGAACATCGATCCGGCGACGCTCGATCCCAAGGCGGTCGCCGACTTCGCGCACAAGGCCCATGAAACCACCGTCACCGGCTTCCTGATGGAAATCATCCCGACGACGATGGTGTCGGCGCTGACCGAAGGGTCGATCCTGCAGACGCTGTTCGTGGCGATCCTGTTTGGCATCGCCATGTCGCTGGTCGGCAAGCCGGCCGAGCCGGTGCTCGAGCTTATCGAGCGGCTCGCCCTGATCGTGTTCCGCCTGGTCGGCATCCTGATGCGTGCTGCGCCGATCGGCGCGTTCGGCGCCATCGCCTTCACCATCGGCAAATACGGCGTCGGCTCGCTGGTCAATCTCGGCGCGCTGGTCGCGACCTTCTACCTTACCTCGCTGCTCTTCGTGCTGGTGGTGCTCGGCACCGTCGCGCGGCTGCACGGTTTCTCGATCGTCCGGCTGATCGTCTATCTGCGCGCCGAGCTGCTGCTCGTGCTTGGCACCTCCTCGTCGGAGGCGGCGCTGCCCAGCCTGATCGGTAAGATGGAGGCCGCAGGCTGCGACAAGGGCGTGGTTGGGCTGGTCGTGCCGACCGGCTATTCGTTCAATCTCGACGGCACCAATATTTACATGACGCTCGCGGCGCTGTTCATCGCCCAGGCCTGCAATGTCGACCTGACGCTTTGGCAGCAGGTCACCCTGTTGCTCGTCGCGATGCTCAGCTCGAAGGGCGCGGCAGGGGTGACCGGGGCGGGCTTCATCACCCTGGCTGCGACCCTGTCGATCGTGCCCTCGGTGCCGGTCGCCGGCATGGCGCTGATCCTCGGCGTCGATCGCTTCATGTCGGAATGCCGCAGCCTGACCAATTTCATCGGCAACGCCGTCGCGACCGTGGTGGTCGCCCGCTGGGAGGGGGCGCTCGATCGTGATCGCCTCGCGGCGGCGATGGCCGGACACCCGCTGCCGCCTGAGGCGGTGATCGCGCCGGACATCGGGGGGACGCCAGCCGGATGATCGAAAAAAACAAGAAAATGGGGAGAGGAAATGACCATGGCAATCCGATCCGCGACGTTGCTCGACGGAACGCCTTCGCCGCCCCAGCGGTATCGAGCGCCCGGCGCTGGAAGCGCCGCTCCGGCCGATGAGGCCACGCCCGAAAAGCACATCCTCGTCGGCCACTCCCAAATCCGCGGATCAAAGGTCACTGCCGCGCTGCCCATCGCAGTGCTCGATTCGAAGCAGATCGATGCGATCGGTGCGCTGACCGGCGACGATCAACCTGCGTAGCTTGGACGTCGGCAACACGCTGGTGCTGCCCAATGGCCGTCGCCTCGTGTCGCATCCGGTCACCGCAAGGAAATTCAGATCACCGGCTTTGCCGGCGCAGACTTCGCCCCGGGCCGCGGCAATGTGTCGCCCTATCTCGATGACACGATGCTTACCGCGCAGCTTTCGGGCGACGGAGCCTCTACCGCGACCAACGATCTGCGCCCGCAACCTGTTCGCCAAGAAGCCGCCGATGACCGCTGACGGCTATTTCGGCTCGCTCCAAAATCCCTATGGCCGTTACTGGTACGGATCGATCGGCAAGAAGTTTTGAGGATGACGGGTTTGAGAAAGATTGGGATGAAGACGGGCGAGTTCGGGTTCCTGCTGGCGGCATCGTTCGCGCTGCTGGCACCTGCCACTGCGCGCGCGCAGGCGCGGGCGCCCGCTCGCCCGCTGGCGGTCGCCACGGTACCGGCGGCACCGGCGAAGACGATCCTGTTCGTCGGCAACAGCTTCACCCAGGGCGCGCACTCGGCAGTACGCCGCTATCGCCCCGACACGGTGACCGACCTGACGAATGACGGCACGGGCGGCGTTCCGGCGATCTTCAAGCTGATGACCCAGGAAGCCGGGCTCAACTACACCGTGAGCCTGGAGACCCAGGGCGGCAAGGGCCTCGACTTCCATTACGAGACCCGGCGTGCGTTGCTCGACCGCAGATGGGACGTGGTCGTGCTGCAGGACTTCAGCACGCTCGACAGCACCAAACCCGGCGATCCCGGCTTGCTGCTGACCTATTCAAGGCTGCTGGCGGCCATGTTCCGCCAGCGCAATCCGACAGTGCGGATCGAGTTCAGCTCGACCTGGTCGCGCGCCGACGAAACCTATCGGCCCAGGGGGCATTGGTTCGGCAAGCCGATCACCGCCATGGCGCTCGACCTGCGCACCGGCGCCAATCTCGCGCTGGCCAATCGCACGATCGATGGCATCATCCCGGTCGGCGAGGCATGGAATCGCGCCTTTTCCGAAGGGGTCGCCGATCCCAATCCATATGACGGGACCGATTTCGGCAAGGTCGATCTCTGGACCTATGACCAGTATCACGCGAGCATTGCGGGCTATTATCTCGAAGCGCTGATGGTGTTCGGCAAGGTCACCGGGCTCGATCCCCGCTCGCTTGGCGCAAAAGAGAAGGCGGCCGACGATCTCGGCTTGTCGCCGCGTCTGGCGGCATCGCTGCGCGACATCGCCTTCAGGCAGATCGAGGCGGAGAAGGCGGGGCGCTGAGCGCTCCGATCAGAAATCCAGGATCATGGCGGCATCGCCCGGCTGAGTGGGCGGAGCATCGCGCTGCCGCCGGATCAGCACATTGGCCGCCGCCAGGCTTGCCTGCGACGATGCAGCCTGACCGTCGAGCGCCCGCACCACGGCCCCGTCCCAGGTGCCGCAGAGAAAGCTTTCACGATTGCCCGCTGCGTCGAGCGGGGCATCCAATATCGCGGGCCGCCAACCCAGCGCTGAAGAAGCCGACCGGCCGGTCAGGAGGCAGAGCAACGGTGCGAGGAACAGCCGCGCCGTGACCAGCCCGGCGGTCGGATTGCCGGGCAGTCCCAGCACCTTGGTGCTGCCCACCCGGCCAAGCCAGACGGGCTTGCCCGGCTTGATCGCCACGCCGGCAAACACAGGGTCGAGCCCAAGCGCGCCCAGGGCGCCCCGCGAGAAGTCGCGATCGCCGACCGAGGCCCCACCGGTGACGATCAGGACATCGGCCTGCGCCATCGCGGATCGGGCCATGACCCCGATCGCCTCTCCATCGTCAGACACCAATGCCACGCCCGAGATCACCGCGCCCCATTCGGTCGCAAGCGAGGCGATGGCGAGCGACAGGCTGTCGGGGATCGACAACGCGCCGCCGCTGGCCAGGCCCGGTCGCGACAGTTCGTCGCCCGTCGCGAGAATGAAGACGCGCGGCCGGCGCCACAGCGTCAGCGTTGCGGCATCCGCCGCCGCTGCGACCAGCATCGCACGGGCATCGAGCCGCCGGCCGGCGGGAAGCAGCACGGCGCCCGCTGCAAAATCGGATCCCCGCGCCCGAACATGACGGCGCCCTTCGGCGGCGGGGACAGCGACCTGGTCGCCCCGCCGAACCGCCAACTCCTGCACGATCACCCGGTCCGCTCCGCGCGGCATCGGCGCGCCGGTGAAGATCCGCACCGCCTCACCCGGTCCGATCGCACCGCGATAGGGGCGGGCGGGGAACGACTCGCCGACGACCCCGAGATGCGCAGCGGTGCGTGCCTCGCCGACCGCATAACCATCCATTGCCGCCAGATCGGCCCGCGGGGAATCGAGCCGGGCCACCACCGGCCGGGCCAGCACCCGTCCAGCAGCGTCGGCAAGCGCCACACGCTCTTCCCCAAGCGGGGGCGTGCCCGCCGCCAGGCGTGCGATGGCCGTCTCGAAATCGATCGTCGCATGGCAGGGCAGGGGCGGCCGGATCGCGAATGCCAGGTCAGACATGCCGGCGTGCCGCGTCCAGGATCATCTCCAGATCGGCCGCGCGCCGGGCTCGCATCGCCTCGCCGATCAGGATCAGCGCCGGCCCACCGCTCGCTTCGCCGATCGCGATCGGCAACAGGTCGAGCCGGGTATGGACCAGCTGCTCCCTGGCCAGGCTCACATCCCGGGCGATCAGCACGGGCGTGGCGGCGGAGAGGCCGTGTCCGATCAGGTTGCGGCAAATCTCGGGCGCTGAATCCCGACCCATATAGAAAACGAGCGTCGCTTGCCGGTCGGCCAGCGCCGCCCAGTCGAGATCAATCGCCTCGCCCGCGCGCGCCTGCGCCGTGACGAAACGGATTTGCCGCGCCGATCCGCGCAGCGACAACGATACGCCCGCGCTTGCGGCGGCGGCGCTTGCCGCGGTGATGCCGGGGCAAATCCGCGCCCGTATGCCCGCCATGGCGAGCGCGTCCATTTCCTCGGCCGACCGGCCGAAGACCGACGGGTCGCCACCCTTCAGCCGCACCACCCGTTCGCCGTCGAGCGCCGCCTCGACCAGCAGCGCGTTGATCGCCTCCTGACTCCGCGAGTGCCGTCCGGCGCGCTTGCCGACGGGCACGCGGCGCACATGCGGCGGAATCAGGTCGAGCACGCCGGGCCCGACCAGCGCATCGTGAAACACGACCGAGGCAGCAGCGATCAGCCGTTCGGCCTTGCGGGTCAGCAGGTCGGGATCGCCGGGGCCGGCACCGACCAGCCAGACCTCGCCTGGGGCGACGAGCTCAACCATAAGCGGCTTCCTTTTGTGGGGGGAGCAGGGCGGCGATGGCGGGACGGCACGACCCGCAATTGGTGCCGGCGTTGATCGCGGCGCCGACGGCCTCGACGCTGACGAGGCGCTGCCCGGCGATCGCGTCGAGGATGGTGTTGAGCCCCACATCGAAGCAGACGCAGATGATCCTGCCGCGGTCGGGTGCCGGCGTCGCGGGTCGCCCGGCGAGCAGCTCGAAGGGGGCCGCACCCGCCGCGCCGAGTTGCGCGATCAGCCAGTCGCGCGGCGGCAGTCCGCCGCTGCGCGACACGAACAGGGCAGCCTGGAGCATACCGTCGGCCATCACCGCAGACCGGATCACGCCGCGCTTGGGATCGATCATTTCGGCCCGCTCGCCCTCGGGCAGCAGCGCGGTGAGGGGCGCGATATCGCCGTCGCCCGCCAGCTCGACCAGCCACCCGGCGGCGGTGCGGATGCGCGTCCAATAGGCGCAGTCGGGCATGGCCGGCAGGTCGCGCGAGAGCAGGAAGCCGTTCCAACCTGGCTTATAGGCGCTCGCCGTCACGGGCGTGTTCTTGAACCCAGGCTGGCCCGACACCGGATCGCGGTCCTGCGCCGGCAACAGCCCAGCCCGGCCGCCGCCGCTGGTCTGGTCGGTCCAGTGGATCGGCACAAACAGCTCGCGCCGTCTTTGATCGGGCGTGCTGGCGACCCGGAAGATGCTCGATCCTTGCGCGGTCTCGACCCGCGCCAGCCCGCCATCCTCCAGGCCGAGCCGCCGGACGGTGTCGGGATGGATCTCGACCAATGGCTCGCGGCGATGCTGCGACAGCTTTGGCGACAGGCCGGTGCGCGTCATCGTGTGCCACTGGTCGCGATAGCGGCCGGTGTTGAGCCGCAGCGGAAAGGCGCGGTTGCCGTCGTCGCGCGGCACATGGCTGACCGGCACCAGCCGCGCCTTGCCGTCGGGCGTGGCGTAACCCCGCGCCGCGAAGGGCGACGCACCGCCCCATTGGAACGGCATCATCGCGTCATACTCGACCGCGCTGATTGCTGCCTTGTCCGAGATATCCAGCACCCGCGCGCCGTCATTCTCGAACCCGGTCTGCGCGGCGAACTCACGAAAGATGCTCGCCGCATCGGGATAGTCGAAGCCGGCAAAGCCCATGCGCTTCGCCACCTCGGCGATCGCCCACCAGTCGGGGCGCGCCTCGCCTGGCGGCGCCATGAAGCCACGCTGGCGCGAGACGCGGCGTTCGGAATTGGTGACCGTGCCGTCCTTCTCGCCCCACCCCGTCGCCGGCAGCCTCACCTGGGCGTAGAAGCTGGTGTCGGTCGCCGCGATGCAATCGGAGACCACGACGAACGGGCAATTGGCCAGCGCGATCCGCGCCAGCCGCGCATCGGGCAACGAGACGGCGGGATTGGTCGCCATGATCCACACCGCCTTGATCCTGCCCTTGGCCATCGCGTCGAACATGTCGACTGCCTTGAGGCCGGGGCCGGGGCAGATGGTCGGCGATTGCCAGAAACGCTGTGCCCGGTCGCGCTCGGCCTCGCTGAAGCCCATATGCGCCGCCAGCATCGACGCGAGCCCGCCGACTTCGCGCCCGCCCATCGCATTGGGCTGGCCGGTGATGCTGAACGGTCCCGCGCCGGGCTTGCCGATCCGGCCCGTCGCAAGGTGCAGGTTGATGATCGCGTTGGCCTTGTCGGTGCCACTGGTCGACTGGTTCACGCCCTGGCTGAACAGGGTGACGGTGCGCGGATGCTCGGCGAACAGGTCGTAGAACGCCTGGAGATCGGCGGGTGCGATGTCGCACGCCTTCGCCACATCGGCGGCCGGCAGGGATTTCCAGAAGCCCTCGGGCACCGCGACATGCTCGGCGAGATAACGCCCGTTGAGCCGCCAGGTCGATTGCATCTCTGCCAGCAGCCCGGCGAACAGCGCGACGTCGCTGTCCGGCGCGATGGCAAGATGCAGGTCCGCACGCTCGGCCGTCTCGGTGCGGCGCGGGTCGATCACCACCAGCTTCGTGCCGCGCGCGGCGCGTGCCGCCTCGATCCGCTGCCACACGATCGGATGGCACCAGGCGGTGTTCGACCCGACCAGGACGATCAGGTCGGCGGCGTCGAGATCGTCATAGCTGCACGGCACCACATCCTCGCCGAATGCCCGGACATGCGCCGCCACCGCGCTCGCCATGCACAGCCGCGAATTGGTGTCGATATTGGCGGTGCCGACGAACCCCTTCATCAGCTTGTTGGCGACGTAATAATCTTCGGTCAGCATCTGGCCCGAGGCGTAGAAGGCGACGCTGTCCGGGCCATATTCGGCGATCGTCGCGGCAAAACGGCTGGCAACGAGGTCTAGCGCCTCGTGCCAGCCGGCCCTCTCCGACCCGATCATGGGGTGTAGCAACCGGCCTTCGAGGCCGATCGTCTCGCCGAGATGCGTGCCCTTGGAGCAGAGCTTGCCGCGATTGGCGGGGTGGTCGGGGTCGCCGGCGATTTTGGCGGTGCGGTCGCCTGTGTGGGTTGCGAGGACGCCGCAGCCCACACCGCAATAGGGACAGGTCGTTCTGACGCTCGTCTCGCTTAAAATCCCCCTCCCGCTTGCGGGAGGGGTTAGGGGAGGGCCTGTCATAAGGCGCCGCCTGCTCGGAACAGGCCCTCCCCCGGCCCCTCCCGCAAGCGGGAGGGGGGAAGAAAGGGCAGGTCGAGTATCACGCGGCAACCCCCTCGAGCGCAGCCGCACGCCCGATCAGGATCCGCCCACCATCAACCTTCACCGGAATCACCGGCACGCACCCCTTGTCCGCCCCCAGCGCTTCGCCCGTCACCAGCGAGATCCGCCAGTTGTGCAGCGGGCAGGTCACCGTCGTGTCGTGCACGATCCCCTGGCTGAGCGGCCCGGCCTTGTGGGGGCATTGATTGGCCAGCGCATAGACCTGGCCATTGGCGGTGTGGAAGATCGCGATCTCGCGTCCGCCGCGCACCGGCAGGGTACGCGCGCCCAGCGCCGGGAGCTGATCGACCGGTCCGATATCGAGCCATTCGGGTTCCATCACGCGATCTCCAGCTTACGGACGGGAACAGGCGCGGGGGCCGGCCGGATCTCGGCAAGATGCTGGTGCAGCTTCCAATCCTCGCCTGCGGCGCGCTTCGCCCAGGGGTCGTCCTGCATGAAGCTCTGCGAATAGAGGAAGCGTGCCCGCAGCGCCTCGCGCCCGGCTTCGTCGTCGACGATCCGCTGCCGGATATAGTCCAGCCCGACCCGCTCGACCCAGGGCGCGGTACGGTCGAGATAGCGTGCTTCCTCGCGGTAGAGCTGGATGAAGGCAGCGCAGTAATCCATCGCCTCCTGCTCGGTCGAAACCTTGCACAGGAAATCGGTGCCGCGCAGCTTGATGCCGCCATTGCCGCCGATCGACAGCTCATAGCCGCTGTCGACGCAGATCACGCCGATGTCCTTGATCGTCGCCTCGGCGCAGTTGCGCGGGCAGCCCGACACCGCGATCTTGAACTTGTGCGGCATAAAGCTGCCCCAGGTCATCTGCTCGATCCTGATGCCCAGCCCGGTCGAATCCTGCGTGCCGAAGCGGCACCATTCGGAGCCGACACAGGTCTTCACCGTGCGCAGCGCCTTGGCATAGGCATGGCCGCTGACCATGCCGGCGGCGTTCAGATCGGCCCAGACGGCGGGCAGGTCCTCCTTTTTGATGCCGAAGATGTCGAGCCGCTGGCCGCCCGTCACCTTCACCATGCGCGCCTGATATTTCTCGGCGACATCGGCGATCGCGCGCAGCTCCTTCGGGTTGGTCACACCGCCCCACATGCGCGGCACGACTGAATAGGTGCCGTCCTTCTGGATGTTCGCGTGCATCCGTTCGTTGACGAAACGCGACTGGTTGTCGTCGACGAACTCGCCCGGCCAGGCGCAGAGCAGGTAATAGTTGAGCGCCGGGCGGCAGGAGGAGCAGCCATCGGGCGTGGTCCAGTGAAGTTCCTGCATCACCTGCGGGATCGCTTTCAGCTGCTTCTCGATGATCAGCCGGCGGACATCCTCATGGGTGAAGCTCGTGCATTTGCAGACGGTCGGCGCCGCGCGCTCCCCGGCATAATCTTCGCCCATGGTGATCGCGAGCAGCCCCTCGACCAGCCCGGTGCAGGATCCGCACGAGGCCGAAGCCTTGGTGCAGGCCCGCACCGCGTCGAGCGTGCAGGCGCCGCCTGTGATCGCGGCGACCACCTTGCCCTTGGATACGCCGTTGCAGCCGCAGATCTCGGCGTCGTCCGCCATGGCTGCGACTGCCGCATTAGGGTTTGCCGATGCCCCTCCTCCCGAGGCGAAGGCCTGGCCGAAGATCAGGGCATCGCGAATCGAAGCGACGTCCTCCTGCCTCTTGAGCAGGTCGAAATACCAGTTGCCGTCCTGCGTATCGCCATAGAGCACCGCGCCGATCAGCCGGTCGTCCTTGACCACCACGCGCTTGTAGATGCCGCGCGCGGCGTCGCGCATGACGATATCCTCACAGCCTTCGCCGCCCGAGAAATCGCCGGCGGAGAAGACGTCGATCCCGGAGACCTTGAGCTTGGTCGAGGTGACCGACCCGCCATAGCCATTGGGCGTCGCGACCAGTCCGTCGGCAAGGCTGCGGCACATCTCCCACAGCGGCGCGACCAGGCCGTAGACCTGGCCCTGATGCTCGACGCACTCGCCGACCGCGAGGATGTCGGCATCCGAGGTGACGAGATGATCGTCGACATGGATGCCGCGTCCGATCGCGAGGCCGGCGTCGCGCGCCAGCTTCACATTGGGGCGGATGCCCACCGCCATCACGACCAGGCTTGCCGGAATCTCGCGACCGTCCTTCAACCGCACGCCCTCGACCTTGCCCTGGCCGATGATCTGGGCGGTGTCGGCCCCGGTCAGGATCGTCTGGCCGCGCCGTTCGAGCTCCTCCTTCAGCAGCCAGCCGGCTGCCTCGTCGAGCTGGCGCTCCATCAGGGTCGGCATCAGGTGAAGCACCGTCACCTTCATCCCGCGCAGGCACAGGCCATGCGCTGCCTCAAGCCCGAGCAGGCCGCCGCCGATCACCACCGCATCGCCACCGGCCGAGGCAGCGCGCAGCATCGCGCCGACATCGTCCATGTCGCGGAAGGTGACGACACCCTGCAGGTCATGCCCCGGCACCGGAATGATGAAGGGATCGGAACCGGTCGCTAGCAGCAGCTTGTCGTATTGCTCGACCCGGCCCGACCGGGCGGTGACGGTACGCTGCGCCCGGTCGATCGCGACGATCGGGTCGTCCGCAACCAGGTCGATTCCGTTGTCCGAATACCAGGCGTGATCGTTGATCACGATGTCCTCGAACGACTTGTCGCCCGCGAGCAACGGCGACAGCATGATGCGGTTGTAGTTCACCCGCGGCTCGGCACCGAAGATCGTGATGCGGTATTTGCCTGCGTCGCGCGCGAGGATTTCCTCCACCGCGCGGCACCCGGCCATGCCGTTGCCGATGACGATAAGGTGCGGTTTGTCAGTCATATCGCCCACTCCAGGGACAGCCAGAATTTATGCGTATCGGTCGCGAAGCGATCGGCGTCGTAGGACGCGTATTTGGCGAGTGCGGTGTACCGCCCGCGCTTGACGCTCGCCTGCAGGTCGATCTCGTCGCCATAATGCTGGGCGATCCGCTCGGCATCGAAACGGTGATACGCGGCGGTCAGGTCGATCGAGGCGAAGGGCCCGACCTTCTTCCATCCATAGCCGGCCGAGGCATAGGCATCGCGCAGGCCATTGGGCGGGGTGACGAGGAACTTGTCGGCCCAGCCGTTGAACTTGTGCAGGGTCGCGAGCGGCGTCTGGAAGCTGGTCAATGCGGCGCCCCCATCGGCGCCGAGCACCTCATAGCCGCCGCCGACTTTGAACGCGGCCAGCTCGAGCCCCAACTCGCCCGCATAATAGCTGGCGGCATAGCGGTTCGGGTTGCGGCCATAATCGCTCTGCCGCGCATAGCTGGCCAGATAGGTCAGCTTCACCTTCGGCCCCATCGCATGGCCTCCCGCAAAGCGCGCGCCATAGGTCTGGCTGCTGTTGCGTAGCACCAGCGCCCGGTCCTGGTCGACCAGATAGGCAAAGCCGGTCAGGGTGCCGAGCTTCGTGGCGAAGGCCAGATTGGCGAAGACATTGTTGCCGCCGATCGCCTGGTATCGCGCCGGACCGTAACGATTGCCGCCATCGATCCCCCAGATGGTGCGATCGGACCAGGCATAGGTCACATCGGCCTTGAGGTTCGCGATGCCCGACCATTCGATCCGCGCCGCATCGAAGGTCTGCTCATTGTCGCGCCAGCCGACCGATCCAACGAAGCGCTGGTCGTCCAGATTGATCCGCTGCCGCCCGACCGTGACGACGGTCTTCGGCAGGCCGCGATACTGGAGCTGGAGCCGGTTCAGTTCGACATTCTGCGCATCGGGCACCAGCGGGAAAGCAGTGTTGGCGTTCAGGCCGTTATTGTATTTCTCGACCAGCGCGAGGGTCGCCTCGCTCTCGGCCAGCAGCGCGAAATCGCCCGCCTTGGCCTCCACGCCGCTGCGGATCCGCAGCGTCAGGGCATCGGCGTCGCGGGCCAGCGGATCCTGGTCGACAGTCTCGTAGCGCAGCCGTGCATCGATCAGCGGCTTTAGGATTACCGGGTCGGCAAGGGCTGGTGTCGATACCAGCCCCGCCAGCAGGATGGGGAAAGCGCGCATCAGATCCGCACGCCGTTGGCGGCTGCGCCCCAGGTATTGCGCCATCGCGCCTTGACCATGGTCAGCCCGCCCAGGGCTATCAGCGCGAGCCCCGCAAAGATCAGGAAACCCGTCGCGGTGCTGCCGGTGAGTTGCTTTGCGAAGCCGAGCGAAGAGGCGAGATAGAAGCCGCCCACGCCGCCGCCGAATCCGACAAGCCCGGTCATCACGCCGATCTCGGCGCGGAAACGCTGCGGCACGAGCTGGAACACCGCGCCATTGCCGAAGCCGAGGGTGGCCATCACCAGCAGGAACAACACCATCGTGCCCACCAGGGAAACCGGCGCCGTGCTGATCGCGATCAGTGTCGCGGCCGCCAGGCCATAGACGACCGTCAGCGTCTTCACGCCGCCGATCCTGTCCGCCGTCGCGCCGCCGAACGGGCGCACCAGCGACCCGATGAACACGCAGGCGGCGGTGCAGTAACCGGCCATCACCGGGCTGAGCGCGAACTGGTCGGTGAAGTAGATCGACAGGCTGGCGGCAAGGCCGACGAACCCGCCAAAGGTCACGCCGTAGAACAGCATGAACCACCACGCATCGGCCTGTTTGAGCACGGCCAGATAGGCCGCGAGCTTCTTGGGCGCCGGACGGTCGGGCGCGTCCTTGGCCATCGCCATGTAGAGGACGAAGACAATGGCGAGCGGGATCGTCGCCAGCCCGAACACCGCATTCCAGCCGAAGGACTTGGCGAGCATCGGCGCGAACAGCGAGGCGAGCACGGTGCCCGAATTGCCCATGCCGGCAATGCCCATCGCCTTGCCCTGATGCTCGGCCGGGTACCAGCGCGAGGCGAGGGGCAGGGCGACGGCGAAGCTGGCCCCGGCAAAACCGAGCACGACCCCCACGGCAAGCGTTCCCGCAAAGCTGTTGATGCCGAATGCCCATGCCGTCAGCAGCCCGGCGATGACGATGATCTGGCCGATCGCTCCGGTCAGCTTCGGGCCGATCCGGTCGACCAATACGCCGTTGACCAGCCGCAGCACCGCACCGGCGAGCGTCGGCACCGCGACCATCAGGCCCTTCTCTGCGGGCGTCAGGTGGAGATCGGCGGCAATGATCGGCGCGAGCGGGCCAAGCAGCACCCACACCATGAAGGCGAGGTCGAAATAAAGGAAAGCGGCGATCAGCGTCGGCCGATGCCCAACCTGCCAGAAACTCCCGGCCTCTGAACCCCCGGCCTCTGAACAGTCGCCCTTGCCGGTGGCGATGGTCGTGACGGATGGCCGTTGTTCGGCGACCGGCCGCTCCTGCAGCGTCTGTGCTTGCGTCATCTGCCTCGATCCCCTTCGAGCAAACGCAAAAAAGCCGCCGCGACGCCCGTTGCGAAACGGGGCCTGACGGCGACTTTGCCAAAATTTTCGGTGGTGCCGGGTGCTACCTCGTTGCAGCGATCCGGCGATCGACAGAAAGCTGACGCGGATCGCGATCCGATGCAAGCCCTTTTTGCATCGCAGCGTAAATCAGGTCCGATTCGTCCCCATCAGGTAGGTTTCGAGCGCATCAGGGTCGAAGCTGCGCGCATCAAAGAAGCGGTCGGCGCCGAGAATCAGGCGCCCCTGGGTTGTTCCCACGCCGAGCGAGTCGGCAATGCCACCCTCCAGCTTCGAGCTGGCACCCGGCAGCGGCACCCCGAGCGGCCGAAGCGCTGCGCGATAGACGTCAGGTCGGAAAACATGCTGCGCTGCATGGTAATCGGCATCATTGGCAGTGGTATGCCCGGCCAGGCACATTTGCGCGTAGAGCCATGCCGCCTGGCTGACCCACGGGAAGTTTGCTGCTTCGCGGTGCTGGAACATGAAGTCGGGCACATGGATCGCAGCATGGCCGTGCGCGAACAAGATCTGATCGGAAATGGCGCGGCGGATCAGGTCGGCGGACCCATCCAGATATTCGGGCCGGGCGAGCACGCCCGCGATCTCGTCGAGCCGCGTCGGATCGACGAACGCGACACCCGCCCGGTAGAGCGCCCGGATCAGGCGATTGGTGAGGTCCGGATCCTCCTCCATCCGCGCCGTGCGCATCGCCAGCACCTTCTCGACGCCGCGCAGCCAGATCTGCGAGGTGACCGCGACGATCACCCCCGCGCCGCGATCCACCGCAACGCTGTTCCATGGCTCGCCGACGCAGATGCCGTCGACCTCGCCGCTTGCCAGGGCATCGGCGGCGAAGGGCGGGGCGACGGTGACGATCTCGACATCGCGGTCCGGGTCGATGCCGCAGCCGACCAGCCAGTAACGCAGCATGTAATCATGGCTTGAATAACGATGCACCACGGCGAAGCGCAGTCGCTTGCCGCCGCCCCGCACAATCGCTGCCAGCTTCGCCCCGATTGCCGCCACGTCTCCGGGCTCGCCGACCGTCGTGACCTGCGCCGCCAGATCCGGCCGCAAGGTGATGGCATTGCCGTTCAGCCCGAGCACGAACGGCACGGAGATCGGCGTCGCCGGCCGGCCAAGCCCAAGCGTCGTCGCGATGGCGAGCGGCGCCAGCAGATGCGCGGCATCGCTATGGCCGTAAAGCAGCCGGTCGTTGACCGTCGCCCAGCTCATGTCGCGCACCAGCGTCAGGTCGATCCGCTCCTCCTCGGCAAAGCCGAGCTCGCGCGCCAGGATGGGCAGGGCCGCATCGACCAGCGGGAGGAAGCCGATGCGGAAAACCGTGTTGCTCATAGGTCCCCCATCAGCCGGTCGGCGGTCACGATCGCATCGGCCACGTCGCCGATCCGCCGGCCGCTATCCATCGCGGCCTTGCGCAAGGCGGCATAGGCTGCGGGCTCGTCGATCCCGCGTTTCTTCATCAGCAGCGCCTTGGCCTGGTCGATCGCCTTGCGCTCGGCCAGCGCGCTGCGCGCTTCATCCAGCTCGGCGCGCAGCCGCGAATAGGCACGGAAGCGCCGGATCGCGAGTTCGAGCACCGGCCTGATCCGCTCTTTCTTCAGTCCGTCGACGACATAGGCCGAGACCCCGGCATCGATCGCCGCCTCCATGCCGGCGGTGTCGCTCTGGTCGACGAACATCGCCACCGGCCGCGCCATCGCGCGCGACAGGGCGAACAATTCCTCCAGCTCGTCACGGTGCGGATTGGCGAGGTTGATCAGCACGACATCAGGCGCAAAGGCCTCGAGCCGTGCGGCGATGCCGAGGCGTTCGTTGAACAGCGCGACGTCGGTCAGGCCCGCATCCCGCAGGCCCTCCTCGATCACCGCGGCTCGGGCGGCGCTTTCGTCGACGATGGCAATCCGCACCAAGGCAGCCTTTCTTGCTGCGACGCCGCATAGACGGCCCGGGGCAGCAAGTTCAACTGCCCCTCACGTCAACCGCCCTTCCGTCAACCGCCCGTCCGTCAACCGCCCGTCCGTCAACCGACAGCGCGCGCCGCCAGCTTGCGCTGCACCGCGCGGGCAGTGCCTACCAGCCGCGACATCACCAGGTCGTCGATCCCGGCATAGCCAAGCCCCAGATGGTCGGGCCGTACCGCGACCGCATCGCCAAGATCGATCTGGCCGGTGCGCAGGCCGGCCCGGCCGATGCGTGCCCAGCGCCGCGCCGTCTCCCAGCGGATCAGGCTGCGGCTGTGCGGGTCGGGTCGGTGGCTCGCGAGGAAATCGTCCTGCAGGGCCACCAGCGCATCGCCCAGCTTCTGGAAGGTCGCGCGGTCGGGCACCGGGCGCTGGCCCATGACATATCTGACCATCAGGTCGGCGATTGCCGCCGCCTCGTCACCGAACAAATCGGCATAGGCTGCCGCGAGAACGTCGGTCGCACGGCCGGTCATCTTGTCGGTATGAGTCTGCGAGGCGCTGCCGGTGTGGCGGCGATAGGTCATCAACTCCTCGTCGAGCCGCGCGATCGTGCCGAACCGGCCGATACGGTGATACAGGTCGTAATCCTCGGCAAAGACCATTTCGGGCCGCTGGAAGGGGACGAGCTTCCGCGCGGCATCGGCGCGCATCATCACGGACGACCAGACCAGCGGATTCTCGATGCGCAGCAGCCATTCGATAAGGGCCGGCGTCGTGACCGCGGCGAGCGATCCGGGCAGCACGGCGCCATTCTCCAGGATCGACGCGGCGGTGCCGACCAGCACCGTCTCCGGATTTGCCTCGAGATAGGCGACCTGCTTCGCGAAGCGCTGCGGGTGGCAGAGATCGTCATGATCGAGCGCCGCGATATAGCTGCCCCTGGCCTCGCTGAAGGCGCGGTTGCGCGAAGCGACGACACCCTGGTTTTTCTCCGCCGCGATAACACGCACGCGGGGATCGTCGAACCCGCGCGCGACCGACAGCGTATCGTCGGTCGAGCAATCGTCGACGATGATCACCTCGAAATCGCCGAAGCTCTGCGCCTTCAGCGTTTCGAGTGTCTCCACGATCAGGCCAGCGCCATTATAGGCGGCCATCACGACGCTGATCGCGGGCCCGGTCGGGGAGACCGTCATGCGACGGCCCTTTCGCTTATGCCGAGTACCTGGTCGACGATCATCAGCCCGACATCATTCTGCCATTGCCACAGGCCGTTCGCCTGACCGCGGAAGCTCGCCTCGCCACCCAGCGCCCCCCAGGGCACGAAGCCGGCCGCGAGCCCTATGCCGTACAGTCCGGCGATCGGCTCTCCGTTCGCGTCGCAGACCCGGCAATGCCGGTCGACCATCGGCCCGTCACCATGAGCGGAGAGCGCGATCGGCGCACCGCTCGCGTCGCTGACCGGCAGGGCGCGCGGGCGATAGCCGAGCGCTGCGATGACCAGGTCGGCATCCGCGAGATGCGCGCGCGCGGCCCCATCCTCGTCGCCCGTCACCTGATGAATCTGGACGCGCGGATCGGGCATGCGGCCGTCGATCTCGAGCATCCGCAGCACCAGCTCGCGCGCTTCCAGCCTGAACCCGGCAAGGCGATAGACGAAGCCGCTTACCGGGCAGATGTCGTCAGGACCGAAATCGGTAAAGCCCTCCGCATGCGCCGCCTCGACCGAATGATAGAAGGGCCGCAGCGGCCGCCGGTGCAGCAGGGTGACGCCGCCCGCGCCGAACGGGATCGCCGGCTTGCTCTTCAGCAGCGCCACGATCGTCGCCAGCGCGCTGGTCGACCCGCCGATCACCACGATGCGCGGGTTTCGCTTGCCGGACAGGAGGTCGCCGACCCTGGCCATGCCACCCTCGACCAGTACCTCGTCCGACTGGATCAGCCGGTCGCCGGCCTGATGCAGCAGAGAGACGCCGGCGACTCGCTGGCCGGCCAGCCGGTCGAGCGGCTGGTGACCGCCCGTCGCGATCACGACCGAGCTTGAAAGCTGCTCGAACTCGGTGCTGTCGGCCAGGCGCCGCAATCTGGTGCGCCACAGCCCCTCGCGGGTGCGCGTCGTGCCGATCACTTCATGCCCGGTCAGGACCGATCCGCCATTGGCGGTGACGATCTCGGTCAGCCGGTCGCCGGTGGCGCGCACCAGCCGGCCTGCCTCTACCAGCGGGACACCCTCGACGCCGTCATGCCGTGCGACGGCGCGCCCGATCGGGCCGTTGGCGATCACCGCCAGCTCGGGATGCACATTGTCCTTCACCGCGCTGAGGAAGGTCGTGGCGGTGCTATCCGAATTGATCGCGTAGCGGCCGATCCGGCCCCGGCCGATCGCGGGATCGCGCTCGACCACCACCAGGCCCGATTGGGCGAGTTGCGGCAGCAATCCGCGCTTGGTCGCGGCGGTGAGCAGCGCGGTCCCGGCGGGGCCACCCCCGACGAGCAGCATCGAGGCGATCGGCATGTCGCGCGGCGCGGCGGGGGCTCGCGCGCCGGATCTCGGCGTGGCGAGGCGGTTGAAGACATTGGCGATGGTCACGGCATCGGCGGGCGTCATCGCATCGGTGACCGGCAGCGACACCAGCCGCGCCGAAATCGAATCCGCGACCGGCGTCGGTTCGATCATGGCGACCGATTTGAACAGCGGCTGTTCGCCAAGATGCGGACTGAAATAGCGACCGCAGCCGATCCCGGCTTCGGCCAGCCCGGCGGTGATCGACTCGCGCCGCCCGACCAGTGACTCGTTCAGGACGGCGGGCATGAACTGGCTGGCGCGCCTGCGTCCCGATGCGCGCTGGAACGTCATGTCCTTCAACGTGTCGCGATAGGCGTCCTCGATGGCGGCACGATGATCGCAGATCGCGTCGATCTCGGTCAGCTTCGCGCGCGCCATGACCGCCAGGATCTCGGGCAGCTTCGCGTTGATGCCGGGCACCGTCGCACTGCGGCCGCTCTGGAACCCGAAATTGATCATCGCGCGCAGCGTTTCGATCAGGGTCACGTCGCCCGAATGGATCAGCCCGCCCTCGGCGACCGAAAAGGTCTTGGTCGCATGCATCGAATGGACGACGGCGAACGGCGCGTCGGCGCCGAAGCCCTGGCCGCTGTCGTCGATCGTGCCGAGCGAGGCCGCCGCATCGATGACCACGCCGACGCCGTACCGGCGCTGCAGCCAGGCATAACGGTCGAGGTCGATTGCGTTGCCGAAGGTCGCGTAAGGCACGACGACTCCGATCCGGTCGCCATGAAGGCGCAACAGCCGCTCTTCCTCGGTCGGGCACATGCCCCAGTCCTCGGCGTCGACATCGCAGATCAGCGGAGTCAGCCCGGCCCACAAGGCGGCTTGGGCCGTGGCGGCAAAGGTCAGTGCCGGCATCAGTGCGAGCCGCCCGGCAGGCATGTCGGTGCCGGCCGCCTCGCGTATCGCGACGATCAGGCCTAGGGTCGCATTGGCGACGGCCAGGCTCGCGCCTTGTCCGCCGAACAGCTGTTCGTTCACCTCCGCCTCGAACGCACGGACCTCGGGGCCGTTGTTGCTGAAGATGCCCGATTGCTCGACCCGCTTCAGGGCATCGAGATGCTCGCTGAGGCGCGGCGGGTTCGGGGAGATGAGGGGAAAGCGATGCATGAGCGTTGGCCGGCCTGTCCACTTGGGTTGCAACGCCGCAGCTATGGTCCCGCACCCGCTAAAAAGACGTTACACCCACGACGCTTTCGATTGCGCACCATGGCGGTGCTCGCCTATCTGTACCGGGCGGACTAAAAAGGGAGACGCGGCGTGGCGACGGATTTCATTCTGAACGGGGCCAAGGTCTCGTTCGACGGCGACCCCGACACGCCGCTGCTCTGGGTATTGCGCGATCATCTGAAGCTGACCGGCACCAAATATGGCTGCGGCATCGCGCAATGCGGGGCCTGCACCGTCCATCTCGATGGCAAGAACCGCCGCTCCTGCGTCACCCCGGTCGGCACCATCGCCGGACGCAAGGTCGTCACGATCGAAGGCGCAACCGACGCAAGGGCGGAAGCCGTGAAGGCAGCCTGGGTCAAGATCGACGTGCCCCAGTGCGGCTTTTGCCAGTCTGGGCAGGTCATGTCGGCGATCGGATTGCTGACCGCGAAGCCGAAGCCGACCGATGCCGATATCGACCAGGGCATGGCCGGCAATATCTGCCGCTGCGCGACCTATGTCCGCATCCGCCAGGCGATCAAGGATGCCGCGACCTCGATGGAGCAGAGCGCATGAACGCCCCGATCCCCAACGCTCTGGTCCCCTCCCGGCGCGGCTTCCTCCAGTCGACCGGGCTCATCCTAGGGCTAGCCCTGCCGATGGGCCGCGGCCTTGCCGCCGCGGCGCCCGATGCGCCGTTCCAGCCCAACGCCTTCGTCAAGGTCACGCCGGACAACCTCGTCACCATCGTCATCAAGCATGTCGAATTCGGGCAGGGGCCGGCGACCGGGCTGGCGACGCTCGCGGCTGACGAGATGGATGCCGATTGGGGGCAGGTCCGCATCGAGCACGCCACCAACAACGACAAGCTCTACGCAAATCTGTTCTTCGGCGTGATGGCGACGGGCGGGTCGACCGCGATCGCCAACAGCTTCATGCAGATGCGCAGTGCCGGCGCCACCGCCCGGGCGATGCTGGTCGATGCGGCCGCGAAGCGGTGGAACGTCCCTGCGGCCGAGGTGAAGGTCTCTAAGAGCGTCGTCAGCCACGGCGCGAACAAGGCCAGTTTCGGTGAGCTTGCGGCCGAGGCGGCGGCGATGACGCCGCCGGCCAAGCCGGTGCTCAAGACGCCCGACAAATGGACCCTCATCGGCACCGACGTGCCCAAGGTCGATTCGGTCATCAAGTCCAACGGCACGGCGATCTTCACACTGGATATCGACCGGCCAGGCATGGTCCATGCGGTCATCCTCCACGCCCCCGCCTTTGGCGGCAAGGTGAAGTCGGTCGATGACAAGGCGGCGCTCGCCACGCCTGGCGTCGTCGGGGTCAAGGCGATCCCGCAGGGCGTCGTGGTCTATGCCAGGGACAGCTATGCCGCGATGAAGGGCCGCAACGCGCTGAAGGTCGACTGGGACCTGAGCGCAGCCGAGCTCCGGTCGAGCGAGGAGATGTTCACCGCCTATCGCGCTGCCGTGGCGACGCCCGGCGTGGAATATGAGAAGAAGGGCGATGCCGCCGCGGCGCTGAAGGGCGCGGCGAAGACGATCGAGGCGACCTATCAGCTGCCCTATCTCGTTCACGCCCCGATGGAGCCGATGGACGCCGTGATGGAGGTGAAGGACGGCCGGCTCGACGTCTGGATGGGCGCTCAGTTCCAGGCGACCGAGACCAGCATCATCGCCGGCGTGCTCGGCATCGCGCCCGAAAAGGCGGTGCTCCACCAGCAATATGCCGGCGGCAGCTTCGGCCGGCGCACCACCTCCGACATGGCTTTCCCGCAGGAGGCGGGCGCCGTTGCCAAGGCCTGGGGCGGGCAATCGCCGGTCAAGTTCTTCTGGACGCGCGAGAACGATATCCGCGGCGGCTATTACCGGCCGATGGCCGTGCACAAGCTGCGCGGCGGGATCGACGCCAAGGGCAATATCGTCGCCTGGGATCAGGTCGTCGCGATCCAGTCCTTCGTCATCGGCACCGCGATGGAGAAGATGATCGTCAAGGACGGCAAGGACTCGACGATGACCGAGGGCGCGACCGAGGGCAGCTACGACCTGCCCAATTTCCGCGTCGGCGCGCATCTGATGAAAAGCCCCGTCACCACCAACTGGTGGCGCTCGGTCGGCCATACCCACACCGCCTATGTCGTCGAGACCTTCATCGACGAACTGCTGGCGCTCGGTGGCAAGGATGCGGTCGAGGGCAGGCTCGAACTGATGAAGGAGCCGCGCGAAAAGAATGTTCTCCGCCGTGTCGCGGAGATGGCGAAATGGGGCGGTCCGGTGCCGGCGGGACGCGCGCGCGGCGTCGCGACGCACAAGGCGTTCAATACCTATGTCGCGCAGATCGCCGAAGTGTCGAAGGGCGCGGACGGCCTGCCCAAGGTGCACAAGGTCTGGTGTGCGGTCGATTGCGGGGTCGCGGTCAACCCCAATATCATCCGCGCCCAGATGGAGGGCGGCATTGGCTTCGCGCTCGGCCATGCGCTGTATGCGGAGTTGGTGCTCGGCAAGGGCGGCACGGTGGCGCAGGGCAATTTCGACACCTACCGCAGCTTGCGCATCGGCGAGATGCCGGAGGTCGAGGTGGCGATCATCGCCTCCAGCGAGGCGCCGACCGGCGTCGGTGAGCCCGGCGTTCCGCCGCTCGCTCCTGCTGTCGGCAATGCCTGGCGCAAGCTGACCGGCAAGGCCGTGCGCAGACTTCCCTTCGCCCATGGAGAAAACGCATGAACCCGCGCCTTCTCGCCCTGGCGGTTGCCATCGTCGCGCTGCCCGTCGCCATCATGGCCAAGGGTGCACCCGTCACGCTCAAGGACCCATCGGCTTTTGCCGGCATCGCCAATCAGGATGCGCGCTCGATCGCCCTGTTCCGCGAGATGGGCAAGGTCATCCAGAGCCCACGCTGCGTGAACTGCCATCCCCGCACCGATCGCCCGCTACAGGGTGACGACATGCACCCGCACAGCCCGCTGGTCGTGCGCGGACAGTATAATTTCGGTGCGGCGGGCATGGAGTGCACAACCTGTCATGGCCGCGACAATGTCGACTTCGCCAATGGCGAGGGCAGCATTCCCGGCAATCGCAAATGGGCGCTGGCGCCGATCTCGATGGCGTGGGAGGGCAAGTCGCTTGCCGAGATTTGCGCCCAGATCAAGGATCCGACGCGCAACGGCGGCAAAACGCTGGAGAAGCTGATCGACCACAACACGAACGACGTGCTGGTCGGTTGGGGCTGGAACCCGGGCAAGGGCCGCACGCCCGCGCCCGGCACCCAGGCGCAGTTCGGTGCACTGACCAAGGCATGGGTCGAGAGCGGAGCGAAGTGCCCGGCGGCATGAGCCGGGACTTCGCGACGATACGGCTGGAGACGGATGGGGACGGCATCGCCACCATCACGCTCGACCGGCCGGACAAGCTCAACGCCTTCAACAAGGCGATGCTCGACGATCTGCTCGCCGCGTTCGACGCGACCGATGCGGACGATGCCGTCCGCGCGGTGATCGTCACCGGCAGCGGCCGGGCCTTCTGCGCCGGGGCGGACCTGTCCGAAGGCGGCGCGACCTTCGATTATGAGAAGCGCGGCGGTAGCTGGGCCGATGGCGACTCGCCGGTGGATCAGGATGGCGATGTCGACTGGTCCAACCCCGCGGTGCGCGACGGCGGCGGCATGCTGAGCTTGCGCATCTTCGAATCGCGCAAGCCGGTGATCGGCGCGATCAACGGCCCGGCAGTGGGTGTCGGCGTCACCATGACCCTGCCGATGGATTTCCGCCTGGCCAGCGACACGGCGCGCTTCGGTTTCGTCTTCGCGCGCCGCGGTATCGTGCCGGAGGCGACCTCGACCTGGTTCCTGCCGCGCCTCGTGGGCATCGGCCAGGCGCTCGAATGGTGCTATTCGGCGCGCCTGTTCGACGCGGCGGAGGCACTGCGCGGCGGGCTGATCCGAGGCGTGCACGCGCCCGATGACCTTTTGCCCGCCGCCCATGCCCTCGCCCTGGAACTCACTCGCGACAGTGCACCGGTCTCGATTTCGGTCATGCGCCGCATGCTCTGGACAGGCCTGGGTGTCGGGCATCCGATGGACGCGCACCGGCTGGAAAGCCGGGTGATGTGGCTGCGCGGTGCCAGCGCCGATGCGCGCGAGGGCGTGGGCGCTTTCCTCGAAAAACGCCCCGCCGCCTTTCCCGATCGCGTATCCGGGGCGTGGGACGATTTCGCCCGCTGGTTCGATGAGCCACGTTACCGCTGAGCATCCTATAGGGTTTCCGCGTCCCTCTCGTGATTCGAGACTATCGGAGACCTTGACACGGCCCCGGCTGCGCTTGATGGTAGCGCTATCAAGAACGGTGTAGAGCGGAGCGGAATGTCTGAAGGGGGCTTTGCGGTGGCGGATGCGCTGCCAGCGGATTGGCGTGACGGCTTGTTCGTCGGCCGGATTGCCGGCGCGGAGGGACCGAGCCCGGTCCTGATCGCGGGTGGCGTGGTTCATGACATGGCGAAAGTCGCACCGACCGTCTCGTCGCTGATCGAGGACAAGGTCTTCGACGCTGGCGCCGGCACGGCGCTCGGCGCGCTCGACTCGCTCGGRCTCGGCACCGGTGCCGATGCGGCACTTCGCCTGCTMAGCCCGATCGATCTGCAATGCGTGAAGGCGGCCGGCGTGACCTTCGCGGTTTCCGCGCTGGAGCGGGTGATCGAGGAGCGCGCGCGGGGCGACGCAGGCGCGGCTGCYGAAGTCCGCTCCAGGCTGGAGGACATCATCGGCGGCAGCCTGCGTGCTGTGGTGCCCGGCTCGCCCGAGGCGGCGGCGATGAAGACCGCGCTGATCGARGACGGCATGTGGTCGCAATATCTCGAGGTCGCGATCGGCCCGGATGCGGAGGTGTTCACCAAGTCGCCGGTGCTCTCGACCATCGGTTATGGCGGCGAGATCGGGGTGCGYTCCGATTCGACCTGGAACAATCCCGAGCCCGAGATCGTGATGCTGGCGGATTCGACCGGTGCCGCGGTTGGCGCGACGCTYGGCAACGACGTCAAYCTGCGCGATTTCGARGGCCGCTCGGCGCTGCTGCTCGGCAAGGCGAAGGAYAAYAAYGCGTCCTGCGCGCTTGGCCCGTTCATCCGCCTGTTYGACCARGGCTTCACGCTCGACGACGTCCGCAATGCCGAGGTCGARYTGCTGATCGAAGGGCCCGAAGGCTATCGCCTGACCGGCATCAGCTCGATGAACCAGATCAGCCGCGATCCGGAAGCGCTGCTCAAGCACACGATGAGCGAGCATCAATATCCCGACGGCTTCGTGCTGTTCCTCGGCACGCTGTTCGCGCCGACCCAGGACCGCGACGTGCCCAAGCACGGCTTCACTCACAAGGTCGGCGACGTCGTCACCATCTCGACGCCGCGCATCGGCCGCCTGGTCAACCGCGTGACGACATCCAAGGCCGCGCCGCCCTGGCAATTCGGCATCGGGGACCTGATGCGCAATCTCGCCGGCCGGGGACTGCTGGCCACATCATGATGGCCCTGTCGCCAGAGAAGTACGGGGTGCCGAGAGCAGTTCACTGCCCTCGGCACCCCGCCGCGTCGAATATGATTCGGGCTGCCCGGTAAAGTCAGGGCATGCCGAGGAAGGCGCGCATTTCAGGTTCCGACAGGAAACCGTCAGCGTTCGCATCGGCTGCCTTGAAGCGGTCCGGCACTGCAGCGATGTACGCTTCCTTGGTGACGAATCCTTCGGCATCCACCTTCGCGCTGGCGAACGAGGGCTGGAAGAAGTCGGGCAGCGTCTCCTTCTTGATCTTCCCGGCGCCCGCCTGGTCGGCATAGCCCCATCCCTGTTCGGTAAAGCTGGTCGCTTCCTTCAGATCGACCTTCCCGTCGGTGTTGGTATCGGCCATCGCCATCGGGTCGAAATCCTGGGCAGTCGCGGGCGCGGCGGCGCTCGCGAGGAACAGCGTCACAGCAGCGGCGCAGGCTAATTTCATGATATTCCCCTCTCAAAAAATCGACGGACCGTCCTTGGTCGTCGAACTGTGTCGATACTGAACAACGAAGCGTCAGATGTAAAAACGACGATCCGGGCAGGCATCGGGACTGAAGGATCCCGATGCCTGCCCGGATCGCCACGCCGTCACGCAAGCATGATACGGCGCACCTCCCCTTCCGGATCGTCTTCCATCCGGCAGCGATTATCAAAGACCATGGTCTGGCACTTGATGGGATCGCTCGGCGCCCAGGCCAGGCCAGGCTGGCTCGGATTTCCGGTCCGGGCGAAATTGGCCCAGGCCCGCGCCATCTTGGTGGCAAGTGCCCGCGCTTCGGCCGTATCCCCGGTGCCTTGTTCGCATCGCTTGGTATTGTCGAAGCAGAAAGCGAGTTCGGCCGTATGCCAGGCGCCCGAACCCTCGAGCATCGGCGACTGCCACTGGAAGTGATATTGATAGACCGGCGCTGCCTTCTGATCATATTTCAGCTTCACCATGCGCTGCACATTGTTGCGGCCGGTAATGCCCTGCACGCCGTAGGACAGGGTGCGGATAGACTTTTCCGGGTGCGCCTTCTTCATCGCATCGATCAGCGCATTGGCCTTCGGCGCGCCGATCTGTTCCGATAGCTGTTTGCGCCACTCGGCCTCGGTCGGGTTGGAACTATAGCGCATACCCTCTTCGCTGACGGCGCCGATCATCATCGGGATATGTTTCGAAATCTCGGGCGCGGCGTCGAAGAAGGATCGCATGTTGATGATCCGGCCATCCATGGTCGGACCGAAGCCGACGCGCGGCGGCGTTGGCGGCGCAGCCGGGCCGGGAAGGCCCCGGGCCGGTCCGTTGATCTTTGCGGCAACGGCGTTCCCCGTTTCCATCAGTTTCGACCATTCCATCTTTTGCAGGGCAGCCATATCGCCCTTCGAAACGCCGAGTTCCTTGATCACCTGCCGCGTAAACTCACGGGTCTGGGCTGCGTCGGGGATATTGCCGCCGCCGCCGGACTGGACCGACGCGCGGTGCATCAGCCCCGAGGCGGCGGGCATGCCAAGCAGCGTCGTGACCTTCGAGCCGCCACCCGACTGGCCATAGATCATCACCTTGTTCGGATCGCCGCCGAAGTTCGCGATATTCTCGTGCACCCAGCGCAAGGCCGCGACTAGGTCCATCATCCCGGCATTGACCGAATCCTCATAGGCGCTGCCACCGAATTCGGCGAGATCGAAGAAACCCAGCACGTTGAGACGGTGGTTGACCGAGACCTGCACCACATCATGGTTGCGCGCCATCTGCGCGCCCTCGTGCGACGGCAGTTCGTACGACGAGCCGAAGCTGAAACCGCCGCCATGGAAATAGACCATGACCGGGCGGCTTCCGCTTAGCGACGGCGTCCAGACGTTCAGCTTGAGCATGTCCTCGCCCAAAAAGCCGTCGTCCCAGTCCTGGAGGAACGTCTGCTCGATCGCGCGGAAATTGTGCAGGGTCTGCGGGCAGTTCGCCCCATAGACCAGCGCCGGATACTCGTCCGCCCACGGCTTGGGCGCCTTGACCGGAAGCCAGCGGTTCTCGCCCGCGGTGTCCTGCCCGTACGGAATGCCCTTGAAGGTGAAGACGTCTCCGGCAAGATACCCGCGCACCTTGCCATATTGCGTCTTGGCGACTGCCGATTTCGGAGTGGAGCAGCGGCCCGGCCCGGTGTGCGCGGCGGTCTTCACGCTGTCCGATGCCAGTGCCTCGCCCGGCAACGCCAACCCGACCCCGGCTGC
Source organism: Sphingomonas sp. P3_C6 (assembly GCF_056402595.1). Lineage (NCBI taxonomy): Bacteria > Pseudomonadati > Pseudomonadota > Alphaproteobacteria > Sphingomonadales > Sphingomonadaceae > Sphingomonas > Sphingomonas sp. P3_C6. The sequence continues at coordinate 29,065 of NZ_JBFUHB010000027.1, forward strand.
GGCCGTTCCGACCAGCGCCGCCCTACGGCTGAGCAACATCGAATTCCGTAATCCGTCGACCATCCATCCTCTCCCCTGGCTCCCTGTCTTCCCGATTGGATTCGGGCGCGGGGCCGCGAATCCTATATAATCCGACAAGTACAAAGGCGAGTCGCAACTTGTCGCAATGCCGAGGATGATTGCCGCGGGACGAGGGAGTTCGACAGGCTATCCGAAATAGTCCGGCAACACTTCCGCCGACCGTCGCCACGATCGAAATGCCGCACAAACTCTCCTCTGTGCCGCAGGACGAAAGGCGCGACTTGGCGAGGCTGTCGGCTTGCCTCGGCGCAGGCACGCGCCGATGAAAAACCTGATGCGCCCGGCCGGCTTTTCTACTCCTACAAATATGGTAGACTGTGCCGGACGATATCCGGAAAAGCAGAACGCCCGGATCAAGGCCGGGAGGATGCTGTGACGGACTATAGCAGGCGGCGTTTCAATAGCTTAGGCCTTGCGGCGATCATCACCGCCTGTGCTGGGGCGGTTTCGCCTTCTCTGGCCGAAGCAGCGATGGCGGATCCGCTGGCCGATGTCGATCCGGAGCTGCGTCCTGCAGCGCGCGACATGCTGTCCGGCCCCAAGGGGCCGCCACTCGACCGGAATTATCTCAACATCCGCAAATCCATCCGGGACGGCGCGCGCGCTCCGCGACCCGACATCGCCGTGGCCAGGCACGAGATTGCCGTGCCGGGAGGTGCTGCGACCGTCACGGCGTTCGTCATCAACGCCAGACCCGGCACGCGCCGCCCCGCGATCCTGCACACCCATGGTGGCGGCTATGTCTTCGGCAATGCAGGCAGCGAGATCGCCTCGCGCCAGGATCTCGCTCGGGATCTCGATTGCGTCGTGGTCACGGTCGACTACCGGCTCGCCCCCGAGGCGCGCTACGCCGTGTCGATCGAGGAGAATTACGCCGCCCTCAAATGGCTGCACGACCAGGCCGACACCCTCGGCGTCGATCGATCGCGTATCGCGGTAATGGGGGAAAGCGCCGGCGGCGGCCATGCGGCGCTGCTTGCCCTGACCGCCCGGGACAGAGGCGAGGTGCCGCTCGTCCTTCAGATGCTGATATATCCGATGCTCGACGACCGTACCGGCAGCAGCCGCATGCCGCCGCCGCATATCGGAAGGATAGGATGGAGCGCAGCCGACAATCGCTTCGGCTGGGGATCTTTTCTCGGTCAGGCGCCCGGAACGCGGGCCGTCCCGGCGGCGGCAGTGCCTGCCCGGGCGCGGACTCTCGTCGGGCTGCCCCCGGCCTTTATCGGCGTCGGGTCGATCGATCTCTTCGTCGAGGAGGACATCGACTATGCCCGGCGCCTGGTCGACAGCGGCGTGGCGACCGAGCTTATCGTCGTTCCCGGCGCGTATCACGGCTTCGATGACGCTGCGCCCGGCTCCTCGGTTACCCGGCAATTCACCACAGCGAAGATGGCGGCACTGCGCCGCGCTTTTACGCGGTCCAAATAAGGGTGATTACCCCCCGAACGGGCGCCCACATCAATGCGCGGCTGACGTGTCCACTGCCCTGGCCGGTCGTGGCGCGAGCCAGATGATCGACGCGGAAAGGAAGAAGATCACCGCCGCCAGCGCGAAGATGTGGTTGGTCGCGAGCGCATAGCTTTCCTGGTCCACCAGCCGTTCGATCAGTCCACGCCCCTGTTCGGCGGAAAGGCCAGACCGGGTTGCGTTCGAAATGACCTGATCGCTTCCGTTCAGGATATTGGTGAGTTCGACGCGATTGGTCTGCGCCCCGTTCTGCCACAGGGTCGCGCCGATCGACGTGCCGATCGCCGCGGCGAGCGTGCGCAGGAAGCTCATCACCCCGGCCGCGGATGCCGTCTCTTCCGGCTTGACCGCACCGAGCGCGATGATCGTCAGCGGGATAAAGAAGAAGGGCATGCCCAGCCCCTGCACCAGTTGCGGCATGGCGAGAATCCAGAAATCCGCACCGCTGAACCAATAGGTCCGCATGATCGACGTCAGGCCCAGCCAGAATATGCCGAAACATACCAGCGCGCGGGGATCATATTTGTTGGAGAGCTTGGCGACGATCGGCGAGAAGATCACCGCCAGCAAGCCGTTGAACGCGGTGATATAACCGGCATCGGTCGCGGTATAGCCCATCGTCGTTTGCAGCCATTGCGGGATGATGACCACCGAAGCGAAGAAGGTGCCGAAGCTGAACGACAGTGCCGCCACGCTGACCGTGAACCCCCGATGCCGGAACACGCGAAGGTCGACGATCGGATTGCGCTCGGTCAGTTCCCAGATCAGGAAGGTCACGAAACCGATCGCGGCGACGATCGCGCAACCGACGATGAAGCTCGAGCCGAACCAGTCATGCTCGCGACCGAGATCGAGCATTACCTGAAGCGCGGCGATCCATATGATCATGATCGCCAGGCCGATGCGGTCGATCGGCACGATCTCCGTCTTGGTCTCCGCCTGGCGCAGCAGCGCAAACACGCCGACGATGCAGAAGATCGCCACCGGCAGGTTGATGTAGAAAATCCAGGGCCACGACCAATTGTCGCTGATCGTGCCGCCCAGAATCGGGCCCAGGATCGGCGCGGTGACCGTCGTCATTGCCCACGCGCCCATCGCGGCGGCCTGTCTCTCCTTGGGGAAGATGCGCAGCAGCAGGGTCTGGGTCAGCGGCATCAGCGGCCCGCCGCAAAACCCCTGACCGATACGAAATGCGACCATTTCGCCAAGTGTCGAGGCGATGCCGCACAACGCCGAAAAGGCCGCAAAGCCGATCATCGCCACCATGAACACACGGATGGTGCCGAAGCGGCGGACCAGCCAGCCGGTAAGCGGCACGCAGATCGCTTCCGCCACCGAATAGGATGTGACGACCCAGGTCCCCTGAGTGGGCGAAACGCCAAGCCCGCCGGAAATATGCGGCACCGAAACATTGGCGATCGTGGTGTCGAGTACCACCATGAAGTTGGTCAGCGCTAACACGAAACCGGCAAGGACCAGGCGCGAACCGGTCAGCGGCTGCATGGCGCCGCTGGCCTCAGCAGCCGAGGGAGATGCGGCGGAAGCCATTGGCTATATCCTCAACGATCGTCCGAAAGGTCGATTTCGACATCCATCGACAAGCCGACGCGCAACGGGCGTTCGCGCAGCTCCCTCGGATCGAGCGCGATGCGCACCGGCAGGCGCTGTACCACCTTGATCCAGTTGCCAGTGGCATTCTGCGCGGGGATCAGCGCGAAAGCGGATCCCGTACCGCCCGCCAGACCGATGACCCGACCGTGATATACGACGCCGCCGCCGTAGACATCGGAGGTCAGCGTGGCACGCTGCCCGACCCGCACGCGCTTCAGCTGGCCTTCCTTGTAGTTCGCATCGACATAAAGCTTGTCGATGGGGACGATCGCCATCGTCACGGTGCCAGGCGCGATTCGCTGGCCGATCTGGACGTTGCGCTGGGCGATCACGCCATCGATCGGCGCGCGGATCACGGTGCGCGACAGATCGAGCTGCGCCTGGCGCAGCTTTGCGCGCGCAGTCAGCACCTCTGGTGCGGTCTGCTGCGTGGTGCCGCGCGTCAACGCGGCATTCGCGGCACGATCGCGAAGGGCGGACTCCCGCGTCGCCGTCGCCTGGGCGACCCCGGCCTCGGCCAGGGCGACATTGGCGCGCGCCGTCCGCAGCGCATTCGTCGACGACGTTACCTCGTCGCCCGAGACGGCGCCTGCGCCGACCAGCGCCTGGCGTCGTTTATAGTCGATCTCGGCGCGTTCCAGATTGCCGCGCGCGACGGCGAGCTGAGCACGCGCGCTGGCGATATCGGCGCCGCGGGCATTGGCCTGCGCCTGCAGAGCATCGCCGGTCGCGGCGGTCTGTCCGTAACGCCGCTCGGCCGCCGCTAGATCGGCTTCGGCCTGTGCGACCGCAATCTGCTGGTCGGCGTCGTCGAGCCTGAGCAGCACCTGGCCGCGCTTGACGCTATGCGTATTGCTAACCGTCACGTCGATCACCTGGGCGCTTATCAGCGGCGTGACCTGAGCGGTCTCGGCGGCGACATAGGCATTATCGGTCGTCACGCGCCGCGAGGCGACGAGCCAGTCATAGAGAAAATACAGGGCCGTGATGACGGCCAGAACGCAGGCTAAGATAAGCAGCAGTCGCTTGCGCCTTCCCGGATTGCCCCCCGAACCGGCGGCGTCGGCGTGCGTTGCATTCGCGTCCGGCGCGGCCTGCTCGACGGGCGCCTGATCCGTTCCCTTGGATGGCGTTTCGTTGTCCATCATCGTGTCCCGCTGGTCTGAAGTGTGGAAGGTTGGAAGCCGCCGCCAAGTGCGCGCACCAACTGGATATCGAGCGCGAACTGGCGCGTCTCGATATCGGCAAGCACCCGCCTGGCGGTCAGCACATTCTGTTCCGCGCTGAGCACGTTGAGAAAGGTCGAGAGGCCGCCCTTGTAACGGAGCTGCGCGACCTGATACGCGCCCTCGGCATCGGCCAGCGCCGCGCGCGCATCAGTGAGCTGCGTGCCCACCTGTCGCCGGCTCGTCACGGCATTCGCCACATCGCGCAGCGCTTCGATCAGCGTACGGTCATAGGTGGCCACGGCCTCGTCATATTGCCCCCGCGCCTGGCGATACTGGCCCTGCAGGGCGCCGCCATTGAAGATCGGCAAAGTGATCGCCGGACCGATCGAACCGATGCTCGACGTACCCTTGAAGAGGGTGTCGAGCCCGAGTGATTGCAGCCCGATCAGCCCCGTCAGGCTGATATTCGGATAGAAATTCGCATGTGCCACCTTGATTCGGCTCGCCGCTGCCTCGGCGCGCGCACGGGCAGCCGCAATGTCGGGCCGCCGCCCGACAAGCGCGATGCCGGCGTCGGCGGGCAAGCCGGTCGTCAGCACCGGGATAGCGGGGCGCGTGATCGACAGCGCCCGATCGGGCCCTGCACCGGTCAACGCGGCGATCGCGTTCCTGGTCAGCGCGATCTGCTCGACATTGGCGGCGAGGTCGACCCGTGCCGCCGGCACCGCGGAACGTGCCTGTTTGAGCTCGCCCTGGGTATCGAGCCCGATCAAGACCCTGTCGGACACGAGCTTTTCGGTCGCGACGCGGACCTCCAGAGCCCGTTGCAATACATCCTGTTCGGCATAGAGACGCGCAAGATCGGCATAGTTGGACGCGATGCTCGTCGCGAGCACCAGCGCCGCCTGTTCCCCGTCGAGACGCGCCGCTTCAGCCTCGGACGTTGCGGCGGCCAGCGCCGCACGGTTGCGGCCGAACAGGTCGAGGTCGAGCCCCGCGTTCAGCGCCAGCCGCCCGGTGTCGTTCCACCCCTTCGGCACGAAGGCCGGTGGGATGCCGTTATTATAGCTCTGCTTGCTGAGCCCCGCGGAGCCGTCCGCGCTGAGTGTGGGCAGGCTCGCTGCCCCGGCCTGTTGCACCGCCCCCTGCGCCGTGCGCACCCGCGCCGCGGCGATCTTGATGTCGGGCGATCCCGCCAGCGCCTCGCCGATCAGGGTGTCGAGCTGCGGGTCGCCATAGCCATGCCACCACGCTGCCGCCGGCCAGTCGGCCGCGGTTACGCCTGATGCCAAGCTGGCGCCCGATGCATAATCGCCGGGCTTCGCGAGTTCGGGGCGCGGCCCCAGATCGGGTGCGGCGCACGCCGCAAGGCCCGCGGCAATGCCCAGGCCACAGGAGAGTCGAATCAGTCGCATTGGATTACCGTACTCCTCGGTACGGCGGCCAGATGCTCGCGGAGCCGGAGCTTGTCAACGCATAATCGTACCCTATAGTACGGCTATGACCAAAATATTGTCACGTCGTGAGGAGAACCGGGAAACGCGCCGCGCGGCCATCGTCACAATCGCGCGCAACGCATTTCTAACGCATGGCTATGCCGCCACATCGATGTCGACGATCGCCACCGAGCTTGGCGGCTCCAAGGGAACGCTCTGGGCCTATTTCCCGTCCAAGGAGGATCTGTTCGCCGCCGTCCTCGACGACGCCACCGCGAACTTCCGCAAAAGCCTCGACGACGCGCTACGGCCGGGGCGCGATTGGCGCACCACCTTGCTCGACTTCTCGATCCGCTTTCTGCACAAGATCATCGATCCGGACAGCCTCCAGCTGCACCGTCTGATCGTGGGCGAAGCCGGGCGCTTTCCCGAGATCGGCCACATCTTCTTCGAGCGCGGGCCGAAAAGGGTTCTTGATCGGCTCTCCAGCTATATCGGCAGTTGCATGGAGGCCGGCGACCTTCGCCAGGACGACCCGATACAGGCAGCGATGGCGCTGATCCAGCTCACGCAAATGCAACATAACCTGCGGCTCTGGGGAATCGTCGGAGCGCCCGATGCCGAAGAAATCCATCGTTACGCGGTCACGGCGCTCGATATCTTCTCTCGCGCTTATGCTTCGGCCTCTCCGGCCACCCGGTAGCGTCTTCGCGGTGTATTAGTCAGGGTATTAAATACCGATTGAGCCTCCGGCCTCATCAGCGGAACGGCATGGCGCGCCCCGCCAAACCGGAAACCATAGGAAAACTGCGCTTCGCAAGGTTCACCCACCTCCGGGCGTTGCACCCGGCGCATGAAGCTCTAAGGGATATATTGTAGGAGAAGTTGGGAACGCGGTTGCTTGCCGATCGCGATTCCCGTGCCAGATCATGGTTGAAGAGGGGATTCACGCACATGTTCCGACGGTCGCTGACACTTGTCGCATTGCTGCTGGCGTCGGTGGCGCCGGTCCACGCACAAGCACGTAAGGGCGACGATGTCGCGATCACCATTGACGCGGCAAAGCCGGGCGCGAAGATTGACCGGAACATCTTCGGCCAGTTCGCCGAACATCTCGGCACCGGCATCTATGGCGGCGTCTGGGTGGGCAAGGATTCGCCGATTCCGAACGTGCGCGGCATCCGCAAGGACGTGGTCGCCGCGCTGAAGGCCATCAAGGTTCCCAATGTGCGCTGGCCGGGCGGCTGCTTCGCCGACGAATATCACTGGCGCCACGGCATCGGCCCGGCAAAGGACCGCCACAACACGATCAACACCAACTGGGGCGGCGCGGTCGAGCCCAACACCTTCGGCACCGACGAGTTCTTCGATTTCGTGGGGCAGATCGGCAGCGAGGCCTATGTGTCGGTCAATGTCGGTTCGGGCACCGTCGAGGAAGCGTCGGACTGGCTCGCCTATATGACCGCCGATGCGAAAACGACGGCCGGCAAGGAACGGGCCGCCAACGGCCACCCTGCCCCCTATAAGGTGAAATATCTCGGCCTCGGCAACGAGGCATGGGGGTGCGGTGGGTCCTACACGCCGGAACATTATGTAGAGTTGATGAAGCCCTTCGCCCGCTTCACCCATAATTATAATCCGGCGCAGACCGGCGCCGAGACGATGCAGCGGATCGCGGTCGGCCCCGATGGGGACAAGCCCGAATATACCGAAGCCGTCATGAAGGCCTATAAGGACAGGACCTGGGCCTGGGGCATCGAGGGCCTTTCCCTGCATAGCTACACCACCAATGGCTGGCCGCCCGCCTATGCCAGCGAGAATTTCGACGAAACGGCCTATGCGACGCTGGTCAAGGCAACGCTGAAGATGGAAGCGCTCGTCTCCACGCACTCGGCGATCATGGACAAATATGATCCTGAGAAGAAAGTGCCGCTCGTCGTCGATGAGTGGGGCGTGTGGCTGAAGCCGAATGCGGGGAGCGACCCAGGCTTCCTCCAGCAGCAGAACTCCCTTCGGGACGCGGTCATCGCGGCGCTCAACATCAACATCTTCGCCCGACATGCGGACCGGGTACGGATGAGCAACATCGCGCAGATGATCAACGTCCTCCAGGCGATGATCCTGACCGACAAGGACAAGATGGTCCTCACGCCCACCTATCATGTCTTCAAGATGTACCTGCCGTTCCAGGATGCGACGCTCGTCCCGCTGGCCTTCAATGCCGGCACCTACAGCCGGGGTGACGTCACCCTCCCGCGGGTCGATGCGATCGCCGCGCGCGATACGAGCGGCAAGCTCTGGATGGCAGTAACCAATCTCGATCCGAACCGCTCGGTTCGTATCGATGCGGCCGTAGCGGGCACACCGGTACGCTGGGCGCGTGGCGAGGTGCTGACCGCGCCGCGGGTCGATGCCGTCAACACCTTTGCCGCGCCCGAAACGGTCAGCCCCAAGGCGTTCAGCGGACAGGCGGCCGGCGCGAATGGCGTGACCCTCGACATTCCCGCCAAGTCGATCGTGGTCGTACAGGTCGGATCGTAACGCGAACGGGGCGGCGGCAGACAAGGCCGCCGTCCCGGGAAGATGCGTGAGGATCGGCGTCGCGTCGACCGGAAGGTAGGTAGCTCGACCTTCGCCGCGCGGCCGCCAATTCAGATGATGAAGTGGTGCGCGCCGTGGTCGAGGCAGCAGCCTTTAACGGACGCCGGCCCTGTCCTCCGTCGCCTCTGAAGGCTCGATCAGCGGGAGCCTGACCGTGAACATGCTGCCCTTCCCCTCCCCTTCGCTCTCGACGGCGATAGACCCGCCATGCAGCATGACGAGCTGGCGGACGAGCGCGAGGCCGATACCGAGGCCGCCGTTTGCCTGCTCGCGATGCCCCTCGACCTGAGCGAAGATCTGGAAGATGCGAGACTGCATCTCCGCCGGAATGCCGATGCCGTTGTCGCTGACCGCAATCTCGACATGTCCGTCCAGCGGCCTCGCGGCGACGGAGATCGCGCCGCCCGCCGGCGTATATTTGGCGGCATTGTTGAGCAGGTTCGCCACCACCTGAGCGATTCGCGTATGGTCGGCGTCGAGCCAGACCGGCTCGTCCGGCAGGTCGGTCGTGAAGACATGTCCGGCCGCTTCGAGATTGGGCTCGCTCGCCTCGATGGCGGACCGCAGGATGACGGCCAGGTCGATCCGCTCCTTCCGAAGCGATATCTTGCCCTTCCCGATCCGCGAGATATCGAGCAGATCCTCGACCAGGCGGGAAAGATGGAACAGCTGTCGCTCCATCTTCTCGCGAATATGGTCGCCATCGGCGCCGGTTCGTTTCTTCAGAAGATGCAGGCCGCCATGAAGGGCGGTGACCGGATTGCGCAACTCATGCCCTAGCATCGCAAGGAACTCGTCCTTGCGCCGGTCGGCTTCCTTTAGAGCCTGCGACGCCGCTTCCAGTTCATCCCGCTGCGCGGCCAGCATCTGACGCTGGCGATACAGGTCGAAGAACACATTCGCCTTGCTGCGCAGGATATCGGCCTCGATCGGCTTCTGGATAAAGTCCACTGCGCCGGCCTCATAGCCGCGGAAGCGGCGCTGGCTGTCCGCGGTGCCGGCGGTCACGAAGATGATGGGTACATGCCGCGTGCGCTCGTTGCCGCGCATGAACTCGGCAAGTTCGAACCCGTCCATGCCGGGCATCTGCACGTCGAGCAGGGCGAGCGCGACCTCGTCGCGGAGCAGCAGTTCCAGTGCCTCGTCGCCCGAGCGCGCCTTGAGCAGGACGAGATTGTCCCGCCGAAGAAGTGCATCGAGCGAGAGGAGATTCTCTTCCAGGTCATCGACGAGAAGGAACTGAACCGGGCTGACCTCACTCTTCATACTTCGGATGCTTTCATCAGATGGAGCGCGATCGCATCGAGCGACAGGATGCGTGCAGCCGGACATTGTTTAAGCGCGGCGAGCGGCATGGCATCCGCATAGGCACCCGACGGGTCTTCGACGATCGCCGTGCCGCCGGCATCCGCCACGGCCTTCAATCCGTTCGCACCATCGGCGTTGGCGCCAGTGAGGACGATACCGATGAGCGAAGCGCCATAGGCATCGGCGGCGCTTTCGAAGAGAACGTCGATCGACGGGCGCGAATGGAGCACTTGCTCATCGCTCGACAGCGACAGCGTACCCTCGGCTTCGACGAGCAGATGATAGTCCGGCGGCGCGAAATAGACCACGCCCGGAAGCACCGGTTCCTTGTCCTCCGCCTCTCGGACCGCCACCGCGCATTTGGCCTCGAACAGCGGCGCGAGAATATTGTTTCGATCCGCCGGCACATGAACCACTACCAGGATCGGCAACGGATAGTCCGCAGGCAAGGCGGGCAGGATCCGGGACAGCGCCTGGATCGCGCCGGCCGAGGCCCCGATCACGACCGCACGAGGCGCGATCGCGGTCATAGATCGCGCCTCTGATAGATCTTCTCGGTTCGCACGAAATCGCTGAACGCGGCGGCATGTGCCGAGAAACGGATATTCTCCTTCGAGCCCAGGCCGAGAAAGCCGTTGCGCACCAGCGAATCCCGGAAGAGGCCGATCGCGCGATCCTGCAGTTCGCGGTCGAAATAGATCATGACGTTGCGGCAGGAGATGAGATGCATCTCGGCGAACACCGCGTCAGTGACCAGGCTATGATCGGAGAATACCACGCGTTCGCGCAGGGATTTGTCGAATGCCGCGGCGCCATAGGCGGTGCTGTAATAGTCCGAGAGTGACGATTTTCCTCCGGACTCCCGGTGATTTTCCGTGAACTTCCTGATCCGGTCGAGCGGGTAGATGCCTTTCGCCGCGGTATCGAGCGCGTCCTGGCTGATATCGGTCGCATAGAACAGGGTCCGGTCCTCCAGGCCCTCCTCACGGAACAGGATGACGAAGGAATAGAGCTCCTCGCCGCCGCTGCACCCGGCGATCCACACCTTGAGCGAGGGATAGGTCCGCAGGTGCGGAATGACCTTTTCGCGGATCGCCCGAAAATAGCCGGGATCGCGGAACATCTCGCTGACCTGGACCGTCAGATAGGTGAGCAGCCTCGGCAGCATGGCTTCGTCGTGCAGCAGGCTTTCCTGCATCGCGGAGAAGGTCGCAAAGCCCAGTTGCTGCCGCGCCTGGCGCAGACGACGCCGGATCGACGCCTGCGCGTAATTGCGGAAGTCATAATGGTAGCGCTGGTGCAGCGCCTCCAGCAAAAGCCGGATCTCGATATCCTCGATCGCGTCGGTCATCGGGTCAGCGCGGCATCCAGACCCGGACCAGCGACAGCAGCTTATCCACGTCGAGCGGCTTGGCCATATAGTCGCTGGCCCCTGCCTCGATGCAACGCTGCTGATCGTCCGGCATGGCCTTGGCGGTCAGGATGATGATCGGCAGCTTCTTCCAGCGCCCATCCTTCCGGATCTCGCGGGTTGCCGTCAGGCCATCCATCACCGGCATCATCACGTCCATGAGTACCAGATCGATCGACTGACCGTTTTCGTTCCCCGCCTTGTCGCCCACCTTGTCGCCCGCCTTTTCGAGCGCATCGATCGCCTCGCGCCCGTTCCGGGCGATCTCGATCCTGGCGCCGCGCGGTTCCAGGATGTTCGTCAGCGAATAGACGTTGCGGACATCGTCCTCGACGATGAGGATACGCCGCCCTTCGAGGATCGCGTCGCGGTTGCGCGCCTGCTGGATCATCTTCTGCTGCTCGGGCGGCAGTTCGGTTACGATCTGGTGCAGGAACAGCGAGACCTCGTCGAGCAGCCGCTCCGGCGAACGCGCGCCCTTGATGATGATGGAATCGGAATAGCGCCGCAGGCGCTGCTCGTCGTCGGCGGACAGGTCGTGCCCGGTATAGACGATGACGGGCGGGAAGCTGTGACCTTCGTCAGCGTGCAGCGTCTCGAGCAGCGCGAATCCCGATGCGTCGGGCAGTGTCAGGTCGAGCACCATGCAGTCGAAGGTCCCCTCCTTCAGCCGCGCCATGCATTCAGCCGCCGTCCCGACGGTCACCGTCTCGACATCGCCCGACCCGAGCAGCCTTGCGACCGCGTCGCGCTGGATCGGATCGTCCTCGACGATCAGCACGCGGCGGACCGTCGTGGCGAGCTTCGCGGAGAGCGCCTCCAGCACCCCGGCAAGCTCCTCGCGCTTCACCGGCTTCATCAGGTAACCGATCGCACCGAGCGACAGCGCGGTCTGGCTGTGGTCGCTCGCCGAGACGACATGGACCGGTATATGGCGCGTCTCGACATCGCGCTTGAGCCGATCGAGCACGGCCAGGCCCGACTGGTCGGGCAGGCCGACATCGAGCACCACGGCGCTCGGCCTGTACCGGCGCGCCAGTTCCAGCGCCTCCTCGGCCGTGCTCGCGATCAGGCACTGGAAGCCCATCTCGCGCGCCAGGTCACGCACGATGCCAGCAAAGCTCGAATCGTCTTCGACCACGAGCAGGATCCGCTCCCCGCCAAGGCTATCGCGATCGTCATCGACCTTGCGCGGCAGCGTCGGCGGCCGGCCGGGCATCCGTGCCACTGTCGCCGCCGCCGGCGCCGAGGCGAGCGGAGGCGCTTCCTCGCGCGGCGCCACGAGCGCCGGATCATAGGAAAGCGGCAGCGTCAGCGTGAAGCGGCTCCCCTTGCCGGGCTCGCTCTCCAGCGCGATGCTGCCGCCGAGCAGGCGGGCCAGCTCGCGCGATATCGACAGGCCGAGCCCGGTACCGCCGTATTTCCGGCTGATCGTGCCGTCCGCCTGGCGAAAGGCATCGAATATCTCGTGCTGATGGTCCTCGGATATGCCGATGCCGGAATCCGTCACGGTGAGCGCGATCCGCCCGTCATCGGCGCGCGCGACGGAAAAGGCCACGCTGCCTGCCTCGGTGAACTTGAAGGCGTTCGACAGCAGGTTCTTGAGGATCTGGTCGACCCGCTGGCGATCGGTATCGATCGTCTCGGGACAGTCCTCCGCGATCACGATATCGAATTGCAGCCCACGCTCGCCGGCGACTGGCTGGAACAACTGGCGCATGTCCGCCGCCAGCCGCTCGAGCGAGACCGTCTCGGGCCTGACCTGGACATGACCCGCCTCGATCTTGGACAGGTCGAGGATATCGTTGATCAACCCCAGCAGATCATTGCCCGATGCCTGGATCGTCGTGGCATATTTGACCTGCTCGGCGCTCAGATTGCCATTGGGGTTGTCGCCGAGGAGCTTCGACAGGATGAGCAGCGAATTGAGCGGGGTCCGCAGCTCATGCGACATATTGGCCAGGAAGTCGGACTTGTAGCGGCTCGCCTGGTCCAGCTCGCGCGCCTTCAGCTCGACGGCCGCGTTCGAGCGTGCCAGATCGTCGCGCTGGATCTCCAGTTGCTGGGCCTGTTCCTCGAGCTGCGAATTGGTCTGCTCCAGCTCGACCTGCTGCTGTTCGAGGCGAGCGGCCGATTCCTTCAGCGCACGGCCCTGCTCCTCAAGTTCCTCGTTCGAGACGCGCAGCTCCTCACTCTGGACCTGCAGTTCCTCCGACTGGCGCTGGGTCTCCTCGAGAAGATTCTGCAATTCCGCCCGGAAACGTGCCGAGCGCAGGCCGACCCCGATCGACGCCGACGCCTGACGGAGAAATCCGAGCACCTCGTCGCTGACCGGCTGAAGAAAGCCGAGCTCGAATACGCCCTGCACGACATCGTCGGCGACCGTCGGCGAGATGGTCAGGTGGCGCGGCTTGTCCTGGCCGAGCGCCGAGCCGATCGTCAGATAGCCGTCCGGGATATCGCTCAGGACGAGCTGGGCGCGATCGGCCGCCGCCTGGCCGAGCAGGCCTTCCCTGGGTACGAACTTTTCGGGGATCCGCGCATCCGCCGGCACGCCATAGGTCGCGATCCTGCGATAATGCGATCCATCGCCGGCAAATATCGCGCCGCCATGGGCATCTAGGAACGTCGTCAGGAAGCCGAGAATATTCTCGCCGAGTTCGCCGATCGACTGCTCGCCGAGCATTGCGGAGGCCAGTTGCGCCTGCCCCGACTGAAGCCATTGCTGCCGATCGCGCGCGATACTCGCCCGGCGGATCAGGAAGCCGACGACCAGGGTCAGCGCGACGCCGAGCATGCCCGTCAGGATGCCGGTGAACCATGCGGTCCGATACGCGACCTCCATCTCGTCGAGGCGCGTCTGACGCAGGCGCGCCTCCTCCTGCTGCATGAGATCGAGCTGAGTCCGGATCGCATCCATCTCGACCTTGCCGCGGTCGCTGGCCACGACCTGCAGCGCAGCGGCAACTCCCGAACGTCGGCGCAGCTCGATGGTCTGTTTCAGTTCGGCCAGCTTGGCGCCGGCATGGCGGCGGACCGCCACGAGCCTTTCCTGCTGGGACGCATTGTCGCTGGTCAGCGACCCAATTCTGTCGAGCCTGCCCCCGAGCTGCGCCAGCGCCTCGCTATAAGGGCCAAGATATTGCTCGTTGCCGGTCAGCAGGAAGCCGCGCTGCCCGGTCTCGGCATCCTGGATGGTCAGGAGCACGTCGTTGAGCGACCGGATCACCGAATGGGAATGCTGGATCTTGCGGGCGTCCTCGCGCAGGACGTTGATGTTCTGATAGGCGACGGCCCCGCTGATCACAAAGAACAGGATAACGGCCGCGAGACCGAGCGCCGCCCCGGCGCCCATGCCTGACCTTTGTGCAGCCGAACTGCGCGCGAACGAAAGCGACATCGGTACCTAACTCGCATTTTCTGAAAAACCCGAGCGCCGCGTATCGGCTATTCTGTAACCGATTCAAAGCCCTTGGCCCGAAAATGGCCTTAGCAACGCAAATGCGGCGCCGCACCTCGCCCGGCCTCGGCAGTTCGGGCGGCCGCGCCCTGGCTCGGGTGTGGTCCGGGATCCGCGCTCGCAGGATGCAGGCGGAAGGTCTATCGGTGATCCTTCGGAGATTCGGCGCCAATCCCCATCTCCGTTCTGGACACGCCCAGTCTCCCCGGCTAGGCGCGCCTCCTTTTCAACCGCAAGGAACAAGATCGACATGAACACCTCCGACCTCGTTGACACGATCGCCGCCGACAACGGCCTGACCAAGGCCGATGCCAAGAAGCTGGTGGAAGGCGTGTTCGCAGCGATCACCGCTGCAGCCGCAGACGGCAACGAGGTGGCGCTGAGCGGTTTCGGCAAGTTCAAGGTCAAGGCGACCGCGGCACGCGAAGGCCGCAACCCCCGGACCGGCGAGACGATGCAGTTCGCAGCGTCGAAGAAGCTGACCTTCACCCCCGCCAAGGCGGTCAAGGACAAGCTCAACGGCTGATGAGCCTGGAGACGGTCAGGGCCTTTCTGAGCAGGGAGGCCCCCGACATCGCCATCATCGAGCAGGCGGCGAGCACGGCGACGGTCGCCGAGGCCGCCGCCACGCTCGGCGTCGAGCCGGGCCGGATCGCCAAGACATTGTCGCTGCGCGTGAACGACCGGGTCGTCCTGGTCGTCGCGCGCGGCGACGCCCGGCTGGACAATCGCAAGACCAGGGATGCGCTTGGTGCCCGTCCGCGCATGCTGGGCGCCGAGGAAGCCGAACGGCTGACCGGCCATCCCCTTGGCGGTGTCTGTCCTTTTGGGCTCGCGACACCATTGCCGATCTATTGCGACGTGTCGCTCAGGGATTTCGACCTGATCTACCCGGCGGCGGGATCGCGCACCGCATCGGTCTGCCTCAGCCCCGGGCGGCTCGCCGAGCTTGTCGGTGCCGAATGGGTCGATGTCTGCATCAGCCCGGACAACGCGGCCTGACGCCCATCATCGTATCGTTACTGAGGCAGGCGGCAGGCGCGCGAATAGGTTGCCCATCGCCGTGCGCAGCCTGGAGCGATTTCGAAGCAGATGGAATCACCTGCTGACTCGGAAATCGCGTTAGAACAGATATCTGTAGCAGCCGATCCGATGCAATCGGATCGAAAACCGCTCTAGCATCCTGACGCAAGCGCTGGCCGGCTACCCCTTGCGCGATGCCAGCACCACCGCCCGCACTTCACCGATCTGCCAGACGATCAATGTCGGCAAGCCGATTGCGAGGTCGCGTGCCCGCTTGGCAAGGGAAAGTGCGAGCGCCGTTTCCGGCGGCAGACCGAACAGCGGCGCGGCCAGGGCATAGGCAGCCTCCTGCACGCCGATCGCGCCTGGCACGGCGAACGCCACGCTCCTCAGGGTGAAGATCAGGCTCTCGAGCGACAGTGCCGACCAGATCGAAATCTCCGCGCCCATCATCCGCAGCACGACCCAACCGCCGATCCCGCTGACGATCCAGCCGGCAAGGTTGAGCGCAAAGGCACACGCGACGCGTCCGCGCTGCGCATAGGTCTCTCGCAATCTGTCGGTGATGCCGGTCATGGCGACGACCGACCCGGGCAGGAAATGCTGGGCCACCCGCCCGGCCAGGCCAAGCGCCGGGCGTTGGGCGAAGAAGAACATCACCATCGCCGCCGCCATCACCCCCGTGCCGCCGAGGATGAGCGGCCGCAACGCCGCCGCCTGGCCACCTGTCGCCAACAGGGTGACGATCATCGCCAGGCCGAACAGGGTGAAGACGAGTTGGGCAGCCATTTCGGTCGTCATGTCGACCACGAAGGATGCATAGACGCGGGATGCCGGAATGCCCGCGGTCGTCAGTGTGCGCGTGCCGACGACGATGCCGCCGATCTGCGAGAAGGGCAACAGATCGGAAACCGCCTCCCGCACCGCCCTGGCCCAGGCGAACAGGCCGACCCGGTCGAACGGCTCACCCGGCGCCGCCGCCAGCCAGGCCGCCCCCAGGATTCCGAACGTGGAAATCGAAATGGCGCAGAAGATCATGAATCCATCGATCCCGATCCGCCCCGCGACCGCCAGCACGCTGCCGAGCCCGATCGAGCCGAAGACCCAGACCGCGGCGGCCAGCCCACCCAGCGTCGCGAGCAGCATGCCCGCGCGTGCGAAATTCTTCAGCCGGCCTCTCCCTTGCGCCCACCCGCGAAACGCAATGCGAGACGCATCATCGCCGGCACGAAACGCGGCCTGATCAACCGCGCATCATATTGTGCCAGACGCCGGTCATTCTCGGCAAGGCAGATCCGGGCAAGTTCGGGAAAAGTCACCTCGACCCCAAGCTCCTTCGAGCCGTTGAGGGTGAAATTATTCTCCTGCGCCTTGGTATTGTCATCGCCCATGCCCTTGGCCATGCTGATCCGCTCGCCGATCAGGAACATCCAGACGATCAGCACCTTCGCCTCGAACAACGGCCGCCGCCACCACGGCATGTTGCGCCGCCACCACGCGACCCAGTTGACGAAGAACAGGATGTGCCGCCCCTCCTCGCGCATCACCGGCTCGAACGTGTCGACCAGTTCCTCGGGAAAGAAGCCCGAATCCTTGGCCAGCTTGAACAGGCCGAAACCGAAGAAGCTGTCGATGCATTCCGAATAGCCGGTGCGCATGAAGGCGAACTCGGGATCGCGCGGGCGCTTATACTCGGGCTCGGGCGCCAGCACGATGCCATAGGCCTGGACCATGTCGGCGAGCACGATCTTGTGCCGGCTCTCCTCGAAGCCGTTCATGTCGACCGCAGCCTTCAGCAGCGGATCGCCGATCGCCTCGCCGAACGTCTTCACGTTCATGCCGGCGCGCCCCTCGGTCGCGACGGCGATGTCCCAGATCGGCAGCGAGACGATCTTGTCGCGCGTCTCCGGCTCGAGCTTGGGCCAGTCGATCAGCGCAGGCCGATAGGGGTCGTGCGTGTCGAGCATCGTCTGGCAGAAAAGGGCGCGATGTTCGCGGCTGCCGAGGCGGATCGGGCCGGCGGGAACCGGCTCGGGCTGGGCAAAGTGGCTGAAGCCGTTGGCAATGTTCATGGCATTAATCTCAAGCGAAGTCGGTGAAGCTCCCCAACGCGATCCTGTCGCGCGAGATCCTCTCGCGCGCAAGAGGGTCGATCAACGCCGCCAGTTCCACGCGATAGGCGTAACCGGGGGCGTGCGTCGGGTAATGGTCGTCAGTGGCGGGGTGGGTATAGATCTCGGTCAGGCCATCGGGCAGATGTTCGATCAGCCCACGCACCCGCACCGCATCCATCGCGCCTGACCAGGCCAGGCCGAAGACCTGATCGGGTACGGTAATGCCCGCCGCGCGCATGCGTCTGCGCACCAGCAACGCCCAGAGGCGTGCGACATCGACGCCGCGGGTATCGGGCTCGATCTTCGCCAGAATGTCCCGCGGCTCGATCGGCGCGCGCACCGACTTCATGCCATAACGCTTGCCGGTCGCCAGGATCGTGGAGGCGATGGTCGGGTGCAGATGGAAATGCTTGTGCGCGTTGACATGGTCGAGCCGCAGGCCGGTCGCGGCGAAGGCAGCAAATTGCGCCTCTACCTCGGCGAGAAGCTGGCGACGAGCGGTCGGGTTGGCGAAGATGGTGATTCCGGCACGGACCATGTCGGTGCGGAAATGGCCGGTCGTGTCGACCAGTGCGGAAACCTGCTCTGGCGGGAGCGTGGGCCGGCCCTCGACCAGCACCACGTGCAGGCCAACGCCCAGCTTCGGCATGGTCCTGGCCCGCGCCACAGCATCGGCGGCCGCCTCGCCGGAGACCATCAGGCTGGCGGCGGTCAGGATACCGCCGCGATGGGCCTGCTCGACAGCGTCGTTGACAGCGAGGGCCGCGCCGAAATCGTCCGAGGTGATGACGAGGCGTTTCGTTGCCGTGCGCTTCCCTTCCTTACTCTGCGTCACCCTGAACTCGTTTCAGGGTCCAACGTGCCCCACACGCCACCTTCCTGATGGCAAATTGGATGCTGAAACAAGTTCAGCATGACGGAAGGTTTGAAGGAAGCACTTCGGCCAATCCAAGCCCGGGCGCCAGATCATTCCAAGCCGGATTCTCGCGCTCGATCAGGTTGCACTTCCACGCGCGCCGCCACGCCTTGAGTTGCTTCTCCCGCTTGATGGCGGTCGGCATGTCCCCGAGCAGTTCGAAATACACCAGTCGAAAAACCTTATAACGGCTGGTGAAACCCTCCACTGTGCCGGAACGGTGTTCATCGAGACGTGCCGTAAGATTCGGGGTCACGCCTATATAGACCGTGCCCAGATAGCCGCTTGCCAGAATATAGACGCACGGTTGCCGACCCACGCAACGTCACCGGATGCCGAAGCCTGGATGCTGAAACAAGTTCAGCACGACGCCAGTCGAGGACTCACCGAAGGCCTCAAGCAGCCTCTTTCCGCCGGCGGAGGAAGTCGAAAAACTCCACACCCTCGCGCAGGCGGCGCTTCATCATGTTCCAGTCGCGCAGCATCTCCGACACGATCGACCAGATCTTCGACGGGCGGAAATAGAAGCGTTTGTAGAACTCCTCCACCTTGTCGAAGATCACGCTCGCGGGGAGATGCGGATAGCTCAGCTGCGCAATCTGGTTGCCGCCATCGGTCAGCAGATCGTTGCTGTTGTCGAACCAGCCATTCTCCGTCGCCTGCTTGTACAGGAAGGTGCCGGGATAGGGCGCCGCAAGCGAGACCTGGATCGTGTGCGGATCGATCTCCTTGGCGTAGTTGATCGTCTCTTCGATCGTCTCCTCCGTCTCGCCCGGCAGGCCGAGGATGAAAGTGCCGTGGATGACGATGCCCAGGGCGTGGCAATCCTTGGTGAACTGCCGCGCGACGTCCGTGCGCAGACCCTTCTTGATATTGTGCAGTATCTGCTGATTGCCGCTCTCATAGCCGACCAGCAGCAGGCGCAGGCCATTGGCCTTCAGCACCTCGAGCGTCTTGCGGGGTACGTTGGCCTTGGCGTTGCAGCTCCACGACACCGGGAAGCCCTTCTTGCCGAAACCCAGCTTGCCCAGCGCGATCGCCAGCTCTTCGACGCGGGCGTGGTTGTCGGTCAGCGTGTCGTCGTCGAAGAATATCTCCTTGGTCTCGGGGATGTTCTTCAGGATGTACTCGACCTCCTCGATCACCTTGGGGACCGAGCGGAAGCGGTAATTATGACCGCCGATCGTCTGCGGCCACAGGCAGAAGGTGCAACGGCTCTTGCAGCCGCGGCCAGTGTAGAAACTGACATAGGGGTGGAGAAGGTAACCGCCGAAGTATTTCTCGATCTGCAGGTCGCGCTTGTACACCGGCGAAACCATCGGGAGGACGTCCATGTCCTCGATGACCGCGCGGTCCTTGTTGCGCACGAACGCACCGTCGGGCGCGCGCCAGGTAATGCCGTCGACAGTTGCCAGCGGGGCGCCCTGGGCAATTTCGAGGATCGTGAAATCATATTCCTCACGCGCGACGAAATCGACATGCGGCGTCGCGGCAAGGCTCTTGTCAGGCTCGACCGCGACCTTCGCGCCGACAAACCCGATCAGGATCTTCGGATTGCGCTCCTTGATCAGCGCAGCGGTGCGGATGTCCTGGCCGAAGCTCGGCGTCGAGGTGTGCAGGATGACGAGGTCGCGATCGTCGAACTCGTGCTTGATATCGTCCCAGCTCTGGTCATGCGCCGGCGCGTCGATCAGCTTCGATCCCTCGACCATCGCCGCCGGCTGGGCGAGCCAGGTCGGGTACCAGAAGGACTTCACCTCACGCTTCATCTGATAGCGCGCGCCTGCCCCCCCATCATAACCGTCGAAAGAGGGAGCTTGTAGGAACAGCGTACGCATCATGCGGGAGTCTCCGGATCGGCCGAAACGCGGCCGTCATCACCCATTTTAAGGCGTTGTCCACGCCAATCAACCGATGCGGTGAAGAAGCTTGCAACGAATATCGCAAAGGTGAGGCAATCGCGCACCGGTAAAAGCCACAAGGGAGCCGCCGGTGAGCAGGTCCGGTGATCCACGGTAGCGACGACAAACAGGCGGGCGGCCAGCGACAGAATCACGATCGCGAGACCGGTCAGCGGCGCCGGAACGAGCGCTGCGCCCACAAGGGCAAGCGGGAACGGCATGCCGATCACCGACCCGATATAGGCGCCGGGCACCACGCCCCGCACGGTCGCGCCCCAGCGCAGTTCGTGCCGCCACAGCTCAGTGAAGCTCCGCTCGGCCGAGGCATGAGTGACGAGCATCGGCGGCACCGCTACCTTTTGGCCAAGCGCATGGACGGCCTCCCCGATCGCATAATCATCGGCCAGAACATCGGCGAAGCGCTCGAAACCGCCAAGCCCGTCGAGCGTCTCGCGCCTGATCGCGATGGTCGATCCCATGCACGGCCGCGCCAGCCCCATCGCTACACCGAACACCGCCCCGGGCAGGAACTGGTAACTAAGCCCCGCCGCCCCGACCCCCGACCAGAAGCCAGCATCGCCCCGGCCATGATAGAGACAGGTCATCGCTCCGGTATCCGGCGCATCGAGCGCGTCGAGAACCCGGGAGAGATAGTCGGGCGTCGCGACCATGTCGCTGTCGCTCAGCACCAGGATCGGGTGCCGCGCCCTGGCCATCATGTTGATGAGGTTCGATACCTTGCGATTCGCCCCATGGTTCGTCGGGTCGATCACCAGGTCGATCGCAACGTGCGGATATCGGCCGCGAAGCTTATCCACCACGGCGATGGCCGGATCGTCGGCACGCTGGACCCCGCAGACAAGCTGGATCGGGCCGGCATGGTCCTGCGCGAGGAAGCTCGCCAGATTGTCGAGAAGACGCGGCTCGGCGCCATGGAGCGGCTTGAGCAGCGTCACCGCCTCGCTCCGGCGGGCCGGCACGGTCCGCAACGCCATGAAGCGGCGAAACACCATTGTCGCGGCGAGCATGTAAAGGCTGCCGATCGCTCCCATGGCCAACAGAATCCAGCCGAGGATCGTGAGGACTAGCATGGATGCACGCGCCGCAAACCCTTCTCCCGGCGGGAGAAGGTGGCGCGAAGCGCCGGATGAGGGCGATTGAAGGTCGATCGTTTCGCCATCACCCCTCCCTATCGCCCCCGGCGCATCCTGTGTAGAGCGCCCAATCGAAGGACGCGGAGGCGGGGTGAGCCAGAGTTCGAATTCGGTGCTGGTAACCGGCGTGTCGGGTTTCGTCGGATCGGCAGTTGCGCGTGCCCTTGCCGCGCAGGGGCGGCAGGTGCGCGGTCTCGTGCGCGCCACCAGCCCGCGCGCCAATCTCGTCGATTTTCCAGGGACGCTCGTCGAAGGCGACGCCCGCGATCCGGCGGCGATGGCAGAGGCGATGCGCGGCATCCGCCACCTGTTCCACGTCGCCGCCGACTACAGAATCTGGGCGCCCGATCCCGAGGAGATCGTGCGCAACAACCTCGCCAGCACCCGCGCCGTGATGGAAGCGGCGCTCGCCGCCGGAGTCGAGCGGCTGGTCTATACGAGCAGCGTCGCCACGCTGAAGCCCGACCCGGCCGGCCCGGCCGACGAGACCCGTGCCGCCACGCCGGAACAGGCGGTTGGCGCCTATAAGCGCAGCAAGGTCGTCGCCGAGCGCCTGGTGGAACAGATGGTTGCCGACCGCGGCCTGCCGGCGGTGATCGTCAACCCTTCGACCCCGATCGGTCCACGCGACGTGCGGCCCACGCCGACCGGCCGGATCATCGTCGAGGCGGCGAACGGCAAGATGCCGGCCTATCTCGATAGCGGCCTGAACCTTGTCCATGTCGACGACGTCGCCGCCGGCCACCTGCTCGCGCTGGAGAAAGGGCAGATCGGCGAACGCTATATTCTCGGCGGGCAGGATGTGCGGCTTGCCGATATGCTCGCTGCCATCGCCGGAATCATGCAGCGCCGCCCACCGACGATCAGCCTGCCCCGCGCGCCGCTCTTTCCGCTCGCCTATCTCAATGAGGCGCTGGCACGGGTCACCGGCAAGGACCCGTTCCTGACGGTCGACGGGCTGAAGATGGCGAAGCATCACATGTTTTTCACCTCGGCCCGGGCCGAGGCCGAACTCGGCTACCGCGCCCGCCCCTGGGAAGAAGCAGTGGCTGACGCGGTCGCCTGGTTCAAAGATGCGGGGATGATCCGGTGATCTCGCTGATCATCGGCGGCCTGGCTCTCGTCATCTGGCTTGGACTGGTCTTGGCGCATGGCGGCTTCTGGCTTGCCCGCGAACGTGACACCAATGATCTCCCGAATGAACCGACCACATGGCCCGACGTGGTGGCGATCGTCCCCGCCCGCGACGAGGCAGAGGTGATCGGCCGGGCGATCGGCAGCCTGCGCGTGCAGGATTATCCGGGCCGTTTCCGCATCATACTGGTCGATGATTCGAGCAGCGACGGCACCGCCGGCATCGCCCGCGCGACGGAAGGCCCACATGCGTTGGAGATACTGACCGGCCAGCCGCTCGCCGCCGGATGGACCGGCAAGCTCTGGGCGGTGGCGCAGGGTGTCGAACATGCCGGCGCGGCCACCTATCTCTGGCTGACCGACGCGGACATCGCGCACGAAGCCGACACGCTCCGCACCCTGGTCACGCGTGGCCAGGCCGGCGGACTGAGTCTGGTATCGCTGATGGCCGAGTTGCGCTGTACCAGCCTGGCCGAACGGGCGCTGATCCCTGCCTTCGTGTTCTTCTTCCAGATGCTGTACCCGTTCGGCCGGGTGAACCACCCGGATGGCCCCGGCGCCGCTGCTGGCGGCTGCATGCTGGTGCGACGCGATTCGCTGGCAGCGGCCGGCGGCATCGCCGCGATCCGGACCGCGCTGATCGACGATTGTACCCTCGGCACCCTGCTCAAGAAGCAGGGACCGATCTGGCTCGGCCTGACTCACCGGTCACGCAGCATCCGCGCCTATGACGATAGCGGCGTGATCGCGGCGATGATCTCGCGCTCCGCCTATGCGCAGCTCGGCTATTCGCCAGTGCTGCTGGCCGGCACGCTGATCGGCCTCGCTCTGGTCTATGGCGCCCCGCCCGTGCTGGCGCTGGCCGGAAGCGGCTGGGCACAGGCCGCGGGCGCGGCAGCCTGGGCACTAATGACGATCTCCTTCCAGCCGATGCTGCGCTTCTATCGCCGGTCGCCCTTATGGGGTGTGGTCCTGCCGCTCATCGCGGCTTTCTACGCCGGCTGCACCTTGCTATCGGCGTGGCAGCATATGCGGGGACGTGGTGGAATGTGGAAAGGCCGCGCTCAGGCGTCGGGGACCGTTTGATGGAAGCTGCCGATCTTGCTTCGGGCAAGGGACATCGCGACGAGAATTTCCCGGTCGCCTCGATTCTGCTCAAGCCCGAACACCGCGCCCCGGTGATGGCCTTTTACCGCTTCGCCCGTGTGGCGGACGACATCTCCGATCACGAGACGCTGTCCGCCACGGATAAGCTCGCCCAGCTCGGCCGGATGCGCGCCGGGCTCGACGGCAAGGTCGGCGGCGCGGCGGAAGCACTCGCACTCCGTTCGGTCATGGCCGATCACCGGCTCGATCCGGTCCATGCGCATGACCTGCTCGACGCGTTCGAGCGGGACGTGACCGTAACCCGTTACGAGAATTGGGACGGGCTGATCGGATATTGCCGGCTCTCCGCCATGCCGGTCGGCCGTTACGTGCTCGACGTGCATGGCGAAGCTCGCGCGACCTGGCCGGCCTCGGACGCGCTGTGCGCCGCGCTTCAGGTGATCAACCACCTCCAGGATTGCGCCAAGGATTACCGGACGCTCGACCGTGTCTACATCCCGGCCGAAACCTTGGCCGAGACGGGTGCACGGATCGAGGATCTCACCGCCGGCCGCGCGACACCGGGCCTGCGGGCAGCGATCGTCTCTCTCGTGGGCAAGACTCGTACGCTTCTGAACGACTCGGCCGGCTTTGCGGGGATGATCGCCGACCGCCGCCTGGCCGCCGAAGTCGCGATCATCCACCGCCTGGCGGTCAGCCTCTGCGGACGCCTCGAAACCCGCGATCCCCTCAGCGAGCGCGTGCATCACAAATCCTGGGAAGCTGCCTTCCTCGCCACCGGTGCCGCCGTCGGCAGCCTGTTCCGGCGCGCCGCATGAACCCGGATGCGACCCCGGCCGCCCTGCAGCAGCAGGTTTCGGGCAGTTCCTTCTATGCCGGCATGCGCGTGCTGCCCAAGGCCGAGCGCGAGGCGATGTACGCGATCTACGGCTTTTGCCGGGTGGTCGACGATATCGCCGACGACCAGCAGGGCAATCGCGAGGGCCGGATGCAGGCGCTCGACGCATGGCGGGTCGATCTCGACTCGCTCTACGCCGGCGGACCGCCGGGCCAGGCGGTGCTGGTTGCCGAGGCAGTCAGGCGCTTCAATCTCGACCGCGCCGATTTCGAGGCGGTGATCGACGGCATGGCGATGGACGTCGATCGCGACATCCGCTGGCCGCCCATGGCCGAACTCGATCTCTATTGCGACCGGGTCGCCTCGGCCGTCGGCCGGCTCTCCGTACGCATCTTCGGCATGGACGAGGCGCCGGGCATCGATCTCGCCTATCATCTCGGCCGGGCGCTTCAGCTCACCAACATCCTGCGCGACGTTGACGAGGACGCGGGGATCGGCCGTGTCTATCTGCCTGCCGAGGCGATCACCGCCGCCGGCATTCCCTTCACTACGCCGTTGGGGGTGGTCGGCGATCCACGGATCGATATCGTCTGTCGCGCGCTGGCGACGACGGCGCACGAACATTATCGCAAGGCCCATGCCCTGCTCGCCACCCGCCCGCGCGGCCACCTGATCGCGCCGCGCCTGATGGAAGCGGCTTATGCGAAAGTGCTCAAACGGAGCGAGGCGATCGGCTGGAAACCGCCGCGCCACCGGGTGAAGGTGTCCAAGCTCGGACTGCTCTGGACGGTGGCGCGACTGTGGCTGACCCGTTGAGCTTCACCCGGGCGACGATTGCCGGGGCCGGACTGGCGGGGCTTGCTACCGCCGTCGCCTTGCGGAAAGCCGGTGTCGCGGTGTCGATCTCCGATTCCGCGGCGCAGGCCGGCGGGCGCTGCCGCTCCTATCACGATCCGCAGCTCGGCCTGACGATCGACAATGGCAACCATCTGGTCCTGTCGGGCAACCCTGCGGTGGCCCGTTTCCGATCGGCGGTGGGCGCGACGACACCGCTGGCCGGCCCGGATCATGCGGATTTTACCTTCCAGCACCTGGGAAATGGGAAACGCTGGACCGTCCGCATCAATGACGGCCCACTTCCCTGGTGGATCGCAGCCCCCTCCCGCCGCGTGCCGGGCAGCCGGATCGCCGATTACCTGGTCTTTGCGAAGCTGCTGTCGAACCGCGAGGGCCGGATAGACCAGCGCATCTCGACGACCGGCCCGGCCTGGTCGCATCTGCTCGAACCGGTGCTGCTCGCCGCCCTTAACACTGCGCCCGGCGAATCCTCGACGATGCTCGCCGCAAATGTCCTGCGAGAGACCATCGCCAGGGGCGGCCGAGCCATGCGCCCGCGCGTCGCGGAACCGAGCCTCGGCGCCGCCTTTATAGACCCGGCCCTCGCCTGGCTCGGTGTACGGCAAACCCCGGTCAGACTTGGGCGACGGCTCCGCGCAATCACCTTCGATGGCGACCGGGTGAGCGGCCTCGACTGGGGCGCAGGACTGGAGCCGGTTGCGGCGGACGAGGCGGTAATCCTCGCCGTGCCGCCATGGGCCGCGACGTCGCTGGTGCCGGACCTGCCCGCCCCCGACTCGTTCCGGGCGATCGTCAACGGTCACTTCGCCCTGCCCGCCCCGGCCGGCGCACCCCCGATGCTCGGTCTGTTCGGTGGGACGGCCGAATGGCTCTTCGCCTTTCCCGACCGGCTCTCTGTCACCGTCAGCGCCGCCGACCGCCTGGTCGACATGGACCGCGAGGCGCTGGCCCGGATATTCTGGGCCGATATCTGCGCCGCGCTCGGGATCGATACGCCCATGCCCGCCTGGCAGATCGTCAAGGAAAAGCGCGCCACCTTCGCCGCGACCCCGGAACAGAACGCCAAGCGCCCGCCGGCCACGACACGCTGGCGCAATCTGTTCCTGGCCGGAGACTGGACCGACACCGGCCTGCCCGCAACGATCGAGGGTGCCTTGCGGTCGGGGGAAACCGTGGCGCGGCTCGCGCTCGCGCGATAGGAAGAGGCGATGCATCAGGGTTTTTCAGAAATTGGCGGGGGCACAGCCTCCCTCGCTACAGTCGAGGCGTCGGTCGATCGCGCAACCGCCGCGCTCGCCCGTCTCCAGCGCGAAGACGGCCATTGGGTGTTCGAGCTCGAAGCCGACGCGACCATTCCGGCCGAATATGTCCTGCTCCGCCATTATCTCGGCGAGCCGGTGGATACCGTGCTCGAAGCGAAGATCGGCACCTATCTGCGCCGCATCCAATCCGCGGAACATCATGGCTGGGGCCTGTTCCACGGCGGGGCCTTCGATGTCAGCGCCTCGGTAAAGGCCTATTATGCACTGAAGATGATCGGCGATCCCGTGGACGCGCCGCACATGGCAGACGCCCGCGCCGCGATTCTGGCGGTCGGCGGCGCGGCCGCGGTCAACGTCTTCACCCGCATCCAGCTCGCCCTGTTCGCGGCTGGCCCGTGGTCGACCGTGCCGACCATGCCGCCGGAGCTGATCCTGCTGCCGCGCTGGTTCCCGATCCATCTGTCGAAGATGTCCTACTGGGCACGCACCGTGGTGGTGCCGCTGCTGGTGCTGGGCGCGCTCCAGCCAGTTGCGCGCAATGCGCTCGGGTTGAAGGTCGACGAGCTCTATACTGGCGAGAAGATCCGGCCGGGCACCAAGGCAGCCGACACCAAATGGCTGTGGACCCACGGCTTCAACGCGCTCGACCGGGTGCTCAAGGCCGGCAACGGGCTCTGGCCGAAGAAGCTGCGCGCCCGCGCGGTCAAGGCCTGTGTGGATTTCGTGCTCGAACGGCTGAACGGTGAAGACGGGCTTGGCGCGATCTACCCGGCGATGGCGAACAGCGTGATGATGTTCGATTGCCTCGGCTATCCGGCGGATCATCCGGCCCGGACGATCGCACGGCAGTCCGTCGAAAAGCTGCTCGTGATCCGCGAGGACGAGGCCTATTGCCAGCCCTGCGTCTCTCCGGTGTGGGACACGGCGCTCGCGGCCCATGCGATGCTCGAAGCGGGTGGCGAGGATGCGGAGGCACGCGCCGGTCGCGGGCTCGACTGGCTGAAGCCACTCCAGGTACTTGATGTGAAGGGCGACTGGGCCGAGGAAAAGCCCGATGTCCGTCCGGGCGGCTGGGCCTTCCAGTATAATAACGCGCACTACCCCGATCTGGATGACACGGCAGTGGTGGTGATGGCGATGGACCGGGCGAAGGCGCGCGACGCCCCTGAGAATGAATGGCGCGAGGCGATCGACCGCGGGGTCGAATGGACCGTCGGCCTGCAGAGCCGCGACGGCGGCTGGGGCGCGTTCGACGCCGACAACAGCTATCACTATCTCAACAACCTGCCCTTCGCCGATCATGGCGCCCTGCTCGATCCACCGACCTCGGACGTCAGCGCGCGTTGCGTGTCGATGCTCGCCCAGCTCGGCGAGAGTCGGGACAGCGAGCGCATGCGGGCCGCGCTGGATTTCCTCACCAAGGAACAGATGCCCGACGGAAGCTGGTTCGGTCGCTGGGGCGTGAATTATGTCTACGGCACCTGGTCGGTACTGTGCGCGCTCAATGCCGCCGGGATCTCCCCGGAAGAACCGATCGTGGCGAAGGCGGTCGACTGGCTCACCCAGATCCAGAATCCGGACGGCGGCTGGGGCGAGGACTGCGAGAGCTACGCACTCGACTATGCGGGCTACACCCCTGCCCCCTCGACCGCCTCGCAAACGGCATGGGCGCTGCTTGGACTGATGGCGGCAGGCGGCGTCGATTCACCGGCAGTGGCGCGCGGGATCGAATGGCTTGCGGCACAGCAGGAGGCCGACGGGCTCTGGGGACAGGAGATGTACACCGGCGGCGGCTTCCCGCGCGTCTTCTATCTCCGCTATCACGGCTATCCCAAATATTTCCCGCTGTGGGCGATGGCCCGCTATCGCAACCTGAAGCGCTCGAACACACGCCAGGTGGCGTACGGCATGTGACGATCCTGGTCGCGACCGGGCTGAAGAAAGAGGCCGCGATTTTGGGTGGCCCGGGCGTGACGGTGGTTGCGGGCGGCGGCGATGGGGCGCGGCTAGAGCGGGAACTGGAGACGGCTGCCGGTGATGTCCGCGCAATTCTGTCTTGTGGTCTCGCCGGAGCATTGTCACCCGGCTTGAGAGCGGGCGATCTCGTCATCGGTAGGCTGTTCCCCGGCGAAGGCCGGGGGCCAGTTACGCAGGTCCTCCAACTGGGCCCCGGCCTTCGCCGGGGAACAGATGTTGTTGAGATGCTTCGCGAGCATCTGACTGACGCCCAAATCGGCGAAGTGGTCGGTAGCGATACTATCGTCGCAAGCGTCGCTCAGAAGCAGGCGCTCTACTCAAAAACCAACGCCCTCGCGGTCGATATGGAATCCCACATTGCCGCTCGCGTGGCAGCACGCCACAACCTCCCCTTCGCGATCGTCAGGGCCATCTCCGATACCGCCGACCACGCCCTTCCCCCGGCGGCACTGGTCGGCATGCGTCCCGACGGCAGCATGGCCCTCGGCGCGGTCCTGGCATCCCTCGCCCGGAACCCGGGTCAGCTCCCCGCCCTGATCCGAACCGGCAGCGACGCCGGCCGGGCCTTTACCGCATTACGCCGCGTTGGCGACGTGCTTGGCTGCCTTGGGGTTCGCCTTGCGGATGATATCGAGCTCCCGCTCGACATGTGACGAGTGCACGTCCTGCGCCGGGCGCTGGTTGCTGAGATCGATGTCCGGCGCCATCGGCCCGGTGGTCCGTACACCGTTCCGCCCTATCGCGAACATCTTGAGCGGGTGGCGGATCGAATCCGTCGCAGCCGTGCCCTCGAAACCGCAATGGACCATGCAATCGGCGCACTTCTCGTACTTGCCGACGCCGTAATCGTCCCACTCGGTGCCTTCCATCAGCTCCTTGAAGCTCTGCACATAGCCTTCGCCGACCAGGTAGCACGGCTTCTGCCAGCCGAAGACGGTGCGCAGCGGCATCGACCAGGGCGTGCATTCATAGCTCTGGTTGCCGGCGAGGAAGTCAAGGAACAAAGGCGAATTGGTGAAGGTCCATTTCTTGCCGCCATCGCCCTTGGCGAACACGTCGCGGAAGAATTGTTTCGTGCGGGTGCGGTTGAAGAAATGCTCCTGGTCGGCCGCGCGCTCATAAGCATAGCCGGGCGAGATGGTGATCTCGACGCCGCGCTTCTGCATCTCGTCGAAAAAGCCGGCGAGACGATCCGACGAGGCACCGTCGAACACCGTGCAATTGACCTGGACGCGGAAACCCTTGGACTTGGCCAGCTCGATCGCCTCGATCGCGACCTCATAGGTGCCGTCCTGATCGACCGCGTGATCGTGCATGCCCTTGTCGCCATCGAGATGGATCGACCAAGTGAAGAAGGGCGACGGCGCGTAATCGTCGATCTTCTTCTTCAGCAGCAGCGCGTTGGTGCACAGGATCACGAACTTCTTCTTCGCGATATAGCCCTTCACGATCTTCGGCATGTCGCGGTGGAGCAGTGGCTCGCCACCGGCGATCGACACCGCCGGCGCGCCGCATTCGTCGATCGCCTCCATGCACTGCTCGAAGCTCAGCCGCTGGTTGAGGATCGCATCGGGATAATCGATCTTGCCGCAGCCCGGGCAGGCGAGATTGCAGCGCAGCAGCGGTTCGAGCATCAGCACGAGCGGATAGCGGCCGCCCTTGATATGCTGGCGCACGGTATAGGCGCCGATGCGCACGAGGGGAGAAAGCGGGAGGCTCATTGAATCGTCCTATTCGGCCGCTGCAACGCGCGGCATGACATTTCTCAGCTCCGGGGGCAGGCTGAACTCGATATTTTCCTCGACACCGTCAAGCTGGGACACCTCGATCGAACGAAGCCGGGCAAGAGCAGCGATCACGTCGTCGACAAGCTCGTCAGGCGCCGATGCACCCGCAGTAATACCGACTGCGTCCACGCCGTCCAGCCAGGCCGGGTCGACACCGCTGCCATCCGCGACGAGATAGCTGGGCACTCCCATCTCGACCCCGATCTCCCGGAGCCGGTTGGAGTTGGAGCTGTTCTCGGCGCCGACCACGATCAGCAATTCGCTGACCCGCGCCAGATCGCGCACCGCGGTCTGGCGGTTCTGGGTCGCGTAGCAGATTTCGGAAACGTCCGGGCCCTGCACGTCGCTGAACCGCCGGTTGAGCGCAGCGATCACGCTGCGGGTGTCGTCTACGCTGAGCGTGGTCTGGGTGACATAGGCGATCGGCATGTCGAGCGCGAGCGGCAGTGCCTCGACATCGGCTTCGGTCGATACCAGATGGATCGGCGCGTCGACCTGACCCATCGTACCCTCGACCTCGGCATGCCCGGCATGGCCGATCAGCACCAGAGTGCGCCCTGCCCTGGCGTAGCGCCGCCCCTGCACATGGACCTTGGTGACCAGCGGACAGGTCGCATCCAGCACCGGCAATTCGCGAAGCTTCGCCTCGTCCTGCACCGATCGCGCGACGCCATGCGCGCTGAAGATCGTCGGCGCA
This sequence comes from Sphingomonas sp. P3_C6, assembly GCF_056402595.1. NCBI lineage: Bacteria > Pseudomonadati > Pseudomonadota > Alphaproteobacteria > Sphingomonadales > Sphingomonadaceae > Sphingomonas > Sphingomonas sp. P3_C6. The sequence goes on from NZ_JBFUHB010000027.1 coordinate 60,380, forward strand.
CCGGCCGGAATCTCCGACAGGTCCTCGACGAATATCGCGCCCTTGCCTTTCAGCTTGTTCACGACATGGCGATTATGAACGATCTCGTGCCGGACATATACCGGCGCTCCATGCAGATCGAGAGCGCGTTCGACGATGTCGATCGCTCGCACCACCCCCGCACAGAACCCCCTCGGCTTCGCGAGGATCACCCGCAATGGGGCACTTTCTTCAACGACCATCAAAAGCGTGTCCAGCCCCGTACTAGTTTCGAACCAGCCCCCCGGTTCGGCGATATCCTTCGCCGTTACTATGGGAAGATAGCGGCGCGGTAGCCGGGAAAAAAGGTATAAAAGCGGCACAATGATTTGAACTCTGGCATTTCGATCTCGCGTTGTACGCCAGAGGGTGGATTTTGCATCACGACGCCGATACAGGGGCTCGCGGGGCAGAAGTGGACCGAAACGAGCATGCGAATCCTTACCCCGTCCCTTATCCCGGCTATCGTCATCACCGCGCTGGTCGCACCGGCATCCGCCGCCATGGCCCAGGCAAGCGACCCGGCGCGCGCGCCAGTGCAGGCGCTTTGTGATGGTCTGGTCACGATCATGAAGGGCGGCAAAGCGATGGGCGTCCGTGGCCGGGCGGCCTCGATCGGCCCGGTCGTCGACCGCGCCTATGACATACCGCTGATGACCCGCCTGACCGTCGGCGCCGGCTGGAACGGCATCGCACCGGCCGACCAGACCGCGCTGGTCGCTGCGTTCAGGCGGATGGTGGCCGGGCAATATGCCACCAACTTCGATTCCTTCTCAGGCGAGAAATTCACCGTCGACCCCAAGGTGGAGACTCGCGGCGCCGACAAGCTGGTGCGCACCAGCCTGATCCAGACCGGCGAGGCGCCGATCCCGATCGGCTATCGCCTGCGGGCGAGTGGCGGAAACTGGAAGATCATCGACGTCTATTACCGCAATTCGATCAGCCAGCTGGCCACCCGCCGGTCCGATTTCTCCCGGGTGCTGGCGACGGGCGGCGCGAAGGCGCTGATCCGCCATCTGGACGAACTGGCTGCCAAGGGCGGCAATTGAGCCTCGGCCTCGTTCTGCCCACGGTCGCGCTGCTCGGCGCGGCACCGGAACAGCCCGCACCGGCGCCCCCCGCGCCGATCGTGCAGGTTGCGCCGCAATCGGCGCCGGTCGCTCCCGAACCTCTGGTCGCCGCCCCTGCTCCGGCTGCCGAATCTGCCCCGATCGACCCGCTGGTCGACCCTGCCACGGCCGACCCCCAGGCCGTTCCGGCGACCACGGCGACCTCGGTCGAGCCGATGGCGGCTGCGAGCATCGAACATGCCCCGGGCGATCCGCTGGAAGGCTTCAACCGGCGTATGTTCGCCGCATTCCAGAGCACCGACCGCAAATTCATCCGCCCCGCCGCAATGGCCTACAAGCATGTCGTGCCCAAGCCGGTCCGGTCGGGCCTCCGCAACGCCATCACCAATCTCAGCGAACCGATCGTCTTTCTGAATGATCTGCTCCAGCTGAAGCCGGGCCGCGCGATCAAGACGCTGTTCCGCTTCCTCGCCAATTCGACCATCGGCATCGGCGGCCTGGTCGACGTCGCCAAGACGCCGGCGGTCAACCTGCCGCACCGCAACAACGGCTTTGGTAACACGCTTGCCTATTATGGCGTCGGGCCGGGTCCCTATCTGTTCCTGCCCTTTGTCGGTCCGACCACGCTGCGCGACCTGATCGGCGGCCAGGGCGACGGTCTGGTGCTGCCGGTGGCCGTGGGCAAACCGTTCGATCGCTGGCAATTTCAGGTCCCCAAGGGGATCGTCAGCGCGCTCGACCAGCGCGCCGAATCGGACGGTGACATGAAAGCGCTGCTCGACGGCGCAGTCGATCCCTATGCGACGTTGCGATCCGTCTATCTCCAGAACCGCGCGGCCGAGATCCAGGAACTGCACAGCGGGGCAGCGGCCGAGGGTGCCAACCCGCTCGAGGATCCGCTGAGCGACCCGGCATCGGGCACGGTAAGCCCCATGGACGACCCGCTGAGCGATCCGGCAAAGCCCACGCCCGCCGCCAAGGCGGCTCCTGCCGGGCAAACCGTCGCGCCAGCGCCCGACAAGACCGATCCGCTCGCTGATCCTGCTCAGCCTTAGGCCAAACTCAATATGCCGATTCAACACGGCGACTGATCAAGGCAAGATAATGTCGGACGAAGCCGCAGGCGTCGCCCGCTCTTTCTTGTATCTGGACATCCTCGTCGCGGCTTGATTGTCTGCGATGAGCGTCGGGGAGGGTGGCCGCCCTCCCCGGCGCGGCGGCGATGTCGCCCGTTCTTTCTCTGGCTGAACAGCCGTCACTGAGCCAGGGACCATCGCCGTTGTCACGCACGACCGAACAGTCGGTTGATTTCCCAATCGCACAGACAAGACAGGTTACCGTGATGCAGATCATTTGTGGAGTGGATGTTTCCAAGGCCTGG
>NZ_JBFUHB010000028.1:0-61869 GCF_056402595.1 Sphingomonas sp. P3_C6
ATGAGCCGGTCCGGCAACGTCTGGGACAATGCCGCGATGGAGAGCTTCTTCTCCTCGCTCAAGACCGAACGGATCGCGCGGAAAACATACCGTTCCCGCAATCAGGCACGCGCGGATGTATTCGATTATATCGAGCGCTTCTACAATCCGACACGCAGGCACTCGACCCTGGGCTATCTCAGCCCCATGGACTTCGAGAAGCAGGCTAAGGTAGCCTAACCTGGTGTCCGTGGAACCGGGGGCAGCTCACAGGCACCAATTTAAAAATAAGCTCGTGAGGTTGATCGAATCTCAAATCTCTATAGGTCCAAACTCCGTTTTGGAGACATCTCATGGCAGACGATACTACCGACTATAGCGCGATCGAACTCGCGACCGAACTCACCGTCGCCTGGCTTGGCAATCCCAACAGCCGCGTGAATGCGGATGATGTCCCGGCATTCATTCAAAAGATGCACGAGACCGTTTCCGCACTTTCAGCGCCTGCTGTCGAAGAAACGCAGCCCGATCAAACGTTCGAGTACGCTCCTGCCGTTTCGGTGCGCAAATCACTGGCGTCGAAAGACCAGATCATCTCGCTCATTGACGGCAAACCGTACAAGACGCTCCGCCGGCACCTATCAGGCCACGGCCTCACGCCTGACGAGTACCGCGCGCGCTATGGCCTCAAGTCGGATTACCCGATGGTCGCTGAGGCATATTCCGCAGCGCGCCGCGAGATGGCTAAGAAAATCGGTCTGGGCCGTAAGCCAGGGCCTCTCAAAACGAGAACTCCGGCGGTAACCGTCCCGAAAGCGCCTCGTGGGCGGCCACGGAAATCGATTGTCGCCGAGTAATCAGCAACGAACGTAGCGCTTGAAGACCTCTCACCATTGCCCGCGAGCACGCGAGCCTACCTGTCCGGGCCACTTCAGTCGCCGCAAGCTGTGGATGACACCCTCCGATCTTGTCGATCAGCGGTAAGGCTTTATGATTAGAGGCTAGTTGTTTTTCGTGATATGTGAGCGCCCAATCGGTCTCGCCAAGCCGCACGGCAAGCTATCACCAGTTCGGAGCCTTCTCCCACACCGTCCGCCAGTTTGGTCTTGCACCCATTCGGCGGCGAGCATTTAGTATCGGAGGTGATCGATCGATTCGTGAACGCGAGCGCATCGACGATCATCCGTAAACCCTCCAGCGATCCCAACCGGTGTCGCCGATTTTTGTGCGCCCCGACAGTGTGCTTGCAGTATTGGATTTTGTTTGTTCTGCGCCTGGGATCGAACCGGCCCCTCATAGGAGATGATATGCGCCGATTGAGTGTTTCGTTGATGACGGCTGCAACCGCCATCGCAGCCGCTGCGCTGAGCGCGAGCACCTCAGCGTTAGGAAACGAAACCGCTAATTACTCCTACGACGCTCTCGGCCGACTAGACGCGACCGAGCGAACCGGTGGGCCGAGCACCGGAGTGAAGATGGTGACTTGCTTTGATCGCGCCGGCAATCGCACCCGCCAGGATATCACAACGGCGAGCCCGGCTGCTTGTCCGACTCCAGCTCCAGCTCTGGGACCAAAATAGTGTCTATCCGCGGGGCTCTCGAGGGGCCCGGTGCAAAGGAGCGCGCATTTGTCTGCCATATACATTAAATAATGCAGAAACAATCACGGGGCACATTCGATGTTCAATTTGCGCGGCGTTAATTTTACGAACATCAATATCCGGGCACTAGCAATATGCCTCCATCCAGGTAGCCTGCGCAACGCTGGTCGATTATTCTCCTCGATCGCTGCTCTTTGTGCCTTCGGATCACCAGCTGCCCACGGTCAAATAGCCGCCCCAGAGTTTAGGTCAGTGAACGACCAGAACTTAAATATTCTGACGGCAACTGACGTAAATCTCCTATCTCCGACTATCGATATATCCGATCCAATAATTTCCATGAATGCTGTTGATGCCCCCATCGAATATAAGAGATATCTGCCAAAAATTGGTAGATGGATGGATAATACCTTGTACTGGATCGATTCCTCAGACCTCGCCAACATCCCCGTAATTTTGGGCGATGAGACTCACGTATTCAGTGGCGCGAACCCGTACACAACGATCAATGGCGTTAACTACAATGGTGACGGACAGGGTAATGCGCTTACCACTTTTGTGGTTAATAATACTCCATTTTGGAGATATATCGGAAGCAATGGCGTGTCAGCAGTCTTCGATGCAACAACGAAGGTGCCATCTATCATTGAATTTCCGTCCGGGCTAAAGCGAACCTATTATTACAAGGCCGGTACGACTGGATACAGTGGACCGGACGTTAGAATTCAGTCGATGATTCAGAACGACGGGACTCAACTCAAGTTCACCTACCAAACGAATGATCCTTCTTCAGTTGCAGCTTGGCATCAGGTTACATCAGTATCGATCATCAACCAGGCGTACGCTTCCTGCGACCCAATGGCTGACGCGTGCGCCTTCACTTCGAGTGAGTGGCCGACAGCAACGTTCTCCGGACCTTTGGCCGGCATGGCCCCCGCCGGTCAGACGGCGATCGAGACTACGACCACCAGCACGGGTTACGGGAAGAGTTACAAGAGGGATATGTATGGGCGCGTTATTGGCATATCCAATTCTCATACTTATTCCGAAGATTTGTCCTACTCTTATATCGGCTCGACCTATCGCGTTAGCCAAGTAACTAATGGCAGGAGCGACGTCAGAAGCTACAACGTGACGCATGATCCCACGTTCGCCAACTTCACGGAAACCATTCCGTCGAGCTACCTCGGCACGAGTGAAAGTTACTATTTCAATATCGTGACCGGCGACGGGATGCCGTGGAAGATTGTTGACAGAAACGGCCAGCCAACGTTGTACGAATGGAGTCGTCACTACCCCACAAAAGTTACTCATCCGGAGGGGAACTACGAGACTTTTACCTATAACGATAGGTTCAATATAACTTCAAAAACGTCTTTTCCAAAGACTGGCTCCTCCCTTTCCGCTATCACCCAGTATGCCTCTTATGACACGAACTGCATTAACATAAATACCTGCAATTCGCCGAACTCATACACGGATGGGAAGGGGAACGTTACAGATTGGACGTATACGTCCTATGGTAAAAAGGCCAGTGAACGCAGGCCTGCTCCGACAGCTGGTGGCGCCCGCCCGTTGACGCTCTACACGTACACACAGAAGGCCGCGTACGTGTTGGTCGGCGGCATGCTTGCTTCGACTGGAGAGCCGATTTGGATGGTTGATACTGAAACTCAGTGCCAGACCGTACCAGGAAGCAATTCGGTCACGTGCGACCCGAGCGCGAACCAGACTGTCACGACCTATTTGTACGGCGCAGACGGAACGGCGGATAATTTGCTGATACGGGGCAAGACCGTGGCGTCCGGCGGCGTGACGTTACGCACCTGTTACGAATACGACCGTTGGCGTCACAAGGTTAGCGAGACGTCGCCCAATGCTAATTTGCAGGTTTGCTCATGATCGAGATTTGCAACCGGCGCAGTTTAGCTGGCGCCTTGCTAGTGGCTTTGGCGGCACTGCCCAGCCTTGCTGACGCCCAAGCGCTACCTTCGCCATATACGACAGGAGAGCGCTATGATCTTCTCGGCCACAAGACTGGCATCCTCTACCCAGACCCCGATGGGAATGGCCCGCTGCACTATCGTGCTGTAAGAAACACATATGATTCAACAGGACGATTGATCACGGTCGAAAACGGTGAACTGGCCGCGTGGCAACCACAGGCTATTGAACCAAAAGACTGGACTGGGTTTACCATTTTTAGCCGTGTCGACTCGGCGTACGACAGCTTAGATCATAAGATACAGGAGAAGTCGCAAGAAGTAACATTATCCGGCACCACGACGCGGTCAGTGAACCAGTATAGCTACGATCCAGTCGGTAGGTTGCAGTGCGCCGCAATCCGCATGGACCCAAACCAATGGTTGTCGCAGACAGACGCCTGTGAACCCCAACTGACAGGTTCATGGGGTCCCGATCGGATCGTAAGAACCACCTACAAGCCTGCCGGTCAAATTCTCAAGGTACAGAAGGCGTATGGCGTGACCACTGCCAAAGGCTTCTCGGTCACACTCGAACAGGACTATCAGACCTACGATTATTCACCGAATGGATTGCCGGCTTACGTTATTGACGCAAACGGCAACAAGACTGCGTATGGCTATGATGGGTTCGATCGATTAGCCCTCACCGCATTCCCGAGTATAAGCACGCCGGGTGCCGCCAGTACGACCGATTACGAGCAATATAGCTATGACGCGAATGGTAATCGCACCTCGCTGAGGAAACGCGACGGGCGGACGACCACCTACACCTACGACGCGCTCAACCGGGTGATAGTGAAGGATGTGAACGGTGCCTGCGTGGCAGGTTATGCCTGCACCACGCCACCCGCCTCCGCGGTACGCGACGTCTATTATGCCTATGACGTGCGTGGGCTGCAGACCGCGGCCCGGTTCGACAGTGTGAGCGGCGCAGACGCGATTACCAACAGTTATGACGGATTCGGCCGGCCGACCTCGAGCACGACCAGCATGGGCGGGGTAACCCGGACGATCGGCCGGACCTATGACGCTGACGGCAATCGCATCCGGCTAACTCATCCCGACGGGATTTATTTCTCGTACGATTATGACGGCCTCGACCGGATGATAGCAATCCGAGAGAACGGCTCTGTGCAGGCGGCGGCCATTGTATACGACGCGCAGGGTCGCCGTGCATCTTCGACGCGGGGATTGGTGCAGACGACCTATGGCTATGATGGGGTATCGCGGCTTTCGTCGCTGACCGACGATTTCGTAGGGACGGCGGGCGACGTGGCCTCGACCTTCAGCTACAATCCGGCAAGCCAGATCGTCAGCCAGACTCGCTCAAACGACAACTACGCGTTTGCGGGATATACGACGGCGACCAATGCTTATTCCACCAACGGGTTGAATCAATATACCGGCGTGGGTGCGGGCACGCTTGGGTATGATGCCAACGGCAATCTGGCATCGAACGGCGGCACGACCTTCACGTATGACGTCGAGAATCGGCTGGTGATGACTGCTGGCACGCTTACGGCCAATCTGGTTTATGACCCGCTTGGCCGCCTGTTCCAGACATCGAGCGCGACCACTGCGGCGACTCAGCTCCTCTATGACGGTGACGACCTAGTGGCGGAATATGATGCCTCAGGCGGAATGCTAAGGCGTTACACCTTTGGCCCGGGGCCAGACGAGCCTATGGTGGCATATGCTGCTGCGACGCTGACCGTTCGCAGGCCCCTGCTAACGGACCACCAGGGCTCGATCGTCTCGGTCGCCAATCCCGACGGTACGCTGCTCGCCCTCAATACATATGACGAATATGGCGTACCGGGACCGACCAATAGTGGTGTCCGGTTCGCGTACACCGGGCAGGCACAGTTCCCGGAACTGGGGGGCATGTATTACTACAAGGCACGCATCTACTCGGCGCGGCTTGGTCGGTTCCTTCAGGTTGATCCAATTGGTTACAAGGATCAGATGAATCTCTATGCCTACGTCGGAAATGACCCAATAAATGGGACGGATCCTACTGGAACGGATTGGAAACACGATCTATCGGAGGGCTGGGACGCCCTTAAACAGATTCCCCATGATTTGGGGACACTCGCAGATGGCATTATTCACGGCGAGCTAGCGTGGGCACTAGGAGGCATGCCTCCTACGCTGGGCGGCGGTATCCCAGGGGAAGTCGTTGCGGTGTCCGCGCGCGTCTCGGCAACCCAAGCCCTATTTGCAAGAGAACTTGCGCCCGCAGCAGAACGAGCAGCGCAAATTCACGCCGCTCTGGATCCTATCGCCTACAGTATGCGCGTGACTGCGGTGTTAGACACCTCTGCAGGGCGAATCATCGCAGGTGGAGCCCGAGACCTGACCCCAGCTCAAAGAGCGTTGCTTCAAGCCGGAGAAATCGCAGCCAAGCAGCCCGGCGCCCACGCAGAAACTACCGCATTGGCACAGGCAGCCAAGATGGGAGCGACACCCAGGGCCTTGGTCGCGACGCGGGACTTTTGTGCTTCTTGCAGAATTGCTATCATTAAGAGTGGCGGGCAGATTACCTCTCCCAGAAGCGCTGTATGGCCAAGAAAGATAGAAGGGCCCTTAGGCCCGTAATTAAGGTACAATCATGCTAAAATTCTCCGATGATGACTTGTTGAGGTCACTGTCCGCGTTGCCGAGATCGAGTATTGCGACTTTTGGGTTACTTTGCACCGATCGTCTATTTCGCAGTATATCGTCAAGTTGGGAGGACACAGACCAACTTCAGATGCTCGAACGGGGTAGGGATACTATTATTAACGCCATACAGGGCCTTGGTGACGCTGCAACTAATCTGAGAGACTTTGAAAAATCCTTATTGGAACTCATACCGAAGGAGGAAGAGGATCCAAGTTATGAAGCAGCTGTCGTTGAGGATGCGATGGCCTCGATGGCCTATATCGCGCGATCCCTATATGACGACGGGCCGAGAAATGGCGCCTGGGCGGCTGCGCGGAGCTACGAAACCGCCGATCGCTTTGCCACGCAGACTATAAATGAAACCTCATACAGCGACGGAGCTGAGGATGTCATTCTGAACCACCCTATTGTCCAGCAGGAACTCTCTAGGCAACAGCGAGATTTGCTCCGATTATCGCATGCCGGTGATCATCTTAGTAAAGATGCCATTCTGGGCATTCTCGGCGAATCGTCAGGAGAGGCCGTGTTGCGTTTGACCTGAGGCCTGGTGGTTCGTTGCGACGATGGTATCGCTAATTTAGAGCGGTCAGCGTGAATAGGAATCGGGTTGGGATTCCTATTCGTCGGGCTACCGGCCCGGCCCAGGCTTGGGATTAGTCTTCTCGGTCGCAAAGGCTTACCGCCTTTGAAAAACTACACTCGTACCGGCTTCGTACCTAACCAAGGCGGGCAGACAGTTGCCCGCCTTGTCAGTTCAGCGGATCAGAACCACTCAGCGACGCCACCATGGCGCGAGCAGGTGCCAGAGCGATGGGCAGAAAAGCTCATCGTGCCATCCCTGCACTTGGCGGTAGCGCCACCAGGGCCACCTGCGTTGGTGTTCTGTCCTGCTACCGGTGCCGTGCGAGTGGCCGGTGCGGGAGCTGCACGAGGCGCTGCGGGCGCCGGGCGCTGAGCGGTCGTCGTCGGTGCCGAAGCGGCCCCTTTGCACACGGCCTTGTTGGCGTTGCCTGCCTTGGAGCAATCATAATTGCGGGTCGTAGCGGGCTTCGCGGCCGGTGCTGCTGCGGGTGCCGCGGCTGCCTTGCACACGGCCTTGTTCGCATTGCCTGCTTTCGAGCAATCATAGTTGCGCGCCGCCGCGGGCTTCGGAGTTGGCTTCGCCGCCGCAGCGGCGGCGGCTGCGTTCTTGCAGACCGTCTTGTTGGCATTGCCGGCTTTGGAGCAGTCGTAGTTGCGCGCGGCAGTCTGAGCGCTGGCCGGCGAGGCGCCGAACATAGGCAGGAGCAGCAGGCCGGCTGCGAGAATGAAGCGATTCATGTGGTCTCTCCCCAGGATAACGACCAAGTTTGGCGCCTTTCCTTGCTCCGCGCAATCAGGCCGCTGCCGCTACATGCTTACCGTGAGCGATTACAGCCAGGTCCCGACACCGCCGTGATGAGAGCAGGTTCCCCGGCGGCTCTCGCTGAAGCTCCACGAACCGTCGCGGCACTTCGCACTCGCTCCTGCTGGCGCCCGTGAGGCTTGCATTGGCCGATGGACCCGATGCCCACTACGGGCGGTGTAGTATTCGGAACTCGACCCGGTTCCGGTCGATCGGTGATAGCGCGGATGCTCGCGGGCGTCCGCTATGCCGATAAGCGTGGTCGACACCAGCACGAGCGCCGCGATCGTCCGAAGATACCTGTTCATATTAGCCCCCTCCTCCACTGGCCGTGTCCGCTCGCACCTTCGCGATCTTTCGGCCCACTTCTGTCCACACGACCATTTGGCCGCGATCGTCGCGCTCCTGCGCCTCCTCGAAGCGTCGGACCACTTCCTCTTCAGCCCCCTCCCCGTGCGAGCCCACCAGCATCGCAGCCAGGGAATAGAATTCCCACGCGGCGACCGTCATTGGTGCTGCCGAATATGGAAACGGCCTCGCACCGTTTCAGACCGGCTTTGCGCCCGGCGTGCCGCACTTCGCGAACCGCCCATTGGGTGTCTTGCAGCGGACTGGCTTCTTCGGAGCTGGCGGACATTTGATGAACTTGCCCTTCGCGTCACGGCAGGGCTTAGCGGCAAAGGTCGGCGCGCCTGCCAGCAGGGCAATCGATGCGGCGACAAGAGCGAGCTTCCTGAACATTGATATCTCCCCGAGGCAAATTTCTGTCGGCTGAAGACTATGCCGATCATGAAAACCTGCAACCATTTCCTGCGGCCGACTTCATACCCTGGGCAGGCCGTCACGTAACCCAATTCAGTCAATATGGAGGTGATTGCATTGGTGGTTTGAACGAGCGGGAGTACATTTCCGCGATGTCCGTTGCCAACGTCGCGCGCGGTCACCGGGGGAAGGTTATGCTGCAAAGGGGTAAAGGCGTCTGGTCACGTCGTGTTCGCGCGACGTATCGGATCATGGCGTTTCGTTCGACAAGCCTCGTGCGCTTCTACGTTCCGATTTTCCCGCTGCTGTGCACGCTACTCGTTCCCACATCGGCATTTGCGCAGACGATCACTCCGACCGAACGGGTACGCACCAACGTCGTGGTCCGTGCCACGCCCTCCACGCGCGCGGCGGCTATTGCGGCCTTGCTTTCTGGTCAGCAGCTCACGCTGAAGAGAGACTTGCCTTATTGGTACGAGATCGAGCTATCCGACGGCACCATCGGCTACGTCAGCAAGACATGGACGCGCATTGACATCGCTACAGCCCAGCAACCGACTGGGGCCGCAGCCTACACCATCGAGGCGGCAGACGTTGGTACCGGGCTCGCGATCCTGGTGACCGCGCCCGATTTCACTCTGCTGTATGACGGCGGCAGCAACGACGACCTCGCGCGAGGATCGACCAATCGACTGCTCGCCTTCTTACGGCTCGCCCATCCTGCCCTTCGCCGCATCGACTACCTGGTCCTCAGCCATCCCCATCGGGATCATGTCGAACTGCTCCCCGACATTTTTGACCAGTATGACATCGGCCAAGTGTGGGATTCCGGAAGGGTCAACCCCATTTGCGGCTACCGGGCCTTTCTTGAGCGCGTCGCAATCGAGCCGGGCGTCGTCTATCACAACGCGCTTGGCAGCAATGATATCTTCCGGCCGAGCTTCGCGGCACAAACTTGCTATGGACAGGCCGTTCCGGCCGAGACCCTTGCGATCGCCCGCGGCGCGGCAATGGATCAGACACCCATTATCCTTGGCACCGGCGCGCGCATGACCATTCTTCACGCCGATGGCGCCCCCTACTCGAGCCCCAACGAGAATAGCGTCGTCGCGCGCTTGGATCTCGGCCAGCATCGCCTGCTGCTGATGGGGGATGCTGAAGCCGGAGGTCGTAAGGACCCGCCTGCCACTGCTCCTGCGACAAATTCAATCGAGGGCAAGCTACTCGCATGCTGTCGCGCAGCTGTTGCCGCCGACATCATGGTCGCGGGTCACCATGGCAGCCGCACCTCATCGCGCACGCCATTTTTGGACGCGGTTGGCGCGCAGACCTTCATCATCTCTTCGGGACCAACTCGCTACGGATCGGTGACGCTTCCCGATGCGATCATTGCCGACGAGATGGCTCGTCGCGGCACGCTCTGGCGCACGGATCGCGATGACACCGCTTGTGCAAGAGCGATCCGCAAGACGGGACCTGACGTGGACGGTAGGCCTGGCGGCTGCGACAACATTCAACTCAACATCGACGCGCAAGGAAGAGTATGGGGCGCCTACGTGACGCCAGCGGAATGACATTCTGAACGCCCCGGCTCGTAAGGTCGGTAAGCACAGCGTTTCTTCGAATGCCCCTTGCGCGTTAGACTTAGCGGCCGCTCAGCCGGCTCGCAATATCTGAGGCTGCGCCAAACGTGGTACGCCGCCGCTGAATGTGCTTCAACGCCGCGCTTGGCAGGGCGGCATTGTGGGTTTCGATCGCAGGAGCCTGGCGGCCAATGCAGGTCTCGATCTCGCTCAGAGTCTCCTCAATGTAACGAACGGCCTCCTCGCCTTGAGATTGGCGAACCTCCATGCCGATGATTACGTTCTGGCCGAGCACAGTGCCTCGTGGGGGATTGAGGCCGGACTGATCGGGTTGGAGCTCGAACAACACCGCATCGCCGCTAAACGGGATAGTCTTGGTCACGCGCAACCCATCGACTGAGACCTGACCGCCGAAATGATCATTTACAGTAATCTTGATGTGCCCGGCGTCGCCAACCGCTTCGTCAAGCTTGAGCACGATCGGTTCGACCCGGCACTTATCGACAATCTTATCGACCAAGACAGCATCGTCGTGCGACGAAAAATCCGAACCGTTCAGCCGGTCAACCTCTGCGCGAACGCCCGAATCTAGGCTATTGGAGAGCGCGTCGGCGAGCGTCGCACGCTTGCCGAAGCCAGCGTAGAAAAACAGATTCCCGAGAACGGCCATGCTATTCCTCCTTTTACTAAATATATGGGAAGGCTAGACGGACATTCCACCATTCCAGAGATAAAATCAGGTCGTTGTCATTATTCCGGCGATATGCCTGGAGTATATTTACAGCCCCCGGATTAGGGTCTTAATCCAACTCATTGCGTTTTCTATCGCCCACGCAGTTTGATAGTCTGCGAGCGCTGGCGGCGGCTGACTACCGGAACCGTGTCCATGCGGATTGCGAATGTGAGTGAAGTAACCCTTCAGGAATTCGCCCTCCCAGATTGAGATAAAGCGACCGTTTTTCAGACTGATAAGGTTATCGATATAATTCGCAGCGCCCTTCTCAGAGCCCGTCGTCCAACCCTTCTCGTCACTAATAATTTTGATCGCGCTCTCAAGCGCCTTTGCCGCATGAAACGCGGCATCGGACCGACCTCCATCCGCACGATCGAGCGCTTCCTTCAACTCTCGGTCMACGTTTGCCCATTTGGGATCGCTAAGAATAGACCAGCACGGTTCGGCGTTCCTGCCCTGGGTGAGATCATCCTGAGAAAACTGAAGCATGCCGTTGTGGAAATGAAGGCCCATGTTCGCTTGGCGTAGCCTATCATTCAACTCTCGCACGGCGGTAACAACCGCCTGACGGCCTTGGCTATCAGCAGCGGGCGGCGCAGCGCGGGCGGATGCGAATAGTCCCCGAGGTGCTTCAGGTGGTGGCGTCGCAACACGCTCTTCAAATGCGCGGAACATTAATTCAGTGAGGCTCAGTCTCAGTTTTATAAAATCGTCCGTAGAACCGTGACGATCGGTCCAAAGATTATAGGGCTCCATTAGCAAACTGCCGCAAATTTTGTCGTACCCGTCTGCGTCAAGCAGTCTGCCCACTCCGAGTTCGCGAGCCAAGGCATCGTGAACCAGTTGAAAGAAACGTTGATCGGGCCTCACCGTCGGAACTAGGTCGGAAAACACGATATGTGCGACTTGTGCGAAGAGGCGGCGGACCTCTTGAGAAGGCTCCTCTCCCCAAAAAAGCCTCTCGGAATAGCGCCGCAAAAACACATCGTGGATCATGGAAACCCCTATAGCCTCACAAGAACGCTAGAACAAACCGGGATCAGTCTAGTGCCTTTCGCAGAAACGCTTCCGCTTTAGAACGCATACGTCCGACCGCGCCTCGCTCTTCCCAGCCCCCAAACGTCCCCTCGTCCACACCAGCCAGCTTCGCAGCTCGGCATATGCGCAACCCTCGCCGCCGCCTCTCAGCTCGCAGTTTCTCAGCGAGTGTCTGAGGCTCCGGCCACGGCTCATAACCCAAGAACGCGATGATGGCCGGATACTGCGCTACCATCGGCGCCTTTAGCCCCAGCTCCCAGTTGATAACGCACCGCTGGCTCACGCCCATACGCCGAGCAGCGTCGATTTGCCGCAGTCCGAGTTGTACGCGCCGTCGTTTGAGCTTCCCGCCAAGCGTGTCTCCTTCGAGCGCCTCCGCCTCAGGCTTTCTCGCGTTTGACCGCGCCCGAACACCCGGCAGTAAGAAGGCAACGCGGCCACACGGGTTCATCGCCGCGATCAGCTGCACCCGCGCCGGGAAGGTGACATGCGCATTGGCCCGCGCCACGCTGACCGTGCCGGTCTCCAGCGGCTGGCGCAGCGAATCCAGCACCGCGCGCTGGAACTCCGGCAGTTCGTCGAGGAACAGCACGCCGAGATGCGCGAGGCTCACCTCGCCCGGCTTCACCTTCAGCCCACCGCCGACCAGCGCCGCCATCGATGCCGAATGATGCGGCGCGCGGAACGGCCGGGTCCGGGTCAGCCGCCCGCCGCTCAGCGTGCCGGCGACGCTCGCCACCATCGACACCTCCAGCGCCTCGGCCGCGTCGAGCGGCGGCAGGATGCCCGGCAGGCACGCCGCCATCAGCGACTTGCCCGAGCCCGGCGGGCCCACCATCACCATATTGTGGCCGCCGGCCGCCGCGATCTCCAGCGCGCGCTTCGCCGTCTCCTGCCCCTTCACCTGCGCCAGGTCGGGGCCGAACACCGCCTCCTCGACCTCGCCCGGCTGCGGCGCGGACAACAGGCCATGTCCCTTGAAGTGGTTGAGCAGCGACAGGATGTCGGGCGCGGCGAGCACCTGCACCTGGCTCGCCCACGCAGCCTCCGGCCCTTGCGGGGCGGGACAGATCAGGCCCTTGCCGATCTCCGATGCGTGGAGCGCGGCGAGCAGCACGCCCGGCGAGGAGGCCACCCGCGCGTCGAGCCCGAGTTCGCCCACCACGACATAATCGGCCAGCGTCTCGGCATCGACCACGCCCATCGCGCCGAGCAGGGCGAGCGCGATCGGCAGGTCGAAATGCGATCCTTCCTTGGGCAGGTCGGCCGGCGACAGGTTCACCACGATTCTCTTGGGCGGCAGCGACAGGCCCATCGCGGCGATCGCCCCGCGCACCCGCTCGCGGCTCTCGCCCACCGCCTTGTCGGCCAGCCCCACCACGTTGAAGGCCGGCAGGCCGGGAATGAGCTGGACCTGTACCTCGACGGCACGCGCCTCGAGCCCGAGATACGCCACCGTCGATACGCTTGCGACCATATGCGCCTGATTCCCCCGAAGAGCGTTGTTCATACGCAGTTTTGTCCGGGAAGAAACCGGTCGAGGAAAACAGGAACCAGTGTCTTGCGAAACCAACACACCGCACCCACATCCTCTGTCATGCGCAGCACGCGACACCCGACGATCCGCTTCTGCCTGTTCTGGCTCGGCGTCCTGCTCGTCCTCGCGACGCCGCTGGTCGGCGTGATCCCGGGGCCCGGCGGCATCTTCGTCTTCGCCGCGGGCCTGGCGCTGATGCTGCAGAATTCGCACTGGGCCAAACGCAAGTTCGTCCACACCAAGCGTCGCTGGCCGAAACTCGGCCATTATGCGGACATGGGCCTGCGCCGCGCGAGCGCGCGCCGTCGTCGCGAACGCGATCGGGCAGCCCTCGAACGTTGACTAGCGCGCACTCTTTGCCTAAGGGCACCCGCTACGAGGCCGTCCGCGTGGCGGCCCTTTTCTATTCAGACGACCAGGGAATGAACGATGAAGCGGACCTTTCAGCCGAGCAATCTGGTGCGCGCGCGCCGGCACGGTTTCCGGTCGCGGATGGCGACTCCGGGCGGCCGCAACGTGATTCGCGCTCGCCGCAATCGCGGCCGCAAGAAGCTGTCGGCCTGACCACACTTCGCATACGCCGCGATTTCCTCGCGGCGAATGCGGGAAAACGCGCACCCATGCCGGGATTCGTCCTGCTGGTGCGCGATCGTGCCGACGGCGATCCGTCGATGCGAATCGGGTACACCGTCACCAAGAAGATCGGCAATGCGGTTGTGCGCAACCGCATGAAGCGGCGCTTGCGTGCGCTCGCCCGCGATCTCCTGCCCGAATCGGGCATTCGCGGCGCGGATCATGTGCTGATCGGCCGCAATGGCGGTATCGAACGCGACTTTGCTCAGCTTCGCGCCGAGTTGCGCAAGGCACTGGCGAAGGTGGCGCGGTGAACGCCCTCCCCCCTTCCGTCATGCCGGACCTGTTCCGGCATCCATGTTTCCGCACGCGTTGCGCGTCGTCTTCGGCCGCTGCGCTCGCGGCCCAATGGCTCCCGGAACAAGCCCGGGGTGACGACCGAAAGCGCAGCGAATCATGCTGACCCGCCTCCTCATCGCCCTAGTCCGCCTCTGGCAGATCGGCCCGTCGGCCATCCTGCCGCCAAGCTGCCGGTACCAGCCAAGCTGTTCAGCCTATGCAATCACTGCCCTTCGCCGCTATGGCGCGCTGAAGGGTGGGTGGCTTGCGGCAAAGCGGATCGGACGCTGCCATCCCTGGGGTGGGTTCGGTCCCGATCCGGTTCCCTGAACGCCAATGCCTGACCAACTGCCTATCACGAGCGGGAAATCACTCACGTGAATAACGACAACAAGAATTTCATCCTGTTCGCGGTGTTCGCCGCACTGATCCTGTTCGGCTGGCCGGTCATTACGGCGAAGTTCTTCCCGGCGGCCAACCCGCCCGTGACGAAGATCGAGGGCGGCAAGACCAAGGTCATCGCCAATCCGGGTGCGAGCCCGGCGGCCAACAGCAGTGCCGCGACGCGGGACCGCAAGGTCGTGCTGACCGAATCCCCGCGCGTGCAGGTTGTGACCCCGGAACTGAAGGGCTCGATCAACCTGAAGGGCGCGCGCGTCGATGATCTGGTGCTGCTGAAGTACAAGGAAACGATCGACAAGAACTCCCCGCCGATTCGCCTCCTGTCGCCGTCCGGCACCAAGGATGCCTATTTCGCCAGCTTCGGCTGGTCGGGCGACGGCATCTCGGTCCCCGGTCCTGACACGGTCTTTACCGCCAGCGCGCCGGTCCTGGCGCCGGGCAAGCCCGTGACGCTGAGCTGGTCCAACCCGACCGGCCAGAAATTCGTGATCCGCCTGGCGGTCGACGAGCATTTCATGTTCACCGCCGATCAGGTCGTGATGAATGGCGGCGCCGGCGCGGTGAAGATCGCCCCCTATGCGCTCGTCTCGCGCGCAGGGCCGGGCGCCGATGTCGACACCTGGACCAACCATATCGGGCCGATCGGCACCTTCGGCAACGGCACGACCTACGACATCACCTATGACAATCTGCACGGGAAGGAGCCGAGCTTCTTCGGCAAGATCTTCGGCAACAGCGGGCGCCCCGGCGACAATTATTTCGACACCACGGGCGGCTGGGCAGGCTTCGGCGACAAATACTGGCTGGCGGCCGTGATCCCCGACCAGAAGGCGGCCGTGCATTCCGGCTTCCGCGCCACCGCCCCGGGCACCAACTTCCAGGCGGACGTCTCGCGCGCCGCCCTCAGCATCGCGCCCGGTCAGCAGATGACGATCACGACTCACCTGTTCACCGGTGCGAAGGAAGTGAACACGCTCGATCGCTACGAGGATAATCTCAAGATCCCCCATCTCGGCAAGGCGATCGACTGGGGCTGGTTCGAAGTCGTCGAAAAGCCGATCTTCAAATATCTCGACTGGCTGTTCCGCATGGTCGGCAATTTCGGCCTGGCGATCATCCTGCTCACGGTCACGATCCGCGGCCTGATGTTCCCGATCGCCCAGCGCCAGTTCGCCTCCATGGCCAACATGCGCGCGATCCAGCCCAAGATGAAGGCGCTGCAGGAAAAGCATAAGGACGACAAGCCGCGCCAGCAGCAGGAGATCATGGCGCTGTACAAGGCGGAGAAGGTCAACCCGCTCGCGGGCTGCCTGCCGACCTTCCTGCAGATCCCGATCTTCTACGCGCTGTACAAGGTGCTGCTGCTGACGATCGAAATGCGTCACCAGCCGTTCGTGCTGTGGATCAAGGATCTGTCGGCGCCCGATCCGGCGACCATCCTCAACCTGTTCGGCTATCTGCCGTTCACCCTGCCGCATTTCCTGGCGATCGGCGTCATCCCGGTCCTGCTCGGCATCTCGATGTACTTCCAGTTCAAGCTGAACCCGGCCCCGATGGACGACGCACAGAAGCAGGTCTTCGCGCTGATGCCCTGGGTGCTGATGTTCGTCATGGCGCCGTTCGCGGTCGGCCTGCAGATCTACTGGATCACGTCGAACACCCTCACCATCCTCCAGCAGCGCCTGCTCTATGCGCGGCATCCGGGGATGAAAGTGGCAGTAGTAAAGTGACCCATGGCTGACGCATTCGAACCCGAACTGATCGAGGCCGCGCGAAAGACCTTCGCCGGCCCGGTCACCTTCCTGAAATCGGCGCCGAAGCTCGAATTCCTGCCCGACGCGTCGGTGCCGGAAGTCGCCTTTGCCGGCCGATCCAACGTGGGCAAATCCTCGCTGCTCAACGCGCTGACAGGCCGCAATTCGCTCGCCCGCACGTCGAACACGCCGGGCCGCACGCAGGAGCTGAACTTCTTCGACGTGGGCGATCCCCTCGCCTTCCGGCTGGTCGACATGCCCGGCTATGGTTTCGCCAAGGCGCCCAAGGATATCGTCAAGAAATGGCGCTTCCTGGTGAACGACTTCCTGCGCGGCCGGCAGGAGCTGAAGCGTGCCTTGGTGCTGATCGATGCGCGCCACGGCATCAAGGAAGTCGACCGCGAGATCCTCGAGATGCTGGACAAGGCCGCCGTCAGCTATCGCATCGTCCTGACCAAGGCCGACAAGATCAAGCCGACCGAGCTCGCCGAGGTCGCTGCGCAAACCGCCGAGGAAGTGCGCAAGCGCCCTGCCGCGCATCCCGACATTCTGGAGACGTCGAGCGAAACCGGTCTCGGCATCCCCGAGCTGCGCGCCGCAGTAATTGAAGCGATCGGCTGAAATCTACGAGAATCCCCCTCGCACTGATTCAACTTCCGTTGCATATCGCTACCCATAAAAATGGGAGAGACGCGATGACCATCACTACCGGCCTGCAGATCAGCTCGCTGATCACCCCCGAAGGCGAGCTGCGGCTGACGCTGGACGATGTCGCGATCCCCGCGCCCGCCGCTGACCAGATCGTCGTCCGCATGGAGGGCGCGCCGCTCAATCCGTCCGATCTCGGCCTGCTGCTCGGCCCGGCCGACCTCACGACGATCGCGGCCAGCGGCACCGCCGACCGGCCGGTCGTCACCGCCTCGGTCAACCCGGCCTTTCTCCCCTCGCTCCAGGCGCGCATCGGCGAGGCCATGGCCGTCGGCAACGAAGGCGCGGGCGTAGTAGTCGATGCCGGCGACGATGCGAAGCATCTGATCGGCCGCACCGTCGCGATCCTCGGCGGGTCGATGTATTCGCAATACCGCGTCATGCGCGCCGGCGAGGCGCTTGTCCTGCCGGAAGGCACCACCGCGGCGCAGGGCGCCTCCTGCTTCGTCAACCCGCTGACCGCGCTCGCCATGGTCGAGACGATGCGGGCAGAGGGCCACACCGCTTTGGTCCACACCGCCGCTGCCTCCAACCTCGGCCAGATGCTCAACCGCATCTGCATCGCCGACGGGGTGCCGCTGGTGAACGTGGTGCGCAGCGAAGCGCAGGCGAAGATCCTCACCGATATCGGCGCGAAATATGTCGTCGACAGCACCGCGCCCGATTTCCGCAACCAGCTGATAGATGCGCTGATGGAAACCGGCGCGACGCTCGCCTTCGACGCGGTCGGCGGCGGCCCGCTGGCCGGGCAGCTCATCGGTGCGATGGAAGTCGCCGCGACCCGCAAGATGACGTCGTACAGCCGCTACGGCTCAACCACCCACAAGCAGGTCTATATCTATGGCGTGCTCGATACGCGCCCGACCGAGATCGGCCGCAACACCGGCATGGCCTGGGGCATCGGGGGCTTCCTGCTCACCTATTTCCTGATGAAAGCCGGGCAGGAAACGGGCCAGCGCATGCGCGCCCGCGTCGCCGCCGAGCTGACCACCACCTTCGCCAGCCACTACACGTCGGAAATCTCGCTGGCCGAGGCACTCCAGCCCGACACGATCGCTGCCTATGCGCGCAAGGCGACCGGCGAGAAGTTCCTGATCAACCCGAACAAAGGCCTGTAACGGCGCGCCGGGTGCGGGAGTTGCCGCCCGCGCCCGGCCCGTCTATCCACCCGCCCATGCTAAAGCTCATCATCGGCAACAAGGCCTATTCCTCCTGGTCGCTGCGCGGCTGGCTCGCCTGCAAACAGTCGGGCCTCCCCTTCGAGGAGGTGGTCGTCCCGCTTTACGACGCCGACTGGGACAAGCGCCGCGAGGGCGACGAATTCGCCCCCTCCTCGGGCAAGGTGCCGATCCTGTGGGACGGCGATGCCGTGGTGTGGGACAGCCTGGCGATCGTCGAATATCTCGCCGAAAAGACCGAACGCGCGAAATTCTGGCCCGAGGACGACAGCGCGAGGGCAATGGCCCGCTCCATGGCCGCAGAGATGCATTCGAGCTTCACGGCGCTACGCCGCAAGCACAGCATGAACATCCGCCAGGTCTTCCCGCCCAAGCACCCCGACGAGGATGTGCTTGCCGATCTCGGCCGCATCATGGAGCTATGGGCACAGGCCCGTGCCCGCTTCGGCGGCGACGGCCAGTTCCTGTTCGGCGAATTCGGCGCGGTCGACATGATGTACGCGCCGGTCGTCACCCGCATCGTCACCTACAGCCTGCCGATCGCCCGCTTCGCCGCCAGCTATATGGATGCGGTGATCCAGCACCCCTTCATGCAGGACTGGATCGCCAGCGCACAGGAAGAGGAATGGGTGATCGAGAAGTTCGAGGTGCCGGCCGCCTGACGCCCATTACGGTATGATATCGGCCTTGCCGCCTCTTTCACTGGCGCCCTCTGGCACCTTGTTCGACCAGCAAGGTTCCAGCGCCCTGAGCATGTGGTCGATCCATTTCGACAATTCCGTATCGGTATTGCTCTCCATATACATACGGCCGCTGGACTGGCCGCTCACCGAACTTGAATCGACATATAATCTGTAAATCCGACCATCCAGTACGATCTCGCCCCCTTCATCCCGTCCATCTCGAAAAGGCAGCACCGGGGACGGCAATTCAATACGACGAACATCTTTGAGCAAGTCTAACGCGGCCGGACAGCTCGCTCCATCCGCCCACCGGAAGCGCATGTTTGTCCATGGTCCGCCCTCGATGGCGGCAAGGAACCAGACATTCTCCACGTCTGAATCCGTGTCGGACTCGATCATCCCAACACGCACCGTAATGTCTTCGCTCTTTTTAGCGATCGAATGACCGCGATTGAATTTGAGGAAGCCCGGCCCGTCCTCACCCCACTCCTGGGCAGACACGGGTGAAATCGCGCAGAAAAGGGCCGCAAGGGCCGCAACCGCTGCAGCCAAAGGAGTCACCGGTTTAATTGTGATCGACTTCATTTGAATTCACCCCCGTCCTTTCGCCGAAACCCCTTCCCCGGAAACAGATGCATGTCGATGTCGGGATAGTGGCAGTCGGTCTCCGATGGCCGCCCGACCGCGACGAACACGCAGTCAGCATCGCTGCGGTTCTGCAGCACATGCCCGTTACCGTCATTCTTCGGGAAGGCAGCACAATCGCCGGGCCGCATCACCGTCTCGCCGCTGTCGTCGACCAGCACCGCCTCGCCCGCGATCATCACCAGGAACTCATCCTCGCCTTCATGCCAATGTCGCTGGGACGACCAGGCGCCCGGGTTCAGGGTGACGTGGCTCACCCCGAAATCGCTCAGGCCCGATGCGGGCGCGAGACGGCGGTACCAGCGGCCCTGCACCTTCCCAGAATGTGGCGGCGGATAGCCGGTCGCATTGGTCTGCGGGATTGTATCGAGATCGAGCTTGGGCAATGTCCGCTCCCATGGATGCCATGACCACAATGCCCGATGTCGTCGCCCTCACCAAGGCGTTGATCGCCTGCGAAAGCATAACTCCTGCCCAGGGCAGCGTGTTCGACATACTCGAGGCGGCGCTCCTCCCGCTCGGCTTCGACGTCGACCGCTTCATCGTCGGCGAGGCACCCGACGGGCCGGTCGAGAATCTGCTCGCCGTGCGCGGGAGCGACGGCCCGCATTTCGCCTTTGCCGGGCATCTCGACGTCGTCCCGCCCGGCGCCGGCTGGACCAGCGGCGCGTTCGAGCCGGAGGTTCGCGGCGGTCTGCTCCACGGGCGCGGCGCGGTCGACATGAAGGGCGCGATCGCCGCCTTCGTCGCTGCCCTTGGCCGCGCACCCACGACAGGCATCCAGAGCCTGATCATCACCGGCGACGAGGAAGGCCCCGCCATCTTCGGCACGCGCGCGCTGATCGACCGAATGAGAGAACGCGGCCTGAAGCCCGATTTCTGCCTGGTCGGCGAGCCCACCTCGGTCGCGCGGCTTGGCGACATGATCAAGATCGGGCGGCGCGGCTCCGTCAATATCTGGATCGATGTCCCCGGCAGGCAGGGCCATGTCGCCTACCCGCATCTGGCCGACAATCCGATCCCGAAGCTGGTGGCAATCCTCGCCGAGATCGATTCGATCGTGCTGGATGAGGGCAATGACTGGTTCCAGCCCTCCAATATCGAGGCGACCGACATCACCGTCGGCAACCCGGCGACCAATGTCATCCCGGCCCACGCCTCGGCCCGGCTGAGCATCCGCTACAACGACCTGCACAAGGGCGACGATCTCGCCGCGCTGATCGAGGAGATCGTGCACCGCCACGCGCCGGAAGCGACGATGATCGCGCGCGTCTCGGGCGACGCGTTCCTGACGGCACCGGGCGCGCTCTCGACCCTGATCGGCGACGCGATCGAGGCACGGCAGGGCGTCAGGCCAGAACTGTCGACTACCGGCGGCACGTCCGACGCACGTTTCCTGTCGGCGCTCTGCCCCGTGGTCGAGTTCGGATTGATCAACGCGACGATGCACAAGCTGGACGAAGCGGTGGCAATCGACGACCTGGTCGCGCTGACCGACATCTATGCCGATATCATCGGGCATATCGGCAGCCCCGAAGCCACCAGTTAAGCGATTCAGAAGAATCGCGATTCCTCGCGACTCGTGGTGACTCCCGGGTTTTTGATGGACGAGAGTCTTACGCCAGCGTAATGTTCGTTTAACCATAACGGTAACCGGACATGCCCATCGAACCCTGGTTCATTGTAGCGATCGTCTGCAGCCTGGGGGGGTATGCCGTTTATCTGACGGGCCTGCGCCGTCAGCTCGTGCAGCCCAATCGAGCCTCCTGGCTGATCTGGAGCGCGGCAACCGCGGTCGAGGCCGGCACCTATGCGGCCGTCAATCCGGGCGCGCTGCAGAGCTGGGTGTTCGCGCTCGCCTCGGTCGCCTGTATCGTCGTGACGATCGGCATCTGGCGGCGCTCGAACTGGGCCTCGCCGTCGCGTGGCGAGATGATCTGCATGGCGGTGTGCCTTGCCGCGCTGATCGTCTGGATCGTCTCGAGCAACGCCTTCTGGCCACATATGCTCGTCGTCGCCGCCGTGCCCGTCAGCTTCTGGCCGACCTGGGAAAGCGTCTGGCAGGACCGCACGCGCGAGCGCTCGCCCGCCTGGGGCCTTTGGACGTTCGGCGATCTCGCCACCCTGATCGTGGCCACGCGCACCGGCGACCAGCATGTCGGCGAATATGCCTATCTGTTCGTGGAGCTCGCCTGCCATGCCAGCGTCTGGTTCATGGTCGGCCTCGCGACGATCAATCCGCTACGGTCGCTCGGCTTCCGCAACGGCCGTTTCTATGTGCTCGACGCATACAGCCCAGCCGCCAACCTGTTCTCGGTCGGCGAGACGCATCTCGGCAAGGCAGTCTATGCTGCGCTCGGCTTCGCCGAGGGGGAGACGATCATCCGCTTCACCGGCCGTCGTTTCCGCGCCGACCGTATCCCAAGCCTGATGCGCGGATCGAGCGACCGTTTCGTTCAGGTGACGCCCGATCATTATATGGGCCCGTCCGGTCGGATCGACGACCTGATCAACCATAGCTGCGCGCCCAATGCCGGCCTGCGCTTCACCGCCGACGGCGTGTTCCTCGTCGCAATACGCGACATCGCGCAGGGCGAGGAAATTGCCTGGGATTATTCGACGACGCTCAAGGAATCCAACTGGCACATGATCTGTCAGTGCCGGAGCCCCGACTGCCGCCGCGTGATCGGCAATTTCGAGACACTCAGTCCGGTCCGGCAGGAATGGTTCAGGGCGCGCAATCTGGTCGCGCCCTATCTGCGGCGGAAGGATAATATCGAGCGCGACCGGGCGGCCTGATCCTCAACCGCACGCGATCATGTCCCTGATCCGCATGGTCGGGGCCTCCCGCGATTGCTGCCCTGCCGCTGTCGATACGGGGCGAGACGGCGCCATGTCAGAGTGTCGCCAGGTCGATCTCCGCATGTCGGTCGAGCGTGTCGTTCGCCTCGGGCATCGGATATTTCAGCCCGGTCGCGCAGTTGAACAGCACGACGCGCTCGTCCTCGTCGACCAGCCCGGTGCGCAGCGCTTCCTTGTACGCAGCGAGCGTCGCGCCGCCTTCGGGGCAGAGCAGCAGTCCATCCTTCTTCGCCGCGTCATCCACTGCCTTCAGGATCGCCGGATCGCCGACCGCCATTGCCTGACCGCCACTCTCGCGCACCGCGCGCAGGATCAGGAAATCGCCGACCGCCCTGGGCACGCGGATGCCGGCTGCGACCGTCGCCGCATCCTCCCAGCGCTCGGCATGTTCCTCACCCGCCTCGAACGCGCGGACGATCGGCGCGCAACCCGACGCCTGCACCGCGAACATCCGCGGCCGCTGCGGCCCAATCCAGCCGAGCTTCTCCAACTCATCAAACGCTTTCCACATGCCGATCAATCCGGTGCCGCCGCCGGTCGGATAGAAGATCGCGTCAGGCAGTTTCCACCCGAACTGGGCGGCCAGTTCGAGCCCCATCGTCTTCTTGCCCTCGATCCGGTACGGCTCCTTTAGGGTCGAGAAATCGAACCACAGCCCCTCCGCCGCGCCCTTGCCGACGATCGCGCCGCAATCGTCGATCAGCCCATTCACGCGGTAGACCCGCGCACCCTGCAGTGCGATCTCGCGCACGTTGATCTCGGGCGTATCATCAGGACAGAAGACGATCGTCTCGATCCCGCACCGGGTCGCATAGGCGGCGAGCGCGGCGCCGGCATTGCCGTTCGTCGGCATCGCGATCTTCGTCACGCCAAGTGCCTTCGCCATCGACACCGCCATGACGAGGCCGCGCGCCTTGAACGATCCAGTCGGCAGCCGCCCCTCGTCCTTGACGAGCACGTTCGGCCCGCCCGATCGCGGGATCGGCACCAGCGGCGTCTCGATCTCCCCCAGGCTGACCACGTCCTTGGTCGCGCGCACCGGCAGCAGCTCACGCCAGCGCCACAGGTCGGTTGGCCGCGCGGCGACCATCGCCCGCGGAAGCACCGCGCGGACCATGTCGAGATCGTAACGCACCAGCAGCGGCCGCCCGACCCGGGACAGGCCATGGAGCTGATCCGCCTCATAGCGCTCACCCGTCATCGAGCATTCGAGATGGGTGACGAAAGTCGGGCGGTCGGTGACGAGATTTTCGTTCATGCGCCCACCATAGCGAGCCCCTCCCGATTGCGGGAGGGACGAACCCTCACTCCGGCTTCTTCGCCACCCCGACCAGTGCCGGGCGCAGCAGCCGGTCCTTGATCATGTACCCGGCCTGCATTTCCTGCACGATCGTGCCGACCGGCTTGTCGCTCGGCAGCTCGAACATCGCCTGGTGGAAATTGGGGTCGAGCGGCAAGCCAATAGCAGTCATCTTCTTGATGCCATGGCGCTGGAACACCGACTCCAGCTCACGGCCGGTCGCTTCCAGGCCGGTGATCAGGTTCTTGAGCTTCTCATCCTCACGCAGCTCGGCCGGGATCGCCTCGAGCCCGCGGGAGAGATTGTCGGCGACCGAGAGCAGGTCGCGCGCGAACGCGGTCGCGGCATAGGCGCGGGCGTCGGCGGCTTCCTTCTCGGCACGGCGGCGGACATTTTGCGCCTCGGCATGGGCATAGAGCACCGCCGACTTCGCCTCGGCCAGTTCGGCCTGGAGCTTCGACACGCGATCATGCTCCACAACCTCCGGCACCTCCTGGGCGGTTTCCTCGCGCAGGTCTTCGGTAGGGGTTTCGATCTTTTCGTCTTCGATCATCTTGTGTCGCTTTGGTCCTGTTAGGGCATGAGCCGCGCCAGTGTCGCGGCAGTGAAATCCACCATGGGCACGACGCGGGCATAGTTCAACCGAGTCGGCCCGATAACACCGACGACGCCGACCACCCGTCCATCAAGTCCGCGGAACGGTTTCGCAATGACGGATGAGCCGGAAAGCGAGAATAATTTATTCTCCGCGCCGATGAAGATGCGCGTCGCATCGCCGGCACCGGCACTGTCGAGCAGCCGGGCAATCTCCTGCTTGCCCTCCAGATCGTCGAGCAGATCGCTGATCCGTTCGAGGTCGGCCGCGRCCGCCGCGTCGATCAGCCTGCCCTGCCCGCGCACGATCAGCACCGGGCGGCGATTGCCGTCCTCGCTCCAGATCGCGAGGCCGCGCTCGATCAGGGTGCGCGCGACGATATCGACCAGCGCGCGCTCCTCGCCGATCTCGCGCTCGATCCGCGCCCGCGCCTGGCCGATGGTCAGCCCGGACAGCATCGCGGTCATGTAATTGCCCGCCTCGACCAGCGCCGAAGGCGACACGCCAGGCGGCAGGTCGATCACGCGATTCTCGATCGCGCCATCCTCGCTGACCAGCACCGCAAGGGCCTTGTCGGCGGAGAGCGGCACGAAGCTCATCTGCCGCAGCACCAGCTCGCGCTTGGGCACCATCACCAGCCCGGCACAGGCCGACAGGCCTGACAGCGCTGCGGTGGTCGCGGCCAGCGCCTCCTCGACGGGCCCAACCTGCGATACGCGCGATTCGATCGCGGCACGCTCCTCGGCCGACGGCTCCAGCGCCTGCATCATGCCGTCCACGAACAGGCGAAGCCCGATCTCGGTCGGCATCCGCCCGGCGCTGGTGTGCGGCGCGGCGAGCAAGCCGAGTTCCTCCAGGTCCTGCATCACGTTGCGGATCGAAGCAGGCGAGAGGTTCAGACCGGAAAGATGGGCGATGGTCCGCGACCCGATCGGGGTGCCCGTATCGAGATAGCTTTCCACCACCACGCGGAAGACATCGCGCGCGCGGTCGTTGAGCTCGGTGATCGGGGGCGCGTGCATCACGACCATTTAGGGTCGACGGCCTCCCGTCTCAATGTGCGTGCGGATCATCCGCTAACACTGGCGCGTTCCGGGGCAGGCGTCTAGGTGGCGTGCCACCACTCAGGAGACCTTATCTTATGCGCCCATCCGGCCGCACCCCCGATCAGATGCGCACGATCACGATCGAGCCGCGTTTCACCCGCCATGCCGAAGGATCCGTGCTGATCGGATTCGGCGACACCAAGGTGCTGGTGACCGCCTCGGTCGAGGAGAAGGTCCCGCCCTTCCTGCGCGGCAAGGGCGAGGGCTGGGTCACCGCCGAATATGGCATGCTCCCCCGCGCTACGCATACCCGCGGCCAGCGCGAGGCGGCCAAGGGCAAGCAGTCGGGCCGCACGCAGGAGATTCAGCGGCTGATCGGCCGTTCGCTTCGCGCCGTCACCGACATGAAGCTGCTCGGCGAGCGCCAGATCGTGCTCGATTGCGACGTGATCCAGGCGGACGGCGGCACCCGCACCGCCTCGATCTCGGGCGCCTGGGTCGCCCTTCGCCTCGCCATCGACGGGCTGCTTGCTTCGGGCAAGCTGACGGTCGATCCGCTGAGCCAGAAGGTCGCGGCGATCTCCTGCGGCATCTATAACGGCACGCCGGTGCTCGACCTCGACTATGACGAGGATTCGAACGCCGATGCCGACGCGAACTTCGTCCTGCTCGAGAACGGCAACATCGCCGAGGCGCAAGCGACCGCCGAGGGCGCGACCTATGACGAGGAAGCCTTGCTCCGCCTGCTCCGCCTCGCCCGTATCGGCTGCGCCGACATCTTCGCCGCCCAGGCCAGGGCCGTCGCAAAGTGACGGCCGAGGTCCCGCCCCAGGCGATCCGCAAGCTCGCCCCCGGCAAGCTCGTCATCGCCAGCCATAATCCCGGCAAGGTCCGCGAGATCCTGGACATGCTCGGGCCATATGGGATCGAGCCGGTGTCGGCCGCGGAGCTGGACCTGCCCGAGCCGGAGGAGACCGGCACAACTTTCCTCGCCAACGCCGAGCTAAAGGCGCTTCAGGCGGCCGACCTCACCGGCCTGCCGGCACTGGCCGACGACAGCGGCCTGTGCGTCGATGCGCTGAACGGCGATCCAGGGATCTTCTCGGCACGCTGGGCCGGCGAGGGCAAGGATTTCAAGGTAGCGATGCGGCGGGTCAACGACGCGCTCGACGCGAAGGGCCCGGAGGCGAGCCGCGACGCGCATTTCATGTGCGTGCTCGCGCTGGCCTGGCCCGACGGCCATGTCGAATGGTTCGAGGGCCGGGTCGATGGCACGCTGGTGTGGCCGCCGCGCGGGACCGGCGGCTTCGGCTATAACCCGATCTTCGTGCCGGAGGGCAGCGAGCAGACCTTCGCCGAGATGCCCGACGCGAAAAAGGCGATCAGCCACCGTGCTCGGGCGTTCGAAGAGATGATGGCGGCGGTTCTTTAAAGCCCTTCTCAAATTCCCTCTCCCAGCGGGAGAGGGAGGGAGCAGCGAAGCTGCGGAAGGGTGAGGGTGACGTACGCCTATCCCTAGTCACCCTCATCCGGCGCTACGCGCCACCTTCTCCCGAGGGGAGAAGGATTTAGGGCATCTGCCCCACGACATTGCCCGGCGGCGTGTAGCGGCACACCAGATAATCATCCTTTGCATTGCTCGCCGTCGCACAACCGAACTGAGTCGTCCCGCGCCAGATGATCTGGGTGTAGTGCGCCACATCCTCCCACCGCCCGGTGGCGCTGAAATCAGGCGTAACGCCGCGCCGATAGTCGCGCCGTTCGTCGACCCAATGCCCGGCCATCTCCTCGTACCGATAGGCGCCGCGGGTGCCCGTCCAAAGATTCTCGCCCTCGGGCACCGCCCCACGCGGTTCCTTCGAATGCTCGAACCTGCCCGAGCGGGCCAGTTCGCGGGCATAGCGCTCGGCATCGGTTGCCAGCGTCGGGCTCCACACCAGCGCAGGAACGCCGGCAGCGGCGCGGGCGTCATTATGGGCCCGGATCATTGCCTGACGCATCATCGCCTCGCCGCGCGGTGCGATGCCGGAGAAGCTGCGCTCCTCGACCACACGCTGGGGCTGAGGCGGGGCGGCCGCCGAACAGCCGGCCAGCAACGCGAATGCCATCAACAGAAACCGCATCGTCCGCCTCTTCCCCCACCCCGTTCGCGGGATCATATGGGGCGCGCATGACCGATCCCCAAACGCCGCCGCTCGCACTCTATGTCCATTGGCCGTTCTGCGTGTCGAAATGCCCTTATTGCGACTTCAACAGCCATGTCCGCGCCGATGTCGACCAGGCTGCGTGGCGCGCAGCACTGCTGACCGACCTGCGACACGAGGCGGAGCAACTGCCCGGCCGCATGCTCGGCTCGATCTTCTTCGGCGGCGGCACCCCGTCGCTCATGCCGCCCGAGACGGTCGAGGCGGTGATCGACGCGGCCAGGCAGGCCTGGGGCTTCGCGCCCGATATCGAGATCACGCTCGAAGCGAACCCCTCCTCGGTAGAGGCGGCGCGCTTCGCCGACATCGCGGCAGCGGGCGTGAACCGGGTGTCGCTCGGGCTACAGGCGCTCGACGATCAGGCGTTGCAATTCCTTGGCCGGGCACACGACCAGCGCGAAGGGCTGGCCGCGCTCGACACGGCGCAGCGCGCCTTTGCCCGGGTCAGCTTCGACCTGATCTATGCCCGGCCCGACCAGCGCCTTGCCGACTGGGAGGCCGAGCTGACCCGCGCGATCGGCTTCGGCACCGAGCATCTGTCGCTCTACCAGCTTACCATCGAGCCCGGCACGCGCTTCGCGACCGAAGCCGCGGCAGGAAGGATCGTCATCCCCGACGGCGACAACGCCGCCGATCTGTTCGAGGCGACCCGCGAGATCACCGCATCGGCAGGTATCCCGGCTTACGAGATCTCCAACCATGCCCGGCCGGGCGCCGAGAGCCGGCACAACCTGACCTATTGGCGCTACCGCGACTATGCCGGGGTCGGCCCCGGCGCGCATGGCCGGCGCGGCGGGCTTGCCACGGTGCGCCGCAAGAAGCCCGAGAACTGGATGACGGCGATCGAACGCAACCAGCACGGCATGGAGAGCGAGGAGCCCCTCGCCCCGCATACCCGCGCGACCGAAGCATTGCTGATGGGCCTGCGCTTGCGCGAAGGCGTCGATCTCGCCCGGATCGCCACGCTTGGTGAGACGAGCGTCGACGCGCTGATCCGCTGGCCTGCCGCGACCCGGCTGGAAGAGCAAGGGCTGCTCGTCCGCGAGGGCGACCATCTAACTATCACCGAGGCAGGCATGCTCCTGCTCGACGCGATCCTGCCCGAGATCGTCAACGACTGACACCGAGGATGCGAACGGCCGGCATAATCCGTCACCCCGGACTTGTTCCGGGGTCCACTGTGCCGAATCCGAAAGGCCGATGAGTTTGCGGAGCGGCGGATGCCGGAACAAGTCCGGCATGACGTTCAGACCAACCACGGCGCGTCAGCCTCGCCGAAGGGATGCTCCTCGTCTCAGAACCCGGTAGGCGCCGGCGACACGGTAACGGTCGTGCCGCCCCTGATCTCCTGCACCTCGAGCGCCCGTTCGGCGACACTGTCGCGCCCGAAGCGGAACGGCCCGTCGATCCCGGCGAACCCGCCCGCATCGCGCAGTCGCGCCTCGGGGAACTGGCTGCCGACCGGCCAGTCGCGCGCGATCCGCACCGTGAGCAGCACCGCGTCATAACCAAGGCTGGACAGCCGGTACGGGGCCGCGCCGAAGCGGGCACGATATTTGGCGGCATATTGACGGTAGAAATTGTCCGACACGCTGGCGAACCAGGCGCCGTTCAGGCTCGGCCGTCCGGCGATCGAGGTTTCCAGATTCCACTGGTCGGTGCCCAGGATATGAGCGCTCGCGCCGCCATTCTTGCGAATCAGCGGCACTGCGGCCGCTGCGGTCGCGCCGCTGTCGGCGATCAGCACGGCGCCGAACGGCGCGTTCTGGGCCATGCGGGTGATCGCTGTCGTGATCGCGCCCGGCGCACGGTCATAGGTCTGGAGCGACCGCACCTGCCCGCCCGCGCTTTCGACGGAGCGAAGGAACGCGGTGGACGCGCGTTCGCCGAAGGTGCCGTTGGGAACCAGGCCCGCGAAATCGGTAACGCCGCGGCCCTTGGCATATTCGACCACGCGCTCGATCGCCTGGGCGGGCGCGTATCCCATCAGATACGCGCCGTTGCCGGCAGCGGTCACGTCATTGGAGAAGCTGATGACCGGAACGCCCGCGCGCCGCGCGATCGGCGTGATTGCGCGCACATCTTCCGCGAGCAACGGCCCGAGGATCAGTCGGTTGCCCTCGGCCAGCGCACGCTGCGCGGCAGCGGCGGCGCCACCATTGGTGTCATAGGTGGTGATCCGCACCTTCTCGTTCTTGCTGTCGAGCAGGGCGAGCTGGGTCGCATTGGCCAGGCTCTGTCCGACGCCGCCATTGGAACCGGTCAGCGGCACCAGCAGCGCTACGCGGTGACGCGCGACGTCGATCGGGATGCCCGACTGGACCTGGCCATTGTCCTGCACCGGCCGCGGCGGCGGGGGCGCGACAGGGCCTGGGCCACGCGGAACCACCGACTGACACGCGCTAAGAAGCAGTGCTCCGGCAATGAAGGCTGTACGAAGGAGCTTCGCTCCCCGTTGCGGTATCGATAGGGCCTCTGCCATGACTGCTCCAATGAACGCCGAACTTGCGCCCGGTCTCTATATCGTTGCCACCCCGATCGGCAATCTTGGCGATCTGAGTCCGCGCGCCGCGCATATACTCTCGAACGCCGCCGTAGTTGCGGTCGAAGACTCGCGTGTGACGGCGGGCCTGCTGCGTCATATCGGCGTAAAACGGCCAATGACACCCTATCATGATCATAATGCCGAACATGTCCGCCCGGGCCTGATTGCGCGCATGGGCAGCGAGGCCGTCGCCCTCGTCTCGGATGCCGGGACCCCGCTGATATCCGATCCAGGCTATAAGCTCGTGCGCGATGCGCGCGCGGCGGGGCATCTGGTCGTGACGATTCCCGGTCCCTGCGCCGCCATCGCCGCCTTGACCCTGGCCGGTCTGCCGACCGATCGCTTCCTTTATTGCGGTTTCCTTCCTCCCAAGGCGCAGGCACGCGCGACGGCGATCGCCGAGATCGGCTCGGTACGGGCGACGCTGGTGCTGTACGAATCGGGGCCGAGGCTCGGCGCGACGCTTGCCGCCCTTGCCGAAGGCCTGGGCGACCGAGAGGCAGCGGTGACGCGCGAGATCACCAAGCGGTTCGAGGAAGCGGTGACCGGGACGCTCTCCTCGCTTGCCGCCCGCTATGCCGATGCGCCGCCGCGTGGGGAGATCGTCATCGTGGTCGCGCCACCCGGGGAGCCCGAAGCGGCCAGCGTGGATGACGCCGAAGCGGCACTGACCGAGGCACTGACCCGCTTGCCGATGGGCAAGGCAGTCAGCGAAGTGGCGAAGAAACTCGGCGTGGACCGGAAGGAACTCTACGCGCGGGCGCTGGAGATGAAGGGGTGATGGGCACTATTCGTTCCTCCCCGGCACGGGGAGGGGAAGCGCGGCGAACGCTCCGCCCGCGGAAGCCCCCCTCCACCAGCTTCGCTGGTCCCCCTCCCCGTACCGGGGAGGAATGGGATGCGTGACCGCCGGATCGCCGAGGCCGCAGGCCGGCGCGGCGAGCGCCTCGCCGGCTGGTGGCTCCGCCTCAAGGGCTGGCGCATCCTCGACCGCCGCGTGCGCACCCCCGCCGGCGAGGTCGACCTCGTCGCGCGGCGGGGCAACCTGATCGCTTTCGTCGAGGTGAAGATGCGCAAGACCGGCGCCGATCTGGACTTCGCGATCGACGAACGCCGTCTCTCCCGCGTCGCCGCGGCAGCTGAATTCCTCATGCCCAGATATGCCGGCCCCGGCGATGATATCCGCGTGGATGTGATCCTGATCGCCCCTGGCACGCGGCCGCGTCATATCGAGAATGCGTGGATCGGGTGACTTCCGTGCCGACCCACCCTACATCGCCGCCACCACCGCACGAACAAGAGGTCCCCTGATGCTCACCGTGGCCGTCCAGATGGACCCGCTCGATTCGATCAACATCGCGGGCGATTCGACCTTTGCGCTGATGCTGTCGGCGCAGGCGCGCGGACACAGGCTGTTCCATTACACCGCCGAGGACCTGAATTATTCTGACGGCCGCGTCTGGACCAAGGCGCATCCGGTGACGGTGCAGCGCGTCGTCGGCAATCATTTCACCTTCGGGGAAGGGGCCAGCCTCGATCTCGGCAAGGACGCCGATGTCGTGCTGATGCGGCAGGACCCGCCCTTCGACCTGGGTTACATCACCGCGACCCATCTGCTCGAACGCATCGCGCACCAGACCCTGGTGGTGAACGACCCCGCCAGCGTCCGCAATGCGCCCGAAAAGGTGTTCGTGCTCGATTATGCGCGCTTCATGCCGCCGACGCTCGTCACGCGCTCGCTCGACGAGGCGCGCGCCTTCCTCGCCACGCACGGCGAGATCGTGGTCAAGCCGCTGCACGGCAATGGCGGCAAGGCGATCTTCAAGGTCGGCAGCGACGGCGCAAACCTGTCCGCGCTGATCGAGGTGTTCAACACCGCCTATCGCGAGCCGCACATGATCCAGGCCTTCCTTCCCGATGTGGCCAAGGGCGACAAGCGTATCGTGCTGGTCGACGGCGAGGTTGCGGGCGCGATCAACCGCGTGCCCGGCGCGGGCGAGATTCGGTCCAACCTCGCGGTCGGCGGTTCTGCCGAGAAGACCGTGCTGACGATCGAGGAGCAGGAGATCTGCGCGGTGCTCGGCCCCGAACTCAAGAAGCGCGGCCTGCTGTTCGTGGGCATCGATGTGATCGGCGGCAAATGGCTGACCGAGATCAACGTCACCTCGCCCACCGGCATCGTCGCGATCGAGCGGTTCGACGGGACCGACGTGGCGGGCCTGATCTGGGATGCGATCGAGGCGAAGGTGGCAAAGGGTGCCTAAAACTCCCCTCCCGCTTGCGGGAGGGGTCGGGGGAGGGCCTGTCCGCACGCGAGCCGCCCTCAATTTGGACACGCCCTCCCCTAACCCCTCCCGCAAGCGGGAGGGGGATGAAGCGTGACCGAGTTCATCATCGATCTCACCGCATGGGGCGGCTATTTCGGCATCTTCCTGCTGATGGTGCTGGAGAATGTCTTTCCGCCGATCCCATCCGAGGTGATCATGGGGCTCGGCGGCATGGCCGTTGCGCGCGGACAGATGGAGGTCGTGCCGCTGCTGGCCGCGGGCACGGCGGGCACCGTCCTGGGCAATTATTTCTGGTACGCGATCGGTCGACGCTTCGGCTATCGCGGCCTGAAGCCCTGGTTCGACCGATATGGCCGCTGGCTGACGGTCGAATGGCATGATGTCGAGCGGCTCCATGCTTTCTTCACGCGGCACGGCGAATGGATCGTGTTCGTGTTCCGCTTCATGCCGACCTTCCGTACCATGGTCTCCCTGCCTGCCGGCATGACCTGCATGCCGCATTGGCGCTTCCTGCTCTGGACCGCGGCGGGCAGCGCGATCTGGAACGCCTTCCTGACCTGGGCCGGCTATTATCTCGGCGCGAATTTCCGCGAGCTTGACCGCTATGTCGGGCCGGCTGCGCTGGCGATCTTGGTCGGGATCGTGCTGTCCTATCTCTGGCGGCTGCTGACGTGGAAGGCTCGGGCCTAGGCTGCCTCCTTGTTGGCTTCATCTCCCTTTCCGTTCGTTTCGAGCGAAGTCGAGAAACATTGATTTAGCGCTTGGCCCGGTTTCTCGACTTCGCTCGAAACGAACGGAAGAGAGGGGCTTGCCCCGAGGGAAATCTACTAAGCCCGTGGATGCGCGTTGCGGTAGACATCGAGCAAATGCGCCGCATCGACCGCGGTATAGATCTGGGTCGAGCTCAGGCTGGCATGGCCGAGCAGCTCCTGCAGTGCGCGGAGGTCAGCTCCGCGCCCCAACAGATGAGTCGCGAAACTGTGCCGAAGCGCATGCGGCGTCGTCCGCTCGGGCAGGCCGAGCCGCGTCCGTGCCGCCTGCACCGCGCGCCGCACGATCGCGGGCAGCAGCGGGCCGCCCTTGGCGCCGCGGAACAGCGCCGTGTCGCGTGCGATGGGCCAGGGGCAGAGCGCCACATACGCCTCGATCGCCTCGCGCACCTGGGGCAGCAGCGGCACGATCCGGGTCTTGTCGCGCTTGCCGGTCACGCTGAGCGTCGGGCCGAGGGGGAGCACCGCGCCCGTCAGCCCGGTCGCCTCCCCGACGCGCAGGCCGGCGCCGTAGAGCAGCATCAGCACCGCCCAGTCGCGCGCGCCGATCCAGGGTTCGGCGGCGTTCTCCTCGACATCCTCGGCCAGCGACACCGCCTCATCGGGCGAAACCGGGCGCGGCACGCCCTTCTTGACGCGCGGCCCCCTGAGCCGGGGCGCCGCCCCCGCCCCGCCGGCAAAGATCAGAAAGGCGCGCACCGCGGACAATTCCCGCGCGGCCGAGGCATTGCCCAGCCCTTCGCCGCGCCGGAGCGCGAGATACGCGCGCAGGTCGGCCGCAGCGACCTTGCCCAGCGATTCGCGCATCACCGGCCCGCCCCAATGGCTTTCGAGGAAATGCAGCAGCCGGTTGGCCGTCGCTTCATAGGCGCGGATCGTATGCACCGATCGCCGTCGGTCGCGGCGGAGATGATCGGCGAAATCGGGAGCGAGACCGGACATGATCCGACCATAGCGCCGAAGCGGCTTCATGCGGAAGCTTTGCGCGAGCGCGCAGAGCCGCCATATGAGCGCCGTGTCCCGCGCCCGAGTCCTCGTCATGAATTCAGCGCTCGGCCCGCTCGACTATCGCGTCCCCCACGGGATGCAGGTCGAGCCGGGGTCGATCGTCGTCGCGCCGCTCGGCCCGCGCCAGTTGATCGGCGTGGTGTGGGAGCCGGAGAACATGCCGTCCGATGCCGAGGTCGGCGACAACCGGCTGCGTAATCTGGTCAGCGTATTGCCCGCCCCGCCGCTCGGAGCGCCGCTGCGCCGGCTGATCGAGTGGACTGCCAATTATTATCTCGCCCCGCCCGCCTCGGTCGCGCGCATGGCGCTTGCCTCGACCTCGGCGCTCGAAGGCGGGCGGACCGTTCTGGAGTATCGCGCGACCGGAGAATTACCCGAACGCCTGACGCCGCAACGCCAGCAGGCGCTGGAACGCATCGGCGACCGCCAGGGGCTGATCCGCGAACTGGCGCTGGCCGCCGATGTTTCCGACGCGGTGATACGCGGGCTGGTGAAAACCGGCGTGCTCGAAGCGGTCGAGGTCGATATCGACAGCCCCTTCCCGGTGCCCGACCCCGACCATGGCGTGCCCGCCTTGTCGCCGGACCAGCGCGCGGCGGCAAAGGTGCTGATCGCCGATGTCGAAGCTGAGGCGTTCAAGCCGACCCTGCTCGATGGCGTCACCGGGTCGGGTAAGACCGAGGTCTATTTCGAGGCGGTGGCCGCCGCGATCCGCGCCGGGCGGCAGACCCTCGTCCTGCTGCCCGAGATCGCGCTGACCGAGCCGTTCCTTCAGCGTTTCGCCGCGCGCTTCGGCGTCGCGCCGGTCGCCTGGCATTCGGGCCTGCGCCAGTCGCAGCGCCGCCGCGCGTGGCGCGCCATCGCGAGCGGCCAGGCACTGGTGACGGTCGGTGCGCGCTCCTCGCTGTTCCTGCCCTATGCCAATCTCGGCCTGATCGTGGTCGATGAGGCGCATGAGACGAGCTTCAAGCAGGAAGAAGGCGTGCATTATCACGCCCGCGACGTGGCGGTGATGCGCGGGCTGTTCGAGAAATGCCCCGTGATCCTTGCCTCGGCCACGCCGGCGATCGAAACCCGCCAGCAGGTTGCGCTGGGGCGTTACGCCGAACTGAAGCTTCCGGGGCGTTGGGGCGCTGCCGAGATGCCGGCGATCGAGGCGATCGACCTGATCGCCAATCCGCCCGAACGCGGCCGCTGGATTGCCTCGGCGATCGTGAAGGGAATCGAGGAACGGCTCGAACGCGGCGAACAGTCGCTGCTGTTCCTCAACCGACGCGGCTATGCGCCGCTCACCCTGTGCCGGACCTGCGGGCACCGCTTCCAATGCCCCAATTGCACGGCGTGGATGGTGGAGCACCGGTTGGTCAGCCGCCTCGCTTGTCATCATTGCGGCCATGTCGAGCCGGTGCCGCGCGCCTGCCCGGAATGCAGCAACGAGGACACGTTGGTCGCGGTCGGCCCTGGCGTCGAGCGGATCGCGGACGAAGTACGCGCGCTGTTCCCGGCGGCGAAGACGGCGGTCGTCACCTCGGACACGATCTGGTCGCCGGCCAAGGCGGCAGAATTCGTCCATCGCATGGAAGCGGGCGATATCGACATCGTGGTCGGCACCCAGCTCGTCACCAAGGGCTATCATTTCCCCAACCTGACCCTGGTCGGGGTGATCGACGCCGATCTGGGGCTTGCCGGCGGCGACCTGCGCGCGTCGGAGCGGACCTTCCAGCAGATCATGCAGGTGGCCGGGCGCGCCGGGCGCGGCGAGAAGCCGGGGCATGTCTATATCCAGACCCATAGCCCGGACGCGCAGGTGATGCGCGCGCTGGTCACCGGCGATGCCGAGGCATTCTACGAAGCCGAGACCGAATCCCGGCGCGAGGCGGGCGCCCCACCTTTCGGGCGCTTCGCGGGCATCGTGGTGTCTAGCGAGGACCAGGCCGCCGCACAGGAGATCGCGACGCTGATCGGTCGCACCGCGCCAAGGCTGGAGGCGATGGAGGTGTATGGCCCCGCCCCTGCCCCGCTCGCCATGCTGCGCGGGCGGCACCGGTTCCGCCTGCTGGTGCATGCCCGGCGCGCGCTCGACGTGCAGGACGTGATCCGCGACTGGCTGGGCAAGCTCGACTGGCCGAGCAAGGTTCGCGTCGTGGTGGACATCGATCCTTACAGCTTCGTCTGACGGCGACGCGGCGGAGGGAGGCGGTTTTGCGGGGCAATGATATTCCCGGGCCATTCCGGCGCATATTCTCTCTGTCTTCCGGCCGGGGTTCCTGTCAGAATCGCGCCATGCCTTCCGCACCGCTTCACCGCTCGATCCGGCACCTGCTCGCGATCCTGTTCCTGGCCCTGAGCGCCGTCACCGTGCCGGCGCAGGCCGACGACATCTCGGCCACCGGCCGCGGGGTCGTGCGCATCGTCACCATCGCGGTGGTCGATGACGAGGTGGTCGGCTTCGGCCATGGCAGCGGCTTCGCGGTCGCGCCCAACCGGATCGTCACCAATGCGCATGTCGTCGAACTGGCCAAGCGCTATCCCGACAATGTCGTGGTCGGCGTGGTTCCGTCCGAAGGGGCCAAGAGCTATGAGGGCAAGGTCATTGCGATCGACGCGGCGCGCGACCTTGCGCTGATCGAGTTCACCGGTACGCGACTGCCGACGGTCGCGCTCTATACCGGGCCGGTCGAAGAAGGCGCGCCAGTCACCGCGCTCGGCTATCCGGGCAATGTCGATCTCGCGACGGCGCGCTCGGCGGTCGACTATATCCACCCACTGTCGCCGATCCGGTCGGAGGGCGTGTTCTCCGGCCGGCGGGCGATGTCGGGCGTCGATGTGCTGCTGCACACCGCCAATATCGCGCGCGGCAATTCGGGCGGGCCGCTGCTCGATCCGTGCGGTCGGGTGATCGGCGTGAATTCCTCCTTCACGAAGAGCGAGGAGGGCGATTCGAGCTTCGGCTTCGCCATCGCCGATTCGGAACTGGCGGCGTTCCTGCGCGACGCGAAGCAGAACTATCCGGCGGTCGGCACGCCCTGCACCAGCATCCTCGACCGGGTGAAGCAGGACAGCGAGGCCGATGCGCGGGCAAACGCCGAAGCGGACGCCGCGAAGCGCGACGCAGCGGCCAAGGCTGCGATCGTGCGCGAACAGGCGCTCGGCAATGCGCGCGTCGCCGCCGAGCGGTACCGCGAGAACATCATCGCACTGGCCGCCGTGCTGCTGGTGGCGGGCGCGCTGGCGATCGGCGGCGCCGGGCTGCTCGAAATACGGCGCAAGCGGCGCGAGGCGGTCTGGGCTGCAGCGGCCGGTGGCGTGCTGATGCTCGCATCGGCGGTGGTGTTCTTCACCCGGCCAAGCGGCGAGGTGACCCTGCCGCCAGAAACCGCGCCAACCCATGCGCCTGCCATTTCCTCAACCGCCGCGCTCGGCAAGATGGTGTGCACCGTGGTGCCGGAGCGCAGCAGGGTCGTCTCCTCCTCGGTCGAGGAACTGAAGATCGACTGGGGCGCGGCCGGTTGCATGAACGGGCGCACCCAATATGCCGAGAATGGCAGCAAATGGGACCGTATCCTCGTGCCGACCGAGGACCAGACGGTATCGGTCCTGCAGTTCGACCCGGCGACCCGGACCTATTCCAACCAGCAATATTTCCTGACCGCGGCGCAGATGGACGCCTTGCGCAAGATCCGAACCCAGGTGACGATCAAGGCCTGCACCCCGGACGAGGCGGGCCGCGCCAATCTGGCGACCCAGCAGAGCGCGATCCGCACCCTGCTGCCGGCCTATCCCAATGAGAAGATCGTCTATTCCTGCAAATCGGCTGACTAAGCCTTTCGTATCCAGAAGGGCTGGACGAACCGTCCGCGACGATGCGCGAGGACAAGCAGCGCGACGCCGAATGCAGTGCAGACGATGATCGCGGGCAGCGAGTTCTCCGCGCCGAACGAGCCCCCGGTCAGCAGGTCCGAGCCGCTGATACGCGGGACGAGAATACCGTCCTGCTTGAATCCGGAAACGGGGATGCCGTAGATGCCGC
The DNA here is from genome assembly GCF_056402595.1 of Sphingomonas sp. P3_C6. NCBI lineage: Bacteria > Pseudomonadati > Pseudomonadota > Alphaproteobacteria > Sphingomonadales > Sphingomonadaceae > Sphingomonas > Sphingomonas sp. P3_C6. The sequence goes on from NZ_JBFUHB010000028.1 coordinate 38,197, forward strand.
CCTGCGAGAAATTCCACGCGGCATGAAGCCCGATTGCCGCCCACAGCCGACGCGTCAGCATATAGAGCGCGGCGAGCATGATACCTGCCTCCAGCGTAATCGCGAAGCCGGCCAGCAAGGACGCGTTCGGGTTTCTGAGATGCAGCGCTCCAAACAGAACGGCAGACAGTACCAGGGCGATCCAGCTGCCCAGCCAGGATTCGACCAGCCGGAAGAAGACACCCCGCAGCATGATCTCCTCGGTTACGCCCGACGTGATCGAGATAGCGAGCACCGGTAGCAATACCGCGACGGGATTCTGGCCGATCACCCGATATCCGCCAAGCGCGGCAATGATGCCGACCACGACCGAGAAGAGCAGGACGCCGCCGAGCAGGCCAGCACCCAGTTCCTTCGCCCAGCCGTTAAGCGCGAATTCGGCAACGACCGGGCGACGTTCGACCAGTCGCACAAAGGCCCAGTAGAAGGCGACGAAGATCGCCGCGACGATGACGGCGACCCCAACCGCCAGCCAGTCATTCTTGGCGTGCGGAATGGCGCGGCTGACCAGAGTCGAGGTCATCCCCGCTCCGATCATGAAGGCGATGCCGATCAGCAGCAGCACCAGCGGGAAATGCACGATCCGCCAGACCAGGATGTTCGGCGGCGTGACGGGCTTGATCGCTTCCATATATCCCCCTCGATGATCGAAGGAGCGTAGCGGCCATCGCCGACCGACGCAAAATCAGGTGCGGTCGATCCTGGCGGCAAAACAGCCGCGCTTCGCATTATGAGCGTGGAGCCAGGCGACCGCCGGATCGGCGAAAAACCGGTCGATCAGCGCGGGCAGATTGCGGCCCTCGGTAAGGTCGGCGTTGGTCATCATGCCATTCGCATCATAGGCGCGGACCGACAGGGTGCGGATTGCGAGCTGTTCGGGCACCTCATTCTCGAACCGCGCGGCTTTGGTCGCCCCGTCGCGCACGAAGATCGCATGGCGCTGGCGATAGGGCGAGGCGACCGGCAGATGCTCATAGTTGAGCAGCAGCACATGCTCGCCAGGCACGGCATCCTCGAGGGAGACGCGGCAGGGAAAGCCGGGTTTCGCGTCGACGGCCATGCGGACGACGCCCAGGCCGGCGAGCTCGGCGTCGCTGAAGCCGTAGAGGGGCACGAACGGCGCCGGGTCGAGACCGGTGATGGTAAAACCGCTCATGCCCCGCCCTCCCGCTTGAGCAGCACCACCTTACGGTCGAGGCCGTACGCATAGCCGCCAAGCGTGCCGTCGCTGCGCTGGGCGCGATGGCAGGGGATGACCACCGCAACCTGGTTCTGGCCGCAGGCAGTGCCCGCCGCGCGGACCGCCTTTGGATTGCCCGCGATTGCGGCAAGTTCGCTATAGCTGCGCGTCTCCCCCGCCGGGATGGCACGAAGCGCCTGCCACACCGCCTCCTGGAACGCGGTGCCCTGTACGTCGAGCGGCAGGTCATGATGGCGCTCGGGCGATTCGACGCTCGCCACGACACGCGCCGCCAGATCGGCCAGCGCAGCGCCACCCGGCGCAATCTCGGCCTTGGGAAAACGCACCTTCAATGCCTGCTCGTCCTCGTCGAACGATACGCGGCACAGGCCCTTGTCGGTCGCCGCGACAAGCATCGGGCCGAGGCTGGTATCGGCGATGGTCCAGCGGATCGTCACCCCTGCCCCGCCCTTGCGCCAAGCACTCGGCGTCATGCCGAGCCGCTTGGCGCCGCCTTCATAGAAACGGCTGGGGGCCGAATAGCCCGCCCCGTAGATCGCTTGGGTGACACTATCCTCGTCGATCAGCGCCTTGGCCGCGCGCTGCGCCTTCAGGCCGCGGGCATAGGCGGCCGGGGTCACGCCGGTCGCACGCTTGAACAGGCGGTGGAAATGGTGCGGCGCGTAACCGACCCGGGCAGCCAGCTCTTCGAGCCCGATACCGTCCTCGTCCGCCTCGATCAGCGCGACCGCCTGCGCCACCGCCACCCTGTCACGGCCAACCTCGTCGGGCTTGCAGCGCAGGCAGGCGCGGAACCCCGCCTCCCGCGCCTCGGCACCGTCGCGGTAGAACAGGACATTCTCCCGTTTCGGGTGCCGCGCCGGGCAGCTCGGCTTGCAATAGATACCGGTCGAGGTGACCGCACCGACGAAATGACCGTCATAAGCCCGATCGCGCCGTTCGAAGGCGGCCCAGGCGGTATCGGCGTTAATGGCGAGTTGCTGTGTCATGGTGCCGATATAGGCGGCGCCGATACGCGCCACATCCCGAGGCTTGCGGTCAAAGCATCAGGCCGGAGGCGCCGCCTTAATCGTCAGGGCCAGCGCCTTGGCCTGGCGTAGCAATATCGCGACGCCGGCGTCATCCGTCTTGATACCATAGCGATTCACCACGACCACCCGGTTGCCGATGCTGGTGATGCAGGTTCCGACTGCCTGGAGATAGCTTGTCCCGTTTCCTGTGACCTTCGTGGTGCCGCCCATATAGGCGCAGACATCGTCCCGCCCGATCGGCTTTATATCGCCAGTGAATTGCGGCTTGCCGGGAATGGCCTTACCCGCGTCTTCCGATACCTGCTTATCGAACTCCTCAGACTGCAAAAATTTGAGGGTCTCTGGCTTGTCGAACTCAGCACCGAGGGAAGCGAGCAATTGCGGCCGATCGACCGTCATCCCCAAGGCCGCCTTTGGAGTCTTGATAAGCGTATAATCATTGGCGCCAGTGCCGATCGTAACGCCACATTGCACCAATGTCAGATCCGTGACGCTGTTGGGGTCAGCCGCCGCGATCATTTGCGCGATATCAACCTGCACGCCTTGCGGCATACAATAGCCCGCCGGCAGGGGCAGGGAGAACTCGACCCCACCGACCCGGAAACCGGCAGGCGCCGCCGTATCGGCAGCGCCGGCGGAAGCCGTGGCGAGCGCGGCGGCTAGAAGGAACAGGGCTTTCATCGTCATCCTTATGATATTGCGAACGCCGGCGCGGCGCCCCCCTGTGGCATTCTAGCAATCCTCTGGATGCTGGCGAGCCTCGTTCTCACGCCACCCGTACGTCGTCCATTAGGCGGTTGATCCGGCTACGTAGCGTCTCGACCCCGCCCGCCACGGCCTCGGCGGTGCGAGCCACATCCTCGGCGCTGCGACGCGAGCGTTCCGCACGCTCGCGCAGCATCTGCATATTTGCGGCCGCGTCGGAGGTGCCGCCCTCCACCTCGGCGATGGCGGCGGCGATGCGGCGCGTCATGTCGCGCTGCTGCTCGACGGCGCCCGCCACATTGGCGGCCGAACGATCGAGATCCGCGGCAAGCGAATCGACCGACTGGATGGTCTCCAGCACCGTATCGCTCGCATGCGAGACCGCGGCGAGGCGCGATTCGATGCGGCCGGCCGCTGCCTGTGTCTGGCGTGCGAGGCTCTTCACCTCGTCGGCGACCACCGCGAAGCCGCGCCCGGCGTCGCCGGCGCGCGCCGCCTCGATCGTGGCGTTGAGCGCCAGCAGGTTGGTCTGCCCCGCCACGGCCGAGATCAAATCGAGCACCCCGGCGATCTCGCCGACCAGCACGCCGAGCGATTCGGCATGGGCCCGGCCTTCGAGGGTGCGCGCCCTGACATGGGCGGCACCGGTCTTGGATTCATGCGCTTCGTCGCTGATGCGCTCGATCGCCTCGGCGAGCGCCGAGCCGGACTGGGCAATGGTACGCGCGCTCGATGCGCTCTGTTCCGCCAGCGCCGCGGTCGCGAGGGCATGATGCTCGGTCGTGCCGGCCTCGCCGGACATGGCATTCGCCGTTTCGCGCAAGGCCGGGCCGGCCGAGATGAGGTCTCGCACGACAAGGCCCGCCTCGCGCTCGAACACGGCGAACAATGCGTCGAGATCGGCGGCGCGTTTCGCCCGCCCCTCATGCTCGGCGACCTGACGGCGATGGAGCGCTTCATTGGCGCGGTGCGATTCCTCGCTCAGCCGCCGCGCATCGCCCGATCGCTTGCGTGCAAAGGCCAGGGCGCGGGCGATCTCGCCGATCTCGTCGGCACGGTCGAGGCCAGGGATCGGCGTATTGTCGCGCTCAAGGGTGATGTCGCTCGTCGCGACCGCGATCCGGGCAAGTGGCTGCTCGATCCGCAAGGTCAGCATGCGCATGCCCCACCAGCCGATCAGCGCCGCGAGCAGGGTGACCAGCGCGACAATGACATAGGCGGTCACAAAACCCCGTTCGAGCGCAGCCCGTTCCCGCGCCGCATCGGCGCGCAGATCGTCGATCAGGCCGTTGGTGGCGCCGGTGAGCGGATCGATCGCGGCATAGAGCGCACCGCTGACGAAGAAATCGAGCTGATCGACGCGGTGGCTGCGCAGCAGGTCGACCAGGCGCCCGATCGCCGCATCGGCGTCCCTGCGTGCGTCGGCCACCTGTGCGACGGCGGCATTGCGGCGCCGGTCCAGCACCTGGCCCGAAAAGGATTGCCAGTTGCTGCGAATGGTGGCCCGCGCCTCCTCGATCGCGCTGATCGCGCTGTCGGCGGAGAGATTGCCGCTCTGCACCTTCTGCGCGGTGAGGAGGGCGGTGACATAGCTGTCATTGACCCGCTGCAGTTCCCCGATCGGATCGAGCCTGTCGAGCACGAGCGAGCGCACCCCATGGCTGGTGCTGATCGTGGTCCCGATCAGCGCGATGGCGAGCAGCGCCTGGATGCCAAGCAGGCTCCAGACGATACGGCGAAGCTGGGACCGGATACTGCCGCCCCCCGATTCCCGCCACGCAGCGAAGTGCTGCAACGCCGGTGAGGCGGTTTGCTTGAAAGCCGCAAGGGCAGTGGCGATGTCTGGGCGAGGCATGGCCGGGCTATGGTCGGCAAGACGCAAACGCATGGTTAACTGATTGTTACAGTTGCGTGAATCTGAGGAAGAATCGTTACGAGCAGGAAATCATGCGAGGACGACCAGTGCCACGCATGACAAAATCCGCCCTATATTATATAGACAGGCTCAAGGCGGCGGGGCTGACTCGGGTTGCATCCCGCGCAACCCGATGCTAACCGCGCGGCGACCCATCAGGGGGGCCGATTCCGGCCTCCCTTTTCGTATGGGTCGCCAACAGTTCCAAACGAGGATTTCGATCGCGTGGAGACATCCGGCGGTATTCAAGCAAGCTTAAGCGGTCGCTATGCCACCGCGCTCTTCGAGCTTGCCCGCGATTCTAAGACGATCGACGCTGTCGAGGCGAGCCTGGCAAACGTGCGCGCTGCGCTCGAGCAGTCGGAGGAGTTCGCCCGGCTGGTCGCAAGCCCGCTGGTGAGCCGTCAGGATGCCGCCAGGGCCGTCGCTGCGACTGCCGATGCACTCGGCGTCGACGGCACCACCAGGAACTTCCTTGGTGTGCTCGCCGACAATCGTCGCCTGGCCCAGCTGCCCGCGATCATCCGCGCGTTCCGCGCGCTCGCCGCCAATCATCGCGGCGAGACGACCGCTGAAGTCACTTCGGCACATCCGCTGTCCGCGGCCCAGGTCGAGGCGCTGAAGCAGCAGCTTCGCACCCGCATCGGTCGCGACGTTGCCATCGACCTGTCGGTCGATCCCACCCTGCTTGGCGGACTGGTCGTGAAGATCGGCTCGCAGATGATCGATAGTTCGATCAAGACCCGTCTCAACACTCTCGCGCACGCAATGAAAGGCTGACAGCTCACGCTGTTGGGAAAGGCTGACAATGGATATCCGCGCCGCTGAAATCTCGAAGGTCATCAAGGACCAGATCGCTTCGTTCGGTACCGAGGCCCAGGTCTCCGAAACCGGCCAGGTGCTGTCGGTCGGCGACGGCATCGCGCGCATCCACGGGCTGGACAATGTCCAGGCCGGCGAGATGGTCGAATTCTCCAATGGCGTGCAGGGCATGGCGCTCAACCTCGAGGCCGACAATGTCGGCGTCGTGATCTTCGGGTCGGACTCGGAGATCAAGGAAGGCGACGTCGTCAAGCGGACCGGTACGATCGTGGACGTTCCGATCGGCAAGGGCCTGCTCGGCCGCGTGGTCGACGGCCTCGGCAATCCGATCGACGGCAAGGGCCCGATCGTTTCCGACCAGCGCAGCCGCGTCGAAGTGAAGGCGCCGGGCATCATCCCGCGCACCTCGGTGCATGAGCCCGTCCAGACCGGCCTGAAGGCGATCGACGCCCTCGTCCCCGTCGGCCGCGGCCAGCGCGAATTGATCATCGGCGATCGCCAGACCGGCAAGTCGGCCGTCGCGATCGACACCTTCATCAACCAGAAGAACGACCACGCCGGCGACGACGAGTCGAAGAAGCTGTATTGCATCTATGTCGCGGTCGGCCAGAAGCGCTCGACCGTCGCACAGCTCGTCCGCACGCTGACCGAGAATGGCGCGATGGATTACTCCATCGTCGTCGCCGCGACCGCGTCCGACCCTGCCCCGCTGCAGTTCCTCGCGCCCTATACCGGCACCGCGATGGGCGAGTATTTCCGTGACAACGGCATGCACGCGCTGATCGTGTTCGACGATCTGTCGAAGCAGGCCGTGGCCTATCGCCAGATGTCGCTGCTGCTGCGCCGTCCGCCGGGCCGCGAAGCTTATCCCGGCGACGTGTTCTATCTCCACTCGCGCCTGCTCGAGCGCGCCGCGAAGATGAACAAGGACAATGGCTCGGGCTCGCTGACCGCGCTGCCGATCATCGAGACCCAGGCCGGCGACGTGTCCGCCTACATCCCGACCAACGTGATCTCGATCACCGACGGCCAGATTTTCCTCGAAACCGACCTGTTCTTCGCCGGCATCCGCCCCGCGATCAACGTCGGCCTGTCGGTGAGCCGCGTCGGCTCGGCCGCGCAGACCAAGGCGATGAAGAAGGTGTCGGGCTCGATCAAGCTCGAGCTGGCGCAGTATCGCGAGATGGCCGCCTTCGCTCAGTTCGGTTCGGATCTCGATGCCTCGACCCAGAAGCTGCTCAACCGCGGCGCGCGCCTGACCGAGCTGCTGAAGCAGCCGCAGTTCAGCCCGCTGCCGTTCGAGGAGCAGACCGCGTCGATCTTCGCCGGAACCAACGGCTATCTCGACACCGTCGCAGTGCAGGACGTGGTGCGTTACGAGGCGGCGATGCTCGCCGACCTGCGCGCCAACCATGCCGACGTGCTCGGCCTGATCCGCGACACCAAGGATCTGGGTGACGAAGCCAAGGGCAAGCTGAAGGCTGCGCTCGACGCCTTCGCGAAGACCTTTGCGTAACAACTAACTTGTGTCCCCGCGAAGGCGGGGACCCAGTCTGGGCTCCCGCCTTCGCGGGAGCACAAGAAGGACCAAGATGGCATCTCTTAAGGCCCTCAAGATCCGCATCGGCTCGGTGAAGTCGACGCAGAAGATCACCAAGGCGATGAAGATGGTCGCCGCCGCGAAGCTGCGCCGTGCGCAGGAGGCGGCCGTCGCCGGCCGCCCCTATGCCGAGCGGCTGGAAAAGGTGATGGCGAGCCTCGCCGCCAAGGTGAGCGTCAGCGAATCCTCGCCGAAGCTGCTTGCCGGCACCGGCAAGGACCAGGTTCACCTGCTGATCGTCGCGACCAGCGAGCGCGGCCTGGCTGGTGCGTTCAACACCAACATCGTCCGTGCGGCTCGCCGCAAGGCCGAGGAACTGATCGCCGAGGGCAAGACGGTCAAGATCTACATCGCCGGCAAGAAGGGCCGCGTACTCAAGCGCTTCTACCCTAACCTGGTCGTTGCCGATCACGAGATGGGTCACATCAAGCGGGTGGCGTTTGCCGATGCCCGCGCGGTGGCCGATGACGTGATCGCGCGCTTCGAGGCAGGCGAGTTCGATATCGCCCACCTGTTCTACGCCCGCTTCCAGTCGGCGCTGGTGCAGGAGCCGATCGGTCGCCAGATCATTCCAGTCGCGATCGACACCAATGCGGCGCCCGTCGCCGATGGTGGCGCTGCGGTCGAATATGAGCCCGACGAAGAATCGATCCTGGCCGATCTGCTGCCGCGCAACGTCGCGATCCAGGTGTTCCGCGCTCTGCTCGAGAACGCAGCATCGGAACAGGGCAGCCGCATGACCGCCATGGACAATGCCACGCGCAATGCCGGCGACATGATCAACAAGCTGACGATCCAGTACAACCGCACCCGCCAGGCCGCGATTACCACGGAACTGGTCGAAATCATCTCTGGCGCCGAAGCGCTCTAAGCAGTCCGAAGCAAGGAAAGAACGATGGCAACCGCAGCCCCGACCACCGAGAAGCCTGCCCGCAAGCCGCGTGCAAAGGCAGCAGCTCCCGAGACGACCGCGCCGATCGCGACGACCAACAATGTCGGCCGCATCAGCCAGGTCATCGGCGCCGTTGTCGACGTCGCCTTCCCCCAAGGCCACCTGCCTGCCATTCTTTCGGCGCTTGAGACCAGCAACAACGGCAACCGCCTGGTACTCGAAGTTGCGCAGCATCTCGGCGAGAACACCGTCCGCACGATCGCGATGGACGCGACCGAGGGCCTGACCCGCGGTCAGTCCGTCACTGACACCGGGTCGCAGATCCGCGTGCCGGTCGGCCCGAAGACGCTCGGCCGCATTCTGAACGTCATCGGCGAGCCGATCGACGAGCGCGGTCCGGTCGGCCACACCGACACCGCCCCGATCCATGCTTCGGCCCCGCTGTTCGTCGACCAGTCGACCGAGAGCGCCATTCTGGTCACCGGCATCAAGGTCATCGACCTGCTCGCTCCGTACGCAAAGGGCGGCAAGATCGGCCTGTTCGGCGGCGCCGGCGTGGGCAAGACCGTGCTCATCCAGGAACTGATCAACAACATCGCCAAGGGGCACGGCGGCACCTCGGTGTTCGCGGGCGTCGGCGAGCGTACCCGTGAGGGCAACGATCTGTACCACGAGTTCCTCGACGCAGGCGTCATCGCCAAGGACGCCGATGGCAATCCGCAGTCCGAGGGTTCGAAGGTCGCGCTGGTCTATGGCCAGATGAACGAGCCGCCGGGCGCCCGCGCCCGCGTCGCGCTCTCGGGCCTGACGATCGCCGAATATTTCCGCGACGTCGAAGGCCAGGACGTGCTGTTCTTCGTCGACAACATCTTCCGCTTCACCCAGGCGGGTTCGGAAGTGTCGGCACTGCTCGGCCGTATTCCGTCGGCCGTGGGCTATCAGCCGACGCTGTCGACCGACATGGGCGCGCTGCAGGAGCGCATCACCTCGACCAACAAGGGTTCGATCACCTCGGTGCAGGCGATCTACGTGCCTGCCGACGATCTTACCGATCCGGCGCCAGCAACGTCCTTCGCCCATCTCGACGCGACGACCGTGCTGAACCGCGCGATCTCGGAGCTGGGCATCTACCCGGCGGTCGATCCGCTCGACTCCACCTCGCGCGTGCTCGAGCCGCGTGTCGTCGGCCAGGAGCATTACGAGACTGCCCGTGCCGTTCAGTCGACGCTGCAGAAGTACAAGTCGCTGCAGGACATCATCGCCATTCTCGGCATGGACGAGCTTTCCGAAGACGATCGTCTCACCGTGTCGCGTGCGCGGAAAATTCAGCGCTTCCTGTCTCAGCCTTTCCACGTCGCCGAGGTCTTCACCGGCATCCCGGGCAAGTTCGTGCAGCTCGAAGATACCGTGAAGAGCTTCAAGGCAGTGGTCGAAGGCGAATATGATCACCTGCCCGAGAGCGCTTTCTACATGGTCGGCGGCATCGAAGAAGCGATCGCCAAGGCCGAGAAGATGGCGCAGGACGCGTAACTTCTTCTTCCTCCCCTCCCGCTTGCGGGAGGGGATTAAGGGGTGGGCGCCCGGCCAAAACTGGACGCAACATCGGCGGGTGAGCGCGAGCCCACCCCCAGCCCCTCCCGCAAGCGGGAGGGGAGTGAGGAACGGAAATGCTGCACTTCGAACTCGTCACTCCTGAGAAGCTCGTTCGTTCGGAGGAGGTTTATATGGTCGTCGTCCCCGGCAGCGAGGGCGATTTCGGCGTGCTCGAAGGCCATGCGCCGGTCATGTCGACGATCCGCGACGGCGCGCTGTCGATCTATCGCACCGAAAAGGGCGAGCCCGAGACGATCGCGATCGAGGGTGGTTTCGCCGAGGTCAGCGCCGCCGGCCTGACCGTGCTCGCCGAGCGCGCCGCCTAACGCATTGCGCTGAAGTGCCAGCGCATCGGCTTGCTGCCGTCCAGCATTGAAATCTCGGCGTTGAGCGCAGCGCCTTCCCGCCAGTAGCGGATGCGCTGTGGGTAATCGTGCGCCGGATTGGCGAACACCATCTCCGTCGCGGTGCGCGAGGCGAGCGGAAAGGCAAAGCGTCCTTTACCGTTGGGCGAGGCCCAATAGATCAGCTTGCCAGAGTCGTTCGGCAGGATCTGCGCAGCCTCCCAGGACCGCAATGCCCCACCGTCGCCCGCCCGGCTGGAGCCGAGCATCATGCCTGCCCGCGGCGGCGTCCAGCATTCCTCGGCCCATTTCGTCCCTTTTTGTTCGATCCAACAGCCGGCCATCCAGCCCGGAAGCCCTTCCGACACCGGGCTCACCTGCTGCGCCGTGGCGGCGCCTCCGGACAGGGGCAGGTTCAGGGTAAGTGTCGCGATCAACACGGTCATCCGGCGCATCTTGTCCTCCCTCATCACGTCGGTCCGGCATAACCGCCAGTCGGTGCGCTGGCTTGAACCGACACGACATGGGATAGCATGCGCGTGGACTATGCCGAACTGCCCCTGCCGCCGGCGCTCGACGGACTGGTCGCCGCGATCTGGACGATCGCGGGCGGGGGTGATGCGGGCGAGTGGATCGAACAGGACGCGACACCCGACGGCTGTATCGAGATCATCCGGCGTATCGAGGGGCGCTCCATCTGGGATACGGAGCAGCCATCGTTCTTCGCCACGGGGCTGAATCTCACACCGGTACGCTTCCGGATGACCGGGAATGCGCGTTTCATCGGAATAAGGCTTTGGCCCTGGGCCTGGGCGATGCTGGGCGGCCCGCCCTGCCCCGCCTTTGCCGGAAAATGGATCGCGCTGGATGCCGACGGCATGCCGGGGTCGGTGCTCGCCGAGCCCGATATGATTGCACCACGGCTGATTGAAGCCTTCGCCTCCGCAGCCCCCCAGCCGCTTGGTCGGCATGTGCTTGCCGCTACCAGCGTTGCCGATGTCGTCGGCGCCAGCGGCTTTGGACATCGCACCGTGCAACGCTGGTTTGAGCGCGTGGTCGGATTACCGCCGCGCAGCTATCTCAGGCTGATCCGGTTCCGCCGGACCATGGCAGACCTCACCGCGCCCGCCACCACCCTGGCGGATCAGGCAGCGCGGCACGGCTTTGCCGACCAGGCGCACATGGCGCGGGATTTCCGTCTGCTCGCGCACACCAAGCCACGCACCGCACGCGCCACCGCCAAGGGTCCGTTCCTGACCGGGATCGACTGACCGTGGACGCGATCGAAGCCGCGGCGGCCAGCTCAATGTGGTTAGTCAATTATCAAGCCTTGGCCGCTACGCCTGTCGGACGAGCATGAGGAATCTAACGGCATGAGTGCATTTGGGCGTCGCCCAGGAGTGGCTAACGGGTCCGGAGCTCGGCCTGCGTTCGGCGTCGCGCGCCCGATGCAAGGCGGCACGGCACCACGCGAACCCGAGGGCGGGGATCAATTCCCGCCGCTGCCGACCCTGCCCATTCCCGGTGAGCCGGAATCGGCCGGCAATCCGAACAATGCCGAGGCGATGGCGCGGCTTGCCGATCGGCAGAACGCCTCCGGCGACGCCGGCAGCAGCAAGGTGGAGGGCTTCGAGGCCTCGATCCACAAGATCAAGGAACAGGTGTTGCCGCGCCTGCTCGAACGAGTCGATCCGGAAGCGGCCGCCACGCTCAACAAGGACGAATTGGCGGAGGAATTCCGCCCGATTATCGGCGAGGTGCTTGCCGAGCTGAAGCTGACGCTCAACCGGCGCGAGCAGTTCGCGCTGGAAAAGGTGCTGGTCGACGAGCTGCTCGGCCTCGGGCCGCTCGAAGAGCTGCTGGCCGATCCGAACATCTCGGACATCATGGTCAACGGGCCCGAGCAGACCTTCGTCGAGCGCAAGGGCAAGCTGGAGCTGGCACATATCCAGTTCCGCGACGAGGAGCATCTGTTCCAGATCGCGCAGCGAATCTGCAACTCGGTCGGCCGCCGCGTCGACCAGACCACCCCGCTGGCCGACGCCCGCCTGAAGGATGGCTCCCGCGTCAACGTCATCGTGCCGCCGCTGTCGCTGCGCGGCACCGCGATCTCGATTCGTAAATTCTCCGCCAAGCCGATTACGCTCGACATGATGGCCGGCTTCGGCTCGATGAGCCCGAAGATGGCCACTGCGCTGAAGATCGCCGGCGCCTGCCGCTTCAACGTCGTGATCTCCGGCGGTACCGGTTCCGGCAAGACGACGATGCTCAACGCCCTGTCGAAGATGATCGACCCGGGCGAGCGCGTGCTGACGATCGAGGACGCGGCCGAACTTCGCCTGCAGCAGCCGCACTGGCTGCCGCTTGAAACCCGCCCGGCCAATCTAGAAGGCCAGGGCGAGATCAGCATCCGCGATCTCGTGAAGAACGCCCTGCGTATGCGCCCTGACCGTATCATCCTCGGCGAAATCCGCGGCAGCGAGTGTTTTGACATGCTCGCCGCCATGAACACGGGCCATGACGGCTCCATGTGTACGCTCCACGCCAACTCCCCGCGCGAGGCCCTGGCCCGTATGGAGAACATGGTGATGATGTCGGACATCAAGGTGCCGAAGGAAGCCATCAGCCGCCAGATCGCCGATTCGGTCGAGATGATCATCCAGGTGAAGCGCCTGCGCGATGGTTCGCGCCGCGTGACCAATGTGACCGAAGTGATCGGCATGGAAGGCCCGGTGATCGTCACCCAGGAGCTGTTCAAGTTCGAATATCTCGACGAGAGCGCCGACGGAAAGATCATCGGCGAATATCGCTCGATGGGCCTGCGGCCGTACACGCTGGAGAAGGCGCGGCAGTTCGGATTCGACCAGGCCTATCTTGAGGCGTGTCTCTGATATCCTTTCTTCCTTTTCCCCTTGTGGGAGAAGGTAGCGCGAAGCGCCGGATGAGGGGGAGTCGGGTTCGAGACGTTCTTTAACGAGCGTCCCCCTCACCCTTCCGTCGCTTCGCTCCTCCCTCCCTCTCCCACAAGGGGAGAGGGATTGTCTTGCTGCTGGATCGCTTACGACTATCGAGAGGCCAATGCGCTTCCTGGCTGGCCTCCTCCTGCTCCTGACCGTACCGGCCTTCGCGCAGAGACCTGCGCCAGCGCCTGTCTTCGCCCTCGCCAGCGACACCGAAGCACAGTGGGTGCCGTTTGAGCTCACTCCGCAGGATCAGGTCCGTTTCACGCTCAGCCTCGACGGCCGATCGGTGACGGCTTTGCTCGACACCGCGGTTAGCGTGACCACGGTCTCGCGGGCCTATGCGGCACGCCTGAAGCTGAAGGCCCGTGGCGGCAGTAGTGCCGCGGCGATCGGCGGCAGTGTCGGGGTCCAATGGGCCGACGCAGGATCGATCGTCGTCGGCGGGCTACGGCGCACCGGCGGCAGGGTCGCGGTGCTCGATCTGGCGCAGGCGGCGACAAGCAGCGATGCCGGGGTCGAGATGCTGGTCGGCATCGACCTCATCGGCGGCTATGCGCTGGACATCGACTATCCGGCGCGCCGCTTCAGGCTGCTTCAGTCCGGGCGCCAGCCCTTCCAAGGTGCCAGCGTACCGCTGCGCATCGGCGCCGACCTGCGCTTCTACCTCACCGAGATACAGCTTGGCGGGCTGCGGCTGCGTCCGCTGGTGGTCGATACCGGCGACGGGGGCACCGTGACCATCTCCCGCGATGCCTGGGCGGTGCACGGCCGGCCGGCGGCGCGCATGACCTCGACGATGAGCCATGGTCTCGCCGGCCCGGTGATCAGCGACTTGACGCTGCTGCCCGAGCTCGGTCTGGGCGCGCTCGCCATGCACGACGTGCCGCTGAATATCGAACCTGCGAATGGCTATTCGAGCAGGATCGGAGTCTCGGGGCGCATCGGGTCGGGCCTGTTGAAACGCTATCATGTGCTGCTCGACCCCATCGCCGGTCACATGATCCTCAGCCCCGGCCCCGACGCCGAAACGGCACCCGTAAAATCGACCAGCGGATTGCTGGTCGAGTCGCGCGACGGAACGCTGACCGTGCTTCACGTGATGAAAGGCGGGCCGGGTGAATCAACCGGCTGGCGTTCGGGCGATCGGATCTGCTCGATCGATGGAGTCTCGCCGCCGACGACCGACTGGCCTGCGGGAACGCCGGGCCGCACAGTCAGGCTGGGTCTATGCGACGGCAGCACGCGGATGCTGACCCTCGCATCCTTCTACTGACGGCTCAGCCTTTGGCAGCGATGCTGGCCAGGATCGCTGCCGTGATCAGTGCGAGTACCTGCACGGTCGGCCAGTCGACGATGCCGATCGAATCGAGATTGGCGCGCCGCTTACGCCGCCAGTCGCCCACTCCAGCGAAGATCGCCAGCGCGAGCGACACACCCGCACCGGTCCAGAACGGACTCACCATAAAGGAAGATCAATCGCCGAGTTTTTCGATCTTTTCGTGCAGACGGCTGAGCTCAGCCTTGAGCGCGGCGATCTCGTCATCCTTGGTCGCCGCCGGGGCTGGAGCATCGCCGGGCTTGGCGCCGGGCTTGAAGGCTTGGGTCGCCGCCTCGAACATCGCCATGTTGCGCTTGGCCAGATCGGCGAAGGGCGAGTTGGCGAAGGCGCCCTCGACCGCCGACTTGAACTGTTCCTGGTTGCGACGGAAGCTGTCCATCGACGCCTCAAGATAACCGGGCACCATCTGCTGCATCGAATCGCCGTACATCGCGATGAGCTGGCGCAGGAAGTTCACCGGGAGCATGGTCTGCCCGCGCGATTCTTCCTCCATGATGATCTGGGTCAGGATATTGTGCGTGATATCCTCTTCGCTCTTCGCGTCGACCACCTTGAA
Source organism: Sphingomonas sp. P3_C6 (assembly GCF_056402595.1). Lineage (NCBI taxonomy): Bacteria > Pseudomonadati > Pseudomonadota > Alphaproteobacteria > Sphingomonadales > Sphingomonadaceae > Sphingomonas > Sphingomonas sp. P3_C6. The sequence goes on from NZ_JBFUHB010000028.1 coordinate 53,197, forward strand.
ATCGCGGCCCTCGCGAGTCATCGCAGCGAGGTGCTCTAGCGTGATGTAGGACGAGGTCTCGGTGTTATAGAGACGACGGTTCGCATACTTCTTGATGATCACCGGGCCGTCGCCCGCATTCTGCTTCTTCATATAAGAAGGCTCCCCGACCCAGTGTTTGATCCATCTGTATCACCCTTTCTTACTGCACCGCAACACGGTCCTCGCCCACTTCCGTTGTTCCTGAACATGTTGCGCAACGAGACTGCAGCATCGCCCGAACGGCGGGCGGCGGCGCTCGCCGGGTTGCGCGCCTATCAGGACGCACCGCGCGGCCGGGTGCGCAGGCCGGCGCCCTCTCGATTCCGCAAGGGGCGGGCGAGGCTGCGCGATTATGGCGCGAAGGGCAGTACCGCGCGGGCGGTGATCGTCATTCCGTCGCTGATCAATCCCCCCTTCATCCTCGACCTGATGCCCGAGACATCGCTGCTGCGATGGCTTTCAGATCAAGGGTTTAGGCCATTCCTGCTCGATTGGGGCAACCCGAAGCCCGCGGAGCGGCACATGGACGTGACGGCCCATGTCGAACGGCTGTTGCTGCCGCTGATCGCGAAGTTCGATCAGCCGCCGGTGCTCGCCGGTTATTGCCTTGGCGGGACGATCGCGATGGCTGCGGCCTGCGCGGCACCGGTCGCCGGGCTGGCGATGATTGCCGCACCATGGCGGTTTTCCGGCTTCGGCAGCGCAGCACGGAGCGACATCGCCGAGCTTTGGCGCGCCGCACAACCAACCTGCGAGACTCTGGGATTGGTCCCGATGGAAGTATTGCAGGCCGGGTTCTGGCGACTCGACCCGGCGCGCACCATCGCCAAATACGAGGCCTTTGCTGCACTGGAACCCGGCAGCGCCGCCGCGCGATCCTTCGTCGCGATGGAGGACTGGGCCAATGCCGGCGCGCCCCTGCCCTATGCCGCCGGCCGACAGATGTTCGACGACTTCATCGATGCCGACCTGCCCGGCACCGGGCGCTGGCGAGTGGGCGGCGTCATCGCCGATCCGGCTAAACTGACCTGCCCTGCGGTCGACTTCGTGTCGATGACCGACCGGATCGTGCCCGCCCGCAGCGCGGCCGACCTGCCCGACCGGCGCGATCTGGGCGCGGGGCATGTCGGCATGATCGTCGGGCGCGGCGCGCGCGCGCAGCTGTGGGAGCCGCTGGCGGACTGGCTAAGCGCGATCCCCGGCACTAGATAGCCGCCAACATCTATCCACGGGAGCTTCGACTCATGCAGGACATCGTCATCACCGCCGCCAAGCGTACGCCGGTCGGCAGCTTCCTCGGTGCCTTCGGCTCCACGCCGGCGCATGAGCTTGGCCGCATCGCGATCCAGGCGGCCCTCGAACAGGCCGGTGTCGAGGCGAGCGACGTATCCGAGGTGATCCTGGGCCAGGTGCTGACCGCAGCGCAGGGCCAGAACCCGGCGCGCCAGGCGTCGATGGCGGCCGGCGTGCCCAAGGAGATCCCGGCCTGGGGCGTCAACCAGGTCTGCGGATCCGGCCTGCGCGCCGTGGCGCTGGCGGCACAGGCGATCGCGACCGGCGATTCGACGATCGTCGTCGCGGGCGGACAGGAATCCATGTCGCTCTCGACTCACGCGCAGAACCTGCGCGGCGGCACCAAGATGGGCAATCTCTCGCTGGTCGACACGATGATCAGCGACGGCCTGACCGACGCGTTCAACAATTATCACATGGGCATCACCGCCGAGAACCTGGCCGAGCAATATCAGGTGACGCGCGAGATGCAGGACGTCTTCTCGGTCCGGTCGCAGAACCTGGCGGACGCGGCGCGTTCCTCCGGCCGGTTCAGGGACGAGATCGTTCCCGTCACGGTCAAGGGCCGCAAGGGCGACACCATCGTCGCCGATGACGAATATATCCGCGCGGGCGTGACGCTGGAGAGCCTGTCGGGCCTGCGTCCGGCATTCAAGAAGGACGGCACGGTCACCGCCGCCAATGCCTCGGGCCTGAACGACGGTGCCGCAGCGCTGGTGCTGATGACTCGCGAGGAAGCCGAGAAGCGCGGCTCGACCATCCTCGCGCGCATCGCAAGCTGGGCGTCGGCCGGCGTCGATCCGTCGATCATGGGCATCGGTCCGGTGCCGGCGACCCGCCGCGCGCTGGAAAAGGCCGGCTGGAGCCTCGCCGATCTCGACCTGATCGAGGCGAACGAGGCGTTCGCGGCACAGGCGCTGTCGGTCGGCAAGGAGCTTGGCTGGGACGCGGACAAGGTCAACGTCAATGGCGGCGCGATCGCCATCGGCCATCCGATCGGCGCGAGCGGCGCACGCGTGCTGACCACGCTGCTCTACGAGATGGCCAAGCGCGACGCGAAGAAGGGCCTTGCGACACTGTGCATCGGCGGCGGCATGGGCATCGCCATGTGCGTGGAGCGCTAAGCTATTCCTCTCCTCTCTCGGGAGGAATTGGCCAGCCCTGCCGCTCCCTGATCTGCTGTTGAGCCAGAACTGACACATCCTGCCTTCCGCCAACGGGAGGCAGGATGTGTCGTATCAGGGGGGTTGAAATCTCCAACAAGCTGGCTGTTTCTGGCTGTTATTCCTCCAAAGAATTTTTGTTGGCTGTTATGTTGGAAACCGGGGGCGATATTCCCGTTTTATATCAGCGATATGAGGCCGTGCTGGCTGTTATCGGATAACAGCCATGGAACAGCCAGCAACAGCCGGCCGATTCCGCAATTACAGTCATGAGAAAGATCCGAGACCGCCCGGTCTCGAGTCGGTGTCGGGCAGCAAAGTATCGCGATCCTGCTAATGTTGAATCGATCGAGTCCTGGATCGCCGTTGTCGCAATCGCTAAAGCGCGCCAAATGATCATCAGTCTCAACGGATGGCCTGGAGTCGGCAAACTGACGACCGGTCTTGAGCTGGCCGATCTTCTTGGCGCGCGATTGCTCGACAATCACAGCATGTTCAACATAGCGATCGCCCTGACCGACTATCCGAGCCCGGCTTATTACGCGGCGGTGCACGCCGTCCGAGACCTGGCCTTCGACTATGCGCGAGCGTAGCCGCCCGGCGCGTCCCTGATCCTGACCAGCGTCAATGCGACCGGAGGTCCGAGCGGCTTTGCGGAAGACCATTGGCGTGCCGTGCGCAATCTCGCCGGGGATCGGGGCGTACCGCTCCTGTCGATCACGCTGGAATGCCAAGCTGAGGAACGGGCGCGCCGTATTGCCGAGCCCGGCCGGCGGGTCAGCAAGAAGCTGCGCGATCCAGCGATCGTCGATCGCATGACGGCGGGCCGCAGGCTGTTCGATGACGGCGCCGACCATCGGCACATCGTGGATACGACCCATAGCGACGCAGAGACCAATGCGCGCGCAATCGCGGCGTGGATCCGCACTGTCGTTCCAGCTCCTTGACGGGGAAGCCTCAGCCGGCCCAGACGCGATCGAAGCGGCTGCCCAGGCTGGTGAGCAGTTCGTATTGCGACATGCCGGACCGGGCCGACGCCTCGGGCAGGGCAAAGTCGAGCGCGAGCCAGTCGCCCTCCGCAAGATGCGCCGCGGCGGTCACATCGATCGCGATCAGGTCCATCGAGACTCGGCCGAGCAAGGGCAGCGCCAGCCCCTCGAACCGCGCCGAGCCCTTGTTCGAGAAGCCCGTAAAATAGCCGTCCGCATAGCCCATATTGAGGATCGCAACCTCGGTATCGGCCGGCGTAGTCCAGGTTGCGTTGTACCCGATCGTCTGCCCGGCGGGCACCATACGGCGCTGGAGGATCTCCGCCTCGGGTGTCGCAACCTGGCGGATCGCGCCGAGTTCGCCGCGCGGCACACCGCCATATAGCGCAATGCCTGGACGGGTCAGGTCGAAGGCATAGTCGGCTCCGAGCGCGATGCCGGCCGAATTGCCGAGGCTCATCCGCTTTGCGCCCGTCCGCCCGGCGAGCGGGGCGAAGGCGGCACGCTGGCGCTCGTTCATCGCGACGTCCTCGTCGGCACAGGCGAGATGGCTCATCAGCGTCTCGATCGCGAGGCCTTCCAGCAGCGGCAGATCGTTGACCGACAGGCCGAGCCGGTTCATGCCGGTGTCGATCATCACATCGCAGGCGCCGCCCCCCGCTGCCTTCCAGCGCGCAACCTGAAGCGGCGTGTTGAGCGCCGGGCGCGCGATGCCCGTGACGGCAAGGTCCATATCCTCGTCGCGCACGCCGTGGAGCACGGTGACCCGCAGGCCCAGAGGCGCGAGCGCGGCCGCCTCGGCCCAGGTCGCGACGAAGAAATCGCGGCAGCCTGCCGCCGCTAGACGCTTCGCCACCTCGACCGATCCAAGGCCGTAGCCGTCGGCCTTCAACGCCGCGCCGCACGCCGCGCCATTGCTCATCGCGGCAAGGAAACGCCAGTTGGCGGCAAGGGCAGCGCCATCGAGGCGCAGGCGTAACGGGGCGGTCATCCCCGCCGGTTAGCTGCCTGCCCGGCGCGGCGCTAGGGTGGATGATGGGATTAGAGCACTCCCACTACAGAAGCCACGACCGCTCAACGTAGCGGCGGCCACCGGCGCATCGAGTGTATGAGAGTGAGTATCCATATAGTCTCGCCCTCGACCTCATAGACGAGCCGGTAGCTGCTATGCGGCGTAAGCTCGCGCGTTCCTTGAATCTCGCCCTCATGGCCGAGCATCGGAAAGTCCGATAGCCTGGCCACTGCCTCACTGAACAAATTATCCACCCGAACTGCGGCGCGCTCGTCGAGCTCGAATAGATAGTCCCAGATATCGGCGCGATCCTGCCGAGCTTCCGGTGTCCAGACGATTTTCACACCTGGCTATCGACCCGCGAACGTCGGCCAGCAAAATCAGCCTCGACCTCGCCGTTATCGTAGCCCCGGCCTGCCCGTGCCGATGCGCGGGCGACCCCGACCTTTTTTTCAAGAAACGCGCCATGTTCCCGTTTCTGGCGCTGACGCTCCACGAAATCGCGCATAAGTTCACGGACCACCTGCGATGCAGGCCGGTGAAGCGCATCGGCTTCGGCCATGAAGTCGGTCCGCAAATCGGCCTCAAGCTTCATCGTGAAAACGGCTTCTTTCGCCATGCAACTCTCCATAGCTAGTGACTTCGTATATACGTCGTCATTACCACCGAAGCTAGTAATCGCCAATTCGGTATGAAACCTCAGTCCGCGCTCGCCGTCCCTGGCTTGGTCTCGCGCAAGCCGACCGCCGTCACCACCAGCGCCATCGCGACTACGGCGAAGGTGTACCAGAGGCCGGCATAGGGATCGCCGGTCTTCGCCACGATATATTGGCCGATGAACGGCAGGAAGCCGCCGAAATAGCCGGTACCGATATGATAGGGGATCGACATCGAACTGTAGCGGATGCGCGGCGGGAACATTTCCGCGAGCAGCGCCGCGACCGGGCCGTAGGTCATGCCCGACAGGGCACCCATGGCGATGATGGCGAGCATGATGACGATGATGCTGCGCACCGTCGGCACGACCTTGTCGAGATTGTAGCCCGCCTGTTCGAGCGCCTTGTCGAGGCCAGCCGGACTCGTGTCGGCCACCGGGACCTGGCCGATGGTGACCAGCGTCACGGGCGTGTGGGCCTTGGTGTAGGCGACCCCCTTTTTCGAGAAATAGTCGAGCAGTTCGCCGCACTTGTCGACCTGCTTCGCGGCGAATGGGTTGTAGTCGCAGGTGGGGCCGGAGACGACCACCGGCGCCCTGCGCGCGGCGCGGGAGAGTTCTGGGTTGGCCGCGCTGCCCATCATCCAGAAGAGCGGGAAGATCAGCACCAAGGTCATCGCATAGCCGAGGATGATCGGCGTCTTGCGGCCGACCTTGTCGGACAGCTTTCCGAAATAGATGAACCAGAACAGGCTGAGCGTGGCGCCGAAGCCGACGATGAGCTGCGCCGCAGTGGAATTCACCCGCATCGTCGTCTGTAGGAAGGAGAGCACGGTGAAGGTCGCGGTGTACCAGATGACCGTCAGGCCGGCCGAGATGCCGAACAACGCGACGAACAGCCGCCTGAGGTTGCCGGGATAGGTGAAGCTTTCGGTAAAGGGGTTCTTCGCCGTCTCGCCCGCCGACTTCATCGCCTTGAACACCGGGCTCTCGTTGAGCTTCAGGCGCATCCAGAGCGACACGGCGAGCAGCGCCAGCGAGAAGACAAAGGGGAAACGCCAGCCCCAGCTGTCCCAGATCGCCGCCGGCATCAGGCCCTTGGAGAGGAGCACGACGATAAGGCTGAGGATGAACCCGCCGACCACGCTTGCCTGGATGAAGCTGGTGTAGAAGCCACTCTTTCCCTTGCCGCTATGCTCGGCGACATAGATCGCCGCCCCGCCATATTCGCCGCCCAGCGCAAGGCCCTGAAGGATGCGCAGGAAGATGACGGTGAAGGGCGCGGCCAGCCCGATCGACGCGGCCGAGGGGACCAGGCCGACACCGGCGGTGGCGATGCCCATCAGGGTGATGGTGACGAGGAAGGTGTATTTGCGGCCCCATTTGTCGCCAAGGAACCCGAACAGGATCGCGCCGAGTGGGCGAAAGCCGAAGCCGACCGCGAACACCGCCCAGGCGGCAAGCGTCTGGACCAGCTCGTTCCCGGCGGGGAAAAAGACCCGGCCGATGATGCCCGACGCGGCGAGCGTGCCGTAGATGAAGAAGTCATACCATTCGAAGATCGTACCGAGCGACGACGCGGTGATGACGAGCTGGATGTCCTTCCGGCTCGGCTCGGGCTTCGCGCCCGGCTCCGGCACCGTGTCTGATGCCCCAATCATGGCCATGCTTGCTTTCTCCCCTGCAGGAGAGGTTTAGCGGGATATGCCGGGGCGGCAAGATGAATGCCACGGACCGAAACAGGTCCTGCACCGAACGCAATCGACCGCCCCGCCCATAGCTTGCTATCCGGGAGATCGTGATCCGGGAGGTTCGGGATGCTGAACGACGACCTGCTCGATAAGATACGGCGCCTGCATGGAGGCCCCGACCGCGGCTATCACGGCTGGAGCCATCCCCTCGCGCTGCTGAAGCTGCATGCTGAGGTCGAGGGTTTTCTCGACGATGGCGAGGCGGTGCGCTGTGCGATCCTGTTGCACGATGCGATCTACGAACCGCGCCGCAAGGACAATGAAAGCCAGAGCGCGGCACTGGCGGCGGAGATGCTGAAAGGCATCGTGCCCGAGGCGACACTCGGCCGAAGCTTGCGCCTGATCGAGGCGACCGCGCATCACGACATCCCTGCCGATCTGCCCGCCGACGAGGTCGCGGATATGGCGATGTTCCTCGACATGGATCTGTCGATCCTCGGCGCGGCACCGGAGATCTTCGACGCCTATGAGGCTGGTGTGCGGCATGAGTATCGCGAGGTGCCGGAGGAGGCCTTCCGGGCCGGGCGCGCCGCCATTCTGGAAGGGTTCCTCGTACGCGATGCCTTGTATTTCTCAGGCTGGGGCCGTGAGCGCTTTGAGGCGGCGGCGCGGGAGAACCTTGCCCGGTCGATCGCAAAGCTGCGGGCCGGCTGAAGTCGCGCAGTCCGACCCGACCTCTAGAATTTTCCGCTGATCGTCAGCGTGAAGATCGGCCCGACCGTCTGGTACTGGCGTTCGACAAACGCCATCGGCGCCACGTTGCGCCGACCGGAATAGACGTTGCGCCAATAGCGTACACGGCCATCGTTGATGTTGAAGATCTGGAAATTGACCTTGGCCCCCTTCACGTCCTTGAGCTCGACGAAGATGCTGACATAGGGGCCCTCCCATTGCTGGTTCACCTCGTCGAGATAATAGGTCCGGCCATAATGGTCGAACGACAAGTTCGCGCCCCAGGCGAACTGGGTGGCGGGCACGTCGTGCCGTAACCTGAGACCGACCCAGCGATCATATGTGTTGCTGATGGCGCGTGGCCGCGGCCACGAGCAGCGATTTCACCGCGATGAGAAGCAAGGTCATCGTCATTTCCCGCCGTCCCGCGCCTTGCGGGCACGGGCGATCGCCGCTTCGAGCTCATCGAGTTCACGCGTATCGACGTCCTGCGCCATGCCGAGCAAGGCGCTGGCGGCACTCACCGGCGATCCCTTGAAGAAGGTCCGCACGATCTGGCCGAGCGCCGTCCGTCGCGCCTGATTGTCGGAGACGGTCGGCGAATAGACAAAACCGCGATCGCTCTGCTCACGGGACACGAATCCCTTGTCCTCGAGCCGCTTGAGCATGGCACGCACCGCCGAACCGGTCAGCGGATCTGGCAGGGCGTCGCAGATCTCGGAAACCGTGCGCGAGCCGCCCTGATACAGCAGGTCGACGATCTGGCGTTCGCGTGGGGGCAATTGCGGAAGCATGACTCACCTCTTGGCTACATTTGTAGCGTGCTACAAATGTAGCGCGACGGCAAGTCAAAATGTGCGTTGATGTGACAATGCGAGAAAGCAGCAGATCAGAGTGGCTAGAGCGGGATGACATTTGACTGATTCAAATGGGATTCCCTTTGGTCTGATTTTCTGATTCAAGATGCTGGCTGGAGATCGGAGGCCAGCTAGCATGGCCAAGCCCTATTCGATGGACCTGCGCGAGCGGGTTGTAGCGGCGGTGATGGAGGAGAGCATGTCCTGCCATGCGGCAGCGGCACGCTTTGGCGTAGCGGCGAGCTCGGCGATCAAATGGG
>NZ_JBFUHB010000029.1:0-61132 GCF_056402595.1 Sphingomonas sp. P3_C6
CTCCAGCACGGCTCCCACCAAGCGAGCGTACCCGTACCCGCGCCGCGCCGGTGCCCACCAACCGACCCAGCAAAAACGCCCCCCTTTTTGAAGGCGCAGGTCCCCAAAACAGCCCAGCCCTGACTTCATCACTTGCCCTCCGATCAAACCCCTCAACGGAATCAGATCGAACACCGAACCGCAAGATGTGTGAACGTCCTAGGGCCTTCGCCGGGGAGCAGTACATGTTGGAAGAAAATAACCACCGACATGTTCCGAGCCCCATCGCACCGCGTCCGATAACGTGGCGGAGCTTGTTGTCACGGCTCAGCGAAAGATTGCCCGCAACGCCACCGGCACAATGGATGCCGGAACAAGTCCGGCATGACGAGAGTGCTAGCGCATGAGGATCGCGGCGAACTCAGCCGGCGGTGCGCCTTCCTCGAACACGGGAATATTGTCGCCCAGTACGACCCAGGGCTGCTTGCGCTTCACCCAGATATGCAGCTTCGGCGCCAGCGTATCACTCGCATCGAGCGTGCCGGCCCGCACCACCGCGATGCCCGGCCGTGCGTTATTCGTGTTCCACAACCGGGTGTGGCATGTCCCGCACAGCCGCTGATGCGATTCAGAACCGCTCGGACTGGTGAAACGATAGTCGACGATCGGCCCGCTCGCCTTAATCGCATCCTCGCGCACGACACCCTGTTCGGTGAAGGCGCTGCCCGACCAGGTCTGGCAGTCGACGCAGTGGCAGCAATAGACCGGGGGCAGCTGCTCCATGGCCAGCGTGTATCGACACGCGCCACAGCGGCAGCCGCCCTCGATCACTGGCTCATGCGGCCTTTTGCAGGTGGCGGCGGCCGAGCAGCTCGGCGATCTGCACCGCGTTCAACGCAGCCCCCTTGCGGAGATTGTCGGATACGCACCACAGAGCCAGACCGTTCTCGACCGTCGGGTCCTCGCGGACGCGGCTGATGAAGGTCGCATATTCGCCGACGCATTCGATCGGGGTGACGTATCCGCCGTCCTCCCGCTTGTCGATCAGCATGACCCCAGGCGCCTCGCGCAGAACCTTCTGCGCCTGCTCGGCCGAAATCTCGTCCTCGAACTCGATGTTGATCGCTTCCGAATGGCCGACGAACACCGGTACGCGCACGCACGTGGCGTGAACCTTGATCTTCGGATCGAGGATCTTCTTTGTCTCGACCACCATCTTCCACTCTTCCTTGGTCGAACCGTCGTCCAGGAAGCTGTCGATGTGGGGGATCACGTTGAACGCGATCTGCTTGGTGAACTTCTTCGGCTCGGCCGGATCGCCGACGAAGATGTTGCGGCTCTGCTCGAACAGCTCGTCCATGCCGGCCTTGCCCGCGCCGGACACCGACTGATAGGTCGCAACGACCACGCGCTTGATCCGCGCGATATCATGCAGCGGCTTCAGCGCCACGACCATCTGCGCGGTCGAGCAGTTCGGGTTCGCGATGATGTTCTTCTTGGTATAGCCGCTGATCGCCTCGGGATTAACCTCGGGCACGATGAGCGGCACGTCCGGATCCATCCGGTAGAGCGACGAATTGTCGATCACCGTGCAGCCGGCCGCGGCGAAACGCGGAGCGTGGATCTTGGTAGCCTCGGATCCGATCGCGAACAGCGCCATGTCCCAGCCGGTGGGATCGAAATGGTCGATATTCTGTACCTTGAACTGCTTACCGGTATCGCCATAGTCGACCATGTCGCCCTGCGACCGCGACGATGCGACGACGGCGATCTCGTCCGCCGGAAACTCGCGCTCAGCCAGGATGTTGAGCATCTCGCGCCCGACATTCCCCGTCGCGCCAGCGACTACTATCCGGTATCCCATATCGATCTTTCCAAAAATTGCGCCTGTTCGGCGGGCAACGCCATGTAGGCGTCGCGCCGTCGAATGGAAGCGAGTTTTTATGTCCCGCGCACCAGCCTCGCTTGGTGTGCCGCGAGATTGTCCGGCTGATTTTGGTTTCGCCGGCAAGCCGCGCGCTGCACAATCATTATTTGCCCGCAATCAATATTCTCCGATATCCGATATTATGTCGGCACCGTCACGAATAATGCAGCGATAATGGTTCGGACTCCCCTTGCAATAAAGTGCAGGGGGTCAATTACTATCCCCAGTCAGACAAATTTGATGACAGCGGTCGCGGGAGCTTAAACTCGCCGCGCCTTTGGCGAATAATCGCTGTCGTCCTCATTGCCCGGGGCGGAGACTTCTCCCTTGACTCCACCCCGGGCGATGCAGCCTATTTCCCGAGCTTTTCGTCTAGGAAATCGAAGATCGTCGTCCAGACATGCACGTCCTTTCCCGCGCTATGGGTCTTGCCGGGATAGAACATCATCTGGAACGGCACGTTCTGCGCCTGCATCTTCGCGGCAAAGGCGGTCGAATTGTCGAGCACGACATTGTCGTCGGCCATGCCGTGGATCAGCAGCAGCGGGTCCTTGATCTTCGCTGCGTCGTCGATCGCATCCGACGCGGCATAGGCCTTGGCGTCCTTCTTCGGGTCGCCCATGTACCGCTCGGTATAATGGGTGTCGTAAAGCTCCCACTTCGTCACCGGCGCGCCTGAAATGCCAGCCGCATAGACGCCCGGATTCGCCTCCAGCATCTTCAGGGTCATATAGCCGCCATAGGACCAGCCATAGGTCGCGACCTTCGCCGGATCGACGAACGGCTGGGTCTTGATCCATTTCGCCGCGGTCAGTTGGTCCTCGACCTCGACCGTGCCCATCGCGCGGTAGATATGGTCCTCGAATGCCTTGCCGCGATTGTTCGACCCGCGATTGTCGATGCGGAAATATACATAGCCTCGGCTGACCACGTACTGCGCCAACGGGCTCTGCCACGCGCGCGTAACCTGCTGGCCGGTGCCAGGCCCACCATAATGTTCGAAGAATACCGGGTATTTCTTGCCGGGCTCAAGCGTCGGCGTGATCATCTCGTACCACAGCGTCGTGCCGTCAGCCGCCTTGAAGCTACCGAACGTCTTGGCCTGATGATTGGCGAGATAGGGATAATAGGGATGCCCCGGCACGACGGCATTCTCGTTGACCCAGGCGATGCGCTTGCCGCCCGCATCGGCGAGGAAGGTCTGCGGCGGCTGGGTCGGGTTGGAGCGCGTGACGATCAGCCGGCTCGCCGCCCGGTCCATCTTGCCATTGTTCCACCAGCCCAGCTCGGTCAGCCGGGTGACGACGTTCGGCCGGGCGATGTCGACCGAATAGACATGCTGCTCGAGCGCGCCGTCCTTGTTGCCGGTGAAAAAGATCCGCCCCTTGGCCTCGTCCACACCGTTGAGCGACTGAACGGTCCATTCGCCCTTGGTCAGCTGAGTCCACTTGCCCTTGGCGAAGCGATAGAGATGGCCATAGCCGTCCCGCTCCGACCGCCAGATCAGGCTGCCGTCCTTCATCGGCCAATAGGCATCTGACAGGTTGATCCAGCTCCGCTCGCCCGATTTCTCGGTGAACAATATGCTGCTCCTGCCCGTCGCCGGATCGACCTTCAACACATCGAGCGTCTTCTGGTCCCGGCTCTCGCGCTGGACGAGCAGGGTCTGGCCATCGGGCGTCCAGTCGACCCGGGCGAGGTAAATATCGGGGTTGCTGCCCAGGTCGACTTTCACCTGGCCGGTGCCATCGGCGTTCATCACATACAGCTCGACCAGAACGTTCGGCGTGCCGGCGGCGGGATAGCGCTGGTTATAGACCTTGGTGCCGTCGGCGCCGATCGCCGCCCGCGTCACGATGCCCACCGGCGCCTCGTCGAACCGCTCGACAGCGATGCGCGCGTCGGTCGGCGACCACCAGTAACCGGTGGTGCGATCCATTTCCTCCTGCGCGACGAACTCGGCCTCGCCCCAGTGCACCGTGCCCGCCCCGGTCGTGGTCACCTGCTTCGCCTCACCGCCACCGAGTGGCTGGACGAAGAGATTCTGGTCGCGCACGAAGCTGACGAACCCGCCCTTGGGGCTGATCACCGGGTTCAGTTCGCCATCGGTCGTGTTGGTCAGGCGCGAGACCTTGCCGTCCAGCGTGGCGAGGTAAAGATCGCCATCGAGCGGTACCAGGATCGACTTGCCGTCGGGCGCCCAATCATAGTCGACGATGCCGCGCGTGCCACCGATGCGCGCGCGCTCGCGCTGCATCTTCTCGGCTTCGGACAATTCGGCGCCGGTGCCGACCTTCTTGGAATCGACCAGCATGCGTTCCTTGCCGGTCTTCGTATCGAGCGCCCACAGGTCGAGCCGGTCCCTGTCATCGGGCCGCGGCTTGAGCGAGGTGAGCAGGGTCCCGTCCGGCGACAGCTTCAACGCCTTCAACGCCCGCGGCTGCGCGCCGGCAAGGCCGGCAAGGTCCGGGCTCGAGAACACGCGCTGCAGGGTAAGCTTCTGTGCCGCATCGGCGGGCATTGCCAGGGCGGCCGCTGCGCCGGGTTCAGCAGCCATTGCAGGAGTCGCCAGTGCCGCGAGCATCACGCCCGCCAGCAGCCAGGATTTCGGCATCGATCATCTCCAGTTCCGATAAGCTAAAAGCCCGACGAATGCGGGCGCATGCCGTCGCTTATTGCGGGGTGTGCCAGTGTCGTAAAGGGGCCAGCTACCAGCGAAAGATCGGTATCGGATTGAGCGGATGCACGGCCAGCGCCTGCCCCAGTCACTGCGTCCCCCGGAGCCGTTCCGGAGCCCATTCCTCCGCAAGCGCAGGCCTCTGTCGGCAAGGGCAGCGCCCGCCGCACGATGGATGCCGGAACAAGTCCGGCATGACGGGTGAGTTCACCCCGCCCGCCGGAAACACCCCGCCGCATGGTCGTCGATGATTCCCACCGCCTCCATCCAGGCATAGACGATCACCGGTCCGACGAACTTGAATCCGCGCTTCTTCAACGCCTTCGACATCTCTTCCGACAAGGGCGACTTCACCGGCAGGTGCACGCCGTCGCCGATGATCGGCTGACCGCCCGCCATGCCCCAGACGAATTCGGAGAAATCCTCACCCGCATCGAGCATCGCAAGATAGGCTTTCGCATTGCCGATCGTCGCCTCGATCTTGGACCGCGACCGTACGATCCGCGCATCCCCGAGCAGCCGCTCGACATCCGCCTCACCAAAGGTCGCGACGACCTCGGGATCGAACCCCTTGAACGCCTCACGGAAAGCATCGCGCTTGCGCAGGATGGTGATCCAGGCGAGCCCCGCCTGGAAGCCATCGAGCATCAGCTTCTCCCACAGCGCCCGGCTGTCACGCTCGGGCACGCCCCATTCCTGGTCGTGATAGGCGCGCATCTGCGGATCGTTGCCGGCCCAGGCGCAGCGTTGGATAGGTGTCGTCATGACAAGGTCCTAGAGTTCAACCACGGCACCGCGCAATGCCGGGCTGGCCATATCACGCGCCTACCCCACGACCTTGCGAAACGGCCGCCGCCGCCCCTCCACGATCGACCGCCACGCCCATTCCACCGGCGCGATGCGGAAATGGCGGACATAGGCATTGGCCAGGAACAACAGCCCGATATCGATCACCAGCGACACGCCCATCATCGCCGCCCAGCCCTGCGTGCCATACAGCGCCAGCGCGAAGGGTGGATACAGCACCCACAGGCAGATGATCGTCTGCAGCACATAGAGGGAAAGCGCCGTGCGCCCCGCGGCAACGAAAGGTCGCATGAGCCAGGCCCCTAACGTGCTCGACACCAGCAGGTTGACCAGCCCGACATGGCCGAGCGTCATCGCCAGCCGCGCGATCTCCTGAGTCGCCCAACTGATATGCGGCGCGTCGTCGAACCGCATGATCTCGTCCGCGCCCAGGATGCGCAGCGATCCGCCGACCAGATAGGCGGCGACCGTCATCCGCCAGTAGAAGCGCCGCGACCGTTCGCCCTGCAGGATACCGAGCTTGAACAGCGCGGCACCGATCAGCATCACGCTCGCCGATTCCCAGATCGCGAACAGCTCGCCGACCCCGAACAGGCGCTCGGCGCTCATCCGGATCTGTTCGGTCACCCAGCGTTTCGTCGTGCTGGACCGGTCGGCATCTTCCCGGTCGATCTCGGCCTTGCGCTCGGCGACGGCCTTCGCCCGCTTGGCCTCATGTTCCGCCGCCTTGGCCAGAGTCGCCTTGTCCGCGCTGCTCAGCGCTCGACCGGCGTCGCGCTGTGCCCGCAACTCGGCGACGTCCGCGCGCTGCTGGTTGGCCTGATAATAGCCGAAATAGCCTGCGCCGCCGAGCTGCATCACGGCCATGACCAGCCCGATCGACATCAGCCAGCGTGGCGCAAGCCTGCGAAGCCAGAACACCACCAGCGCCGCCAGGCCATAGGTATGCAGAATGTCGCCGCCCCAGAGCAGGATGAACATGTGCACCAGGCCGAACGCGACCAGCACGATGTTCCGCCAATAATAGCGTCGCATGACCTCCCACCGCCCTGCCGCTTCCACCGCGCGGCCGGTGAGGATCACCATGCCCGCGCCGAACAGCATTTCGAGCAGGCAGCGCGCGGTACCGTTGGCGAATATCTCGCGCAGCCACCAGGCGACCTGGTCGATCGGCGTCCAGCCGAAATGCCGCACATCCTCGCCGGCACGGAACGAGGCGCCCATATCGTTCACGTTCATGAACAGGATGCCGAGGATCGCGACGCCGCGCAGGATATCGAGCACGGCAATCCGCGGCGCGCCGTCCGGCTCATCCACCCTCGCGATCGTCTGCCCGGTCATCGCCCACTCCCATGGCTCGGGGGCAACGGGTAGAGGGCGGCGCAGTGTATTGCAATAATAATACACGCAGTTCACGACAGTCGCGACGCCTCCTCTAACTATTGCGAATGCGATTGACTCGCAATAGCTGCACCTTTAGCCGGTCGCCGAGCCAAAGGGGACGTATATGCGTAAGACTTTATCGATTGCCGCCAGCCTGACAGCGTTCGCGTGGAGCAGCCAGGCGCTTGCCCAATCGGCTGACCAGGATATCGGCGACGACATCATCGTCACCGGCGAAAAAGCCGAACGCACACTTCAGGAGACGACGACCAGCGTCGCCGTCACCACCCCGCGCCGTATCGCCGAAGAGAATATCCTCTCGCTGCAGGACGTCTATCAGCGAACCGCCAACGTCACCGAGACGTATGGCACATCCGGTTTCACCATCCGCGGCATCGCCAATCGCGGGATCAGCGGCGGCGGCGACGCGGCGCTCTCCACCGTCTATGTCGATGGCGCGCCGCTGCCGGCGAACGTGCTCCAGGCCGCGCCGACCGACATGTGGGACGTGGCGCAGGTCGAGATCCTGCGCGGCCCCCAGTCGACGCTTCAGGGCCTGAACGCCCTGGCCGGCGCGGTGATCGTGCAAACGAACGAGCCGACCCAGAGCTGGGATGTCCGTGCCCGCGCCCAGTACAGCGATGCCGATGAATCGCAGTTCGCGGCGGCGATCGGCGGACCGATCGCACCGGGCGAGCTCGCCTTCCGCCTGTCCGGCGAAAAGCGCGATGCCGACGGCTTCACCTGGAACCCGACGCGCAAGACCAACGAGAATCCGCTCGATTCGATCAACCTGCGCGGCAAGCTGCTCTGGACGCCCACATCCCTGCCCGGCTTCGAGGCGCGGCTCGGCTACAACCATTACCATCGCTATGGCGGGTATCCGTTCAGCTATACCGACATCACCGTTCCGAACTATTTCGAGAACCGCATCAACACGTCGAACGTGCCGAACGACAGCCGCTCCAATACCGATATCGGCACGCTCGACCTGCGCTACGACGTCGGCGGCGGCTTCGCGGTGACTGGCGTCACCTCGTACAACGATGTGCGCGAGCATAATCGCTACGACAATGACGGCACCGCCGCCGACAAAGGCGCCTTTCAGCAACGCAACCGCTACAAGACCTTCACCCAGGAAGTCCGGCTGAACTATGAAGGCGACCGTTTCAGCGGCCTGCTCGGCGCCTTCTATTACAACCGCGACCAGGAGATGGATTCGACCAGCCTGGTCGGTGTGCCGACGCCGGTCGCCACGATCTCTGCCCTGCTCCAGGGCAACGGCCTGGATGCCGCGACGGCCAACGGTCTCGCGGCGCTCTATGCTCAGGCGCTGCCGATGATTCCAGTGAACTATGCCGCCGATTCGACCGGCCGGGTCCAGACGATGGCTCTTTTCGGTGACGGCCACTTCAAGCTGACCGACCGGCTCTCGCTGATCGCGGGCTTCCGTTACGATCATGAGAAGAACCGCGTTGCGGTCGATCAGGTGACGACCTTCGCCGGCACCTATCCCAATCCCGCCGCCTATGGCCCGTCCGGATCGCCGCTGTTCCTCGCCGTCTCCGGCATCAATGCCGGCGTCGCTGGCATCGTCGCCCAGGCGAGCGGCTCGGCGGTCGCGATCGACCGGACGTTCAACGCCTTCCTGCCCAAGGCCGGCATCGAAATGGCCTGGACCGACGACATCCGCACCGCCTTCACTGCGCAGCGCGGCTATCGCTCGGGCGGATCGAGCACCAACACCGCGCGGTCGCAGACCTTCGCCTATGATCCGGAATATACCTGGAACTATGAACTGTCGCTGCGCACCGCCTGGCTCGACGGCGCGCTGACGGTCAATGCGAACGCTTTCTACGTCGACTGGACCAACCAGCAGACCAGCGTCAATTTCGGCCTCAACCTGTACGACACGCACACGGTGAACGCCGGCAAGTCGCACCTCTATGGCTTCGAGATCGAAGCGGCGCACCGCATCAGCCCGAATTTCGACTGGTACGCATCGCTCGGCCATGTCCGTACCAAATTCGACGAGTTCAAGGTCGATGTCGGCACCTTCACCGATCTGTCGGGCCTCGAATTCGGCTATGCGCCGCACTGGACTGTCTCGGGCGGGTTCAACGCGCGCTTCCTCGACCGGGTGAAGCTCAACGTGAACGCCAATCACCGGAGTTCGGTGTTCGCCGAGGCGAGCGTGCCGCAGTCCGATACGAAGATCGCCGGGCGCACCTTGGTCAATGCCCGAATCGCCTATGACATGGGCAAATGGAGCCTGTCGGCCTTTGCCAGCAACCTGCTCGACGAGGATTATGTCCAATATGGCCCGCGGAATTATCCGCAGGCGGTACTCGGCAATCCGCGGGTGTTCGGCCTCGCCGCTGACGTGAAGTGGTGAGCGACGCCCTGCTCGCGGGTGGGCCGATCCTTGCGGGCGGCGGGCTCGGGGCGTGGCTGCTCCGCCGGGCCTGGCGCGCGCGCGGTGACGAGGGCGCGCGCTCGCGATGGCTCGGCTGGGTCGTGATCTTCGCGACTCTGTTGTGGCCGGCCTGGATACTGGGAAGCGTGCGCGGCCCATTCGTCGCGCTCGCGCTGGTCTCGATCGCTGCCCTTGTCGTGGTGGCAACCGGCGCGACGGTGCGGGCGGTGAAGGCCGGCCGGGCCGGGGGCGCCGAAAGCCTCGCCCCCGAACCCTATGAACGCGCCAGTACGCGCTGGCAGACCACCCTGCGCTGGCTGCTCGCCGGCCCGATCGGCATGATCGCGGCGCTGGCGGTCGGCATCTGTTATTCGGTCTGGGTTCCCGGCGCGCCGCAGACCCGCCTGCTCATCGGCGCGCTGATCGTGCCGGTTCTGTGGGGCGGTGCGATGGCATGGACACTCGCCGACAACCGAATCCTGCGCGCCACTGCCGTACTGGTCGGAACAACGATCGCCGGCTTCGGCCTCGCCATTCTCAAGGGGTTCGCATGAGCAAGACCATGCCATCGGCCCGCAAGCCGCTCCTGTCGCGCGTGCCGGCGGATTTTGTCCGCGCGGTGCTAAAGGGGCATAGTGCGCTCGGCCTCGCCTTTGCGGCGATCATCTATCTCGTCTGCCTTACCGGCAGCGTCGCGGTGTTCGCGCACGAGTTCGAACGATGGGAACAGGCCGGCGCACCGCGTGTCGAACGCGCTTCTCCAGAGGCCGTGCAGCGCGCGCTGGCCGCAGCGGTCGCGCTAGGCGGCAGCGGGATCGGTCATGGCTATATCCAGTTGCCCAGCCCCGATCTGCCGCGCCTCCATATCAGCCTCGAAACCGGCAAGGGCGACCGCGCCTGGATTGCCGATGCCGACGGTACGCTGACCGCCGACGCCGGCACGCCCTGGACCGAATTCCTCACCCGGCTCCACATCAACCTGCACTTGCCGCGCACCTGGGGCCTCTTCCTCGTCGGGCTGACCGGCGTGGCGCTTCTGTCGTCGCTCATTTCGGGCGTGCTCGCGCATCCGCGCATCTTCCGCGATGCATTCCACCTGCGCCTCGGCGGTGCCCGGCGCTTGCAGGAGGCCGACCTGCACAACCGGCTGGGCGTCTGGGCGCTGCCCTTCCATGTGCTCGTATCACTGACCGGCGCCCTGCTCGGGCTGACGACCCTGATCGTTGGCGTGCTCGGCTTCGCGCTGTTCCAGGGCGATGTCGGCAAGGTCTACGCACTGTTCGTCCCCGCCGAGCCCAAGGAAGATCCCCGCCCTGCCCCGGTCATGAAGCTCGCGCCGATGTTCGCCGAGGTCGCGCGCCGCGCGCCCGACGGGCGGATCGACCTGATCCTGCTCGAGCATCCGACCGAACGGGGCGGTGCTGCGATGTTCAACGTCGAACGGGCCGGCAAGCGGCTCTCCAATGTCGACGCCTACGCCTTTCGTCACGATGGCCGGATCTATTCGGACCGGCGCTCTGCCGACAATAATCTGGGGGAGAGCATCCTTGCCTCGATCGGCAAGCTGCATTTCGGCTGGTTCGGCGGCGGCATCGTCAAGGTCGCCTATGCCCTGCTCGGCCTCGCGCTGAGTTATCTGGCCGCAGGCGGCGTGACCATCTGGCTTGCCCGGCGCCGCGACAAGCGCCGTCCCGCGCCCCGGCTGGAGCGGGTCTGGGCGGGCGTCGTCTGGGGGCAACCCGCGGCGCTTTCCCTGGCAGCACTGGTGGCGGTGACGGCCGGAAACGGCATCGCGGTCGCTCTGCTGATCGCCGTCTGGGGCGGCGCGACCCTGGCCGCACTGGCCGCCGCGATCTGGCTGACCGCGCCGCGCCTGTCCGCGTCGCTTAGGCTTGCCACGGGAGCGATCTTGGCGGCGACCGGGCTATTGCACATGGTATTGCGGTCCGGCGCGGATCCGGTCGCCTGGGCAGTCGATATCGTCCTGATCGCCGGAGGTGCAGTGATCGGCTGGACCATGCGGGCAAAGAGCCGCCTGACGTGAGGCTCACTTCGTTCGTTTCAGCCATGTCGGCAGGCTAACGACGACGCCCCCTCGGCAATCGGCGCGTTGCTGGCGATCGACTAACCACCAACGCCGCAAGTCGCGGCCAGGACGTGCTACCCCAGTGCAAAACGCGGGCCCGCACCGGACAGGCCGGCCCGGTCGTCCCGATTGTATAACGCACATTTCTTCAGCGACAGGCACCCACAGCCGATGCACGCGTCCAGCACCGCGCGCGTCCGCTGCAAGGCCGCGATCCGGGCGTCGAGCGCCTTCTTGAAGGTAGCGCTGATCCGCCGCCAGTCGGCTGCGCTCGGCGTGCGCCCCTGGGGCAGCTTGTCCAACTCCGTAACGATCTGGTGGATGGTGAAACCGAGCTGCTGCGCGATCAGTGCAAAGGACAGCCGGCGGATATCGGACCGCAGGAAACGCCGCTGCCCGCCGCTGGTGCGCAGCGCCTGCACCAGCCCCTTCGCCTCGTAGAACCGGATCGCCGACACCGACAGGCCGGTGCGCGCCGCCAGTTCGCCGATCGGCAGCAGTTCGTCACCGCGTCCCATCCCAACCTCCGAAATAATGCTTGACCTCAACTTAGGTTGAGGTTGCATCAGGTCGTGCATGACGGTCAACAAAAGGACGACATGCATGCCCACTCCCTTCATCGAGCACGTCAATCTCACGGTCCGCGAGCCGGAGCGCTCGGCCAGGTTGCTGCTCGACCTGTTCGGCTGGAAGGTCCGCTGGATGGGCCCTTCGCGCGACGGCGGTCGCACGATCCATGCCGGCGACGACCGCTTCTATATCGCCCTCTACACCCCGCCCGCGGGAACGCCCGCCTGGGAAGACTTCCCCAAGGGCGAGCCGCTCAACCATGTCGCCATCGTGGTCGACGACCTGGACGAGATCGAACGGCGGGTGGTGGCCGCCGGGCTCGAACCCTTTTCGCACGGCGATTACGAGCCCGGCCGGCGCTTCTATTTCTTCGACCATGACCGGATCGAATATGAGATCGTCAGCTATGCCTGATTCAACATGACGAGGATCATGGCAGTTGGAGCGGCCGGCATGCTTCACGCGTTCCGGCCGGCTCTTTCTCATGACTGATATGCTGGAATTTCATCGCCGGCGAACAGCGGAAAATCCGGGCAATTTGCGCTTTATCAGCGGCTTTTGCCGCGCAATTTTCCGCTGTTACACGGAACAGGGAATACGCAGCCTAAGGCATTGAAAATAAATGGAGATTCTGCACCGGAAATCCAACATAACAGCGGAAGAAAAAACAAAACCCTCCGATCAGCGGCTTTGTTGGAGATCAGACATCCTCGTCCTCGCGCGGCGCGGGTGCCGGCGGGCAGTTCGGCTTGCGCTTGACCGACCGCTTCGGCGCGGTGGTCAGGAATTCCGCTGGGGTCATCCCGCCGGATTTGTCCTTGTCGGCCACCGCGAATTTAGTGGTCGTCTTCACCGCCCATTCGTCGAACGAGAGCTGACCGTCATGGTTGGTGTCGAGCTTTGCATAGGCCTTGCGGCGCTGGGCGAGATATTCGTCGCGCGTCACCAGCGCGTCGCGATCCTTGTCGTAGCGGTCGAAGCGCTTCTGCTCACGGGTCCGCTCACTTGCCTCGGGCACCTCGGCCGGAAGCGGATCGTCCTGTGCGGCAGTTGCGGCAGGCCGGGCGGCCAATGGCGAAGGCGGCCGCGCCTTGCTGGTCGACAGCATCACGCCCGCACCGGCCAACAGCAGTGCCGACGCCCCGCCCACGACATAACGCCACATGCCCACACTCCTCCCGTTCCGAACAGGCAAGAGCTATCGTCTTTCCCTGGCCTGGGAAAGCCGCCTAACGACCGGTCAACCGATGAAGCAGCATGCGTGCGACACGGCGCGGCGCACCGACCGGCACGGGTTGATCGAACGCGACGCTCAGGTTCATCCGCGCAAGATGCGCCATCGCCCCCAATGGCCTGGCCTGCCGGCTCCAGCGGGCACGCGTCGCCAGTTCGAGCGGCGCGGCGGCTCGCGCCAGCGCCCATTCGGCCGTCGCCCGATCGCTCAGATGGCGCGACAGGTCGGCAAGCGCCCACCCCTCTCCCGCTATGGCAAGCGGATCGGACTCCGTCGCGCCGAGCAGGGCACCGGCGATCTCGAACAATGTTCCGCCACGCCGCGCCGCATGCCGCACGATCGCCTCCTCATCGAGCTCGGCTTCGAGCAGTTCCTCCCAGCCGTCGATCATCGAGGCAAGCCGGCCGCCCGACACCCCGTTCGGGATCACGTCGCGCGCCAGTGCCTGCAACACGGGTTCGGCGGGCGCCGGGGCATTGTCGAGCCTGGTCAGCGCCTCATGCCACCAGGTCAGCCGCATCTGCCCGACCATCGGCTCACGCGTGGTGCGGAGAATCTGGGCGAGACTCGTATCTAGCCGAAGCAGGGCCTGCACACCCGGCCGCGCCGCCTCGGGCGAATATTGTAGTACGAGATCAGCCTCTGGATCATCGCTCTGGGTCATGCCGTTCATGATGAACAACTTGGACGCGGCAACGGTAACCTTCGCGACACCCTTGCCGCCTGAAGCGGGACTATCTCGCTATCCCGTTGACGGCTGCCCGGAGATTGGTCCTGCGAGGTGGAGCAGGTAAATGCCTGCGGGAAAGACGGACCTGGCGATGCCACGTGTGTCATGAGCGCATTCGATCGGAACGCCCGAAGCAATCCCTTGCGCTTACGGCGGCAGCGCTGATCCGGCGTGCCCGGCTCTTTGTTGGCGGTATCGACATCAGCTGGATGTACATCACGAATACACGACTGCAACCTGCCTGTGACACTCACGCGTGTCGTGCGGCAATAGGCACGACATCTGGAAAACCGATGACAATGCGGTGGCAAGTCGAGTGCGGCAGGCCCGAGCGCGCCAATTACCCCGCTGCCAGTCGCTACGGGCCGTTTACCAAATCTGAACGCCGACCGTGGAGAATAACCTCAAGGAGGCCTCGCGTGGCGATTTTGCGCACTATCATTTGTGCACCGAAAGGGGCGCGCCGATCTCGCACGAGCCTGTGGAAGAACCGTGAGGGCACGGCCACCTTGGAGTTCGCCATAGTCGGGCCGGCCTTCCTCGCGCTGCTGCTCGCGATTTTGTACACGATGCTCATCTACCTGGCGCAACAAATGCTGCAGACTGCGGCCGAGAGCGCAGGACGCCTGTTGCTGACCGGCTCGGCTCAAACGCTGCAACTGGGCAACGGGCACGTCGGCATGTCAGCGAGCGACTTCAAGAATGCCATATGCAATGGCACTTCCGGCACGGGAGCGAGTGGCCAGGCCATCACTATTCGCCCGCTATTGCCACCGATGCTCTCCTGTTCTCGCCTCACGGTCAACGTTACGACCGCCAATGCCTACAACGTAGCCAACACAGCTTCGCCGACATTCACCTACGACAGTAATGGCGTACTTACCTCGACAGGCACGGGCTACAATTACCAGTCGAACGGCAACGGTAAAAACCGCATCATCGTCCTGCAACTTATCTACCTGTGGCCTACCGGAAAGGGGCCGCTCGGTCTGAACATGGTCGACCAGCCCAATTCCAATCGCAAACTCGTGGCAACCTCAGTGTTCACGACAGAGGACTATTCATGCAGCGCGTCGCAGACCTCGTGCTGAAGCGCTTCGCGCAGGACTCGCGCGGCGCTGTGATCGTCGAGTTCGCGATCTGCCTGCCGGTGCTTCTGCTGCTATACCTGGGCGGATGCTGTTTGTCGGATATGCTCGCCTGCAACCGCAAGGTCACCGTCGCGACCCGTTCACTGGTCGACCTCGCCAGCCGAACCATGTCTCCCACGATCATCTACAACGACCCCCAGAGTGCCAGTGCGAGATCGTACCTCAGCGCCAGCGGCGTCGTCCTCTGGCCTTACAAGCTCAATAACGCGACGCAGCAAATTTCGCTGATAAGGGTCTGCGATGCGACGCATGCCTATGTGGTCTGGACGCAGGCCCAGACGCAGAATGTCGATGGCAGCGTCGTTACGCCCACCACCTCAAACCAAATAGCGGGCACGCTCCCGACGAATGAGGCGCAGTCGGCCAACAACGTCGTCTCCATCCCAAGCAACATGATCACCTCTACGATGGTGCCGACCTCGCCGGACAACTCTAATGTATGCGGGAACCTTGCTCCGGGTACCAGCACGAAGACCCAGGTCGGCACAGCCGGGGGTTGGCTGTATATGGGCAAGATCACCTACAACTTCACCCCGGTGGTCGGCTTTATTCCTATCCAGACCACGACCTTGTCTCACACCATCTACATGGTTCCCCGCCTTTACTAGGTGCTTATACGATGAAGAAGTTCCTCTCATTCAGGTCTTCGGCCGGATTGGTCAGGCTCGTTGCCCGGCTAAAAGCCGATCGCAGGGGCGGCGTCCTGATGATAACGGCGTTTGCGATCATTCCGCTGACCTTCGCAGTCGGGTTCGGCATCGATTATTCTCGTGCGATGAGCCTCCGGACTCATTTGAACGCCGCTGCCGACGCTGCGGCGCTGGCGGCCGTCGCACCCTCGATGATCCTTCAATCGAACAGCACATCGACCGCTGCCGCGACGGCCATGTTCAACGCGCAGGCCGCCATGCTGACCGGTTACCAGGATCTGCAGGTAACCCCTACGGTTGTGGACGGGACCTCCGGGAGCAGCGGCGCTCTCGGCTACCTTCGAAAGGCTACCGTCAGCTACACGGTCAAGTCGATCAACGTGTTTGGCGGGATTCTGGGGGCCAGCACCCTGACGGTGAACGGAACATCCACGGCAAGTGCCGCTCAACCGCCCAACGTCGATTTTTACCTGGCGATGGACAATTCGCCTTCGATGCTACTGCCAGCCACTTCCGATGGTATCAGCAAGATCATCGCGGCGACCAAGTCGCCCCAGAAGCCGAACGGCTGCGCCTTCGCGTGTCACGCGCAAATACCGAAAGGTGACGCCATCTACATAAGAGATACGCAAACTCGTCATATACTCTTATCAGCGGGCTATTACACCTCCGGTTCAGCGACGAAAAATGTCTATTATCGGTGGGATCAAGCGGCCAATCTGCTCTACGATAGCTCAGGGACCCTCATGACCTCCTCCTCGACGTCTGTCTCGGGACCGACGAGGACGACGTCCGGAAGCGGGACCAGCACTAAGAATATCGATACCACAGTGACCACCGTGTCGGTCACTACCTACACAGTCACCGAGAACGCCAATGGTCCAGCTGCTATCATCTACAAAAAGGTGACGTCGACGCCGACCACCAAAACGGTGACCACACCCGCCAGCGGCGGCGCCTCTACAATCACTACGTCCACGGGGAGCGCCACCACGACCAATACGGCCTATGACACCGGATACTGGGCCGACGGGTACTGGCTCACGCACAACTACGGGCAACTCTACGGCGGCCCTTCAACCATTGTCCTGCGCAAGGACGAGGTCGTTTCGGCTGCGACGCAACTGATCCCGTTCGCTTCCAACCAGGCTGCCCAATACCATGTCACTTACCAGGCGCAGATGTTTTCTTTTGACTGGACGCGGCCTGGCGGCAATTCGCCCGTCAAGACGCTCAATAGCCTGACAAACGTCGCTTCGTACGGCAGCGGCTTTTCGGCAGCCTCCTTGTTCCCGGCCGACGATTACTGGTGGCAGAATTCGCAACCGACCAACGGCACCAACAACGACGACAAATCCACCGAAGTTACCAACATGCTCACGGCTATGAACAACGTCATCCCCACTGCAGGAACGGGCGCTCCCGGAGCGACACCACAAAAGATACTGTTCATCATTACCGATGGCATGCTGGACCAGCCGAACGGAGGCGGTCGCTATTTCGGACCGATGAGGACTAGCGACCTGACCCAATGCACGGCCATCAAGGCCAAGGGCATCAAGATCGCCATCCTCTATACGCAATACCTGCCGGAGTCGCTCGCCGGGGACAGCTGGTCGCAGTCGAACGTCGCCCCGTTTCTGCCGGCTCCTCCCTCGCCATACCCCGCAGGCGGTGCGGGAAGCAGCGATCAGGTTCTGACCGGACTGCAGAGCTGCGCATCGTCCGGCACCAACGGTTCGCCGCTAGTCCAGACCGTCACAGCCAATGACAACATTACCACTGCCCTGCAGCAGCTGTTCTCCACGGCCCTCCAGTCAGCCAGACTGGTGCAATAATAACTGGAGGCCAGTTGCCGCCAAAAGAGGCGCTGTTCGCATCGCCGGATGCGGCTCTGCAATACCATCTATGATACGGAGGCGAGGTGTCGACCCCGCCTCCGGCATAGGCGAGTTTACCGGTAGGTCACCTTCTTCACCGCTGCGACGATCTTGTCGGCGTTGATCAGCGCCAGCTTTTCGAGATTGGCGGCATAGGGCAGCGGCACGTCCTCGTTGGTCACGCGGAGCACCGGTGCGTCGAGGTCGTCGAACCCTTCCTCCATCGCGATCGCGACGATCTCCGAGCTGATCGAGCAGGTCGCCCAGCCCTCTTCGACCACCACCATGCGGTTGGTCTTCTTGAGGCTCTTGAGCACCGTTTCCTTGTCGAGCGGACGCAGCGTACGAAGGTCGATCACCTCCGCATCGATGCCTTCGCCCGCCAGAGCCTCGGCAGCGTCGAGCGCAAGACCCACGCCGATCGAATAGCTGACGATCGTCACGTCCTTGCCCTCGCGCATGATCCGCGCCTTGCCGATCGGCAGGACGTAGTCATCGAGCGCCGGCACTTCGAATGTGCGGCCGTAAAGAAGCTCGTTCTCGAGGAACACGACCGGATCCTCGCTGCGGATCGCCGCCTTGAGCAAGCCCTTGGCGTCGGCCGCGTCATAGGGCGCGATCACGATCAGGCCCGGCACGCTGGCGTACCATGGGCCGTAATTCTGCGAATGCTGCGCACCAACGCGCGACGCTGCGCCGTTCGGCCCACGAAAAACGATCGGGCAGCGCATCTGGCCGCCCGACATGTAGTTGGTCTTAGCGGCAGAGTTGATGATGTGGTCGATCGCTTGCATTGCGAAGTTGAACGTCATGAACTCGACGATCGGGCGAAGGCCGCCCATCGCCGCGCCCGTGCCGACGCCGGCAAAGCCATATTCGGTGATCGGCGTGTCGATCACGCGCTTGTCGCCGAACTCGTCGAGCAGGCCTTGGGTCACCTTGTAGGCACCCTGATATTGCGCGACTTCCTCGCCCATCACGAAGACGCGGTCGTCCTTGCGCATCTCCTCGGCCATCGCATCGCGCAGCGCCTCGCGCAGGGTGATCTTCACCAATTCGGTACCTGCCGGGACTTCCGGCTCGGGCGCACTGGTCTTGATCTTGAGCGGCTCGGGCGTCGCGGCACCGTCATCTTCCCCGTCGGAAGCAGCAGGCGCAGCCTCGGCAGCGGCAGGCGCCTCGGCCTCGGCCGGCGCCGGCGCGGGCGCAGCGGCAGGCGCCGCCTCTTCACCCTCGGCATTCAGCGTCGCGATGACGGTGCCGACCTTCACGTTATCGGTGCCCTCGGCGACCAGTATCTTGCCGATCGTACCTTCGTCGACCGCTTCGAACTCCATTGTCGCCTTGTCGGTCTCGATCTCGGCCATGATGTCGCCGGACTTGACCGTGTCGCCTTCCTTGACGAGCCATTTGGCGAGCGTGCCTTCCTCCATCGTCGGGGAAAGCGCCGGCATCTTGATCTCGATCGCCATCAGTATTTCTCCACCAGCACGTCGGTGTAGAGCTCGGCTGGCTCCGGTTCAGGCGTCTGTTCGGCGAAATCGGCGGCTTCGTTCACGACCTTGCGGATCTCCTGATCGACCTTCTTGAACTCGTCTTCCTTCGCGCCGAGCTCTTCGAGCAGCTTCTTCACATGCTCGATCGGATCGGACTTGTCGCGAACGGCCTGGACCTCTTCGCGGCTGCGATATTTGGCCGGGTCGGACATCGAATGACCGCGGTACCGGTAGGTCTTCATCTCGAGGATGATCGGGCCTTTGCCGGCGCGGACCCAGGCCAGCGCCTCTTCGGCCGCACCGCGGCAGGCGAGCACGTCCATGCCATCGACCTGGATGCCCGGGATGCGGAAGCTCTCGCCGCGGCGATAGAGCTGGTCCTCGGCCGACGAGCGGTTGACGCTCGTACCCATGGCGTACTGGTTGTTCTCGATGACGTAGATGACCGGCAGCTTCCACAGCTCGGCCATGTTGAAGCTTTCATACACCTGGCCCTGGTTGGCCGCGCCATCGCCGAAATAAGCGAGGCACACGCCGCCATCACCCTTGTATTTGTGGCTGAAGGCGAGCCCCGTGCCGAGCGACACCTGGGCGCCGACAATGCCATGGCCACCATAGAATTTATGTTCGACGCTGAACATGTGCATCGAACCGCCCTTGCCCTTCGAGATGCCGGCCTGGCGCCCCGTGAGCTCGGCCATCACGTCCTGCGGCGGGATCCCGCACAGCAGCATATGGCCATGGTCGCGATAGCCGGTGATGACGCTGTCCTTGTCGGTCAGCGCCGACTGAAGGCCGACCGCGACGGCTTCCTGGCCGATATAGAGATGGCAGAAGCCACCGATCAGGCCGAGGCCGTAAAGCTGACCCGCCTTCTCTTCGAAGCGGCGGATGAGCAGCATCTGCTTGTAGAATTCAAGCAGCTCTTCCTTGGTCGCCTTGTAAGGCTGGGGTTCGTCGGGACGCTCACGATTGGGCGTCAGGGGCTCGGCTTTGCGAGCAGCAGGGGCTTTGGCCACGTGGGGGAAACCTCGTTTCCGTGGGGGAGGACGGCGAGCCTATAGGCCCGTTTCATCCCGGACATCAATCGTCCGGGCACAACATCGGTCATGGAGGCCCACAAGAGAAGTTTCACCTACCAAAGCAATCGGATATTGCCCCCTCAAGGATCGGAGGACTAAGGCCCGTCTCGATGGATTCGCCTCCCCACCCGTTCCGCATCGCCAATTTCCGGGCCTATTGGGCCGCCCGCTTCTGCATGACGCTCGCGCAGAACGGCATGATCATCGTCATCGGCTGGCAGACCTACACCATCGCGCGCCAGACCATGTCGCCCGCCGGCGCTGCGGCCCAGCTCGGGCTGATCGGCCTGCTGCAATTCGTACCCCTGTTCCTCTCTACTCCCATCACCGGCTGGGTCGCCGACCGATTCGACCGCCGCTGGATCACGCGAGTCACGGTGTCGCTGCAGATCCTCTGCGCCTTCATTCTCGCGATGGCGACCTATGAGGGCTGGATGTCGCTGCCGGTGCTCTTCTCGGTCGCCGTGCTGCTTGGCCTCGGTCGCGCCTTTGCCGGCCCGGCCTTCTCGGCGCTGGCACCGAATCTCGTGCCGCGTGAGGTACTGCCGACCGCAATCGCGCTCAGCTCGATCTCCTGGCAGGTCGGTACGATCATCGGGCCGGCGATCGGCGGGTTCGCCTATTCCCTCGCGCCGTCCGCCGCCTATTTTCTTGCGACGGCGCTGTTCAGCGGCGCTCTGATCTGCCTGATGATGATCGGGCCAGTCGCCCGCACCGTCGCCGTCAGCACGGCGCATCCGCTCAAGCAGATCGCCGATGGTCTTGCCTATGTCTGGCAGAACAAGATGATCCTGGGGACGATCACCCTCGATCTGTTCGCCGTGTTTCTCGCCGGCACCAGCGCGCTACTGCCGATCTATGCACATGACATCCTGAAGGTCGGGCCGCAGGGCCTGAGCGCGCTCGCGGCTGCCCCCGCGGTAGGCGCGGCGGTGACCGCCCTGTTCTTCTCTTTCCGGCCGCTCAAGACCAATGTCGGGCCGAAGATGCTCGGGTCGGTGCTTGTCTACGGGGCGGCCACGGTGATATTCGGCCTGTCGACCTCGATGCCGCTCAGCCTGATCGCACTGTCCATCGCAGGCGCGGCGGACATGTTCTCGGTCTATATCCGCCAGTCGTTGATCCAGCTTCACACGCCGGACGACAAGCGCGGCCGGGTCGGCGCCGTCTCGCAGCTCACCATTTCCGCCTCGAACGAACTGGGCGAGGCCGAATCGGGCTTCCTCGCCTCGGCATTCGGTCCGGTCGGCGCTGTGCTGGTCGGCGGTGGCGGCGCGATCATCGTCACCATATTGTGGACCTGGCTCTTCCCGAGCATCCGCAACGCCCGTACATTCGACGCACCCACGACACCCCAAGACGCCGCAGACATTGAGATGGAGGCCGCACGATGAAAGCCAACACGATCCTCGAGACGATCGGCAACACCCCCCACATCCGCGTACAGCGGCTGTTTCCGGGCGCCGAGGTGTGGATCAAGTCGGAACGCTCGAACCCGGGCGGCTCGATCAAGGACCGGATCGCGCTCGCCATGATCGAGGCGGCCGAGAAGTCGGGCGATCTCAAGCCGGGCGGCACCATCATCGAACCGACCAGCGGCAATACCGGCGTCGGCCTGGCGATGGTCGCCGCGGTGAAGGGCTACAAGCTCGTGCTCGTCATGCCGGAAAGCATGTCGATCGAACGCCGTCGGCTGATGCTGGCTTATGGCGCGACCTTCGATCTCACCCCGCGTGAAAAGGGCATGAAGGGCGCGATCGAGCGCGCCCTCGAGCTCGTGTCGCAGACGCCGAACAGCTGGATGCCGCAACAGTTCGACAACCCTGCCAACGTCGATGTCCATATGCGCACCACCGCGCAGGAGATCCTCAACGATTTCCGCGAGTCGCCGATCGACGTGATCATCACCGGCGTCGGCACCGGTGGTCACATCACCGGCGTTGCCGAGGCGCTGAAGAAGGAATGGCCGCACCTGAAGGTCTATGCGGTCGAGCCCCAGGCCTCGCCCGTCATCTCCGGCGGGCAGCCGGGGCCGCACCCGATCCAGGGCATTGGCGCGGGCTTCATCCCGACCAACCTGCATACCCAGTCGATCGATGGCGTGATCCAGGTGGATGCGGCGGTCGCCAAGGACATGGCCCGCCGTGCCGCCCGCGAGGAAGGCATGCTGGTCGGCATCAGCTCCGGCGCGACCCTGGCCGCGATCCTGCAGAAACTTCCCGACCTGCCGGACAATGTCCGTGTGCTCGGCTTCAACTATGACACCGGGGAGCGTTACCTCTCCGTGCCGGACTTCCTGCCCGAAAGTTGATCTCGCGCAGCCCCCTGTTTCGTCCCTGTTTCGTCCCTACCGTTTGGGTTATGTGGGCGCAGGCGATGCAGGGGGCATTGCAAGGGTTTTACATGCGCAGGGCGATGATTTGCGTCAGCGTGATGCTGGCGCTTTTCCAGATATGGCCGATGATCTTCGGGCAACGCGGCGCTGGCGCGCTGGCCGCCGAGACGGCACCGCCGTCCGCAACGACGCCCAGTTCCGTCGTCGCGGCGGTAAAAGCGATTCCGATTCCCGCACGGGCGAGCAATCTCGGCAGCGCCGCTCCCAGGAGCTGCGAGGCCCAGTATCAGGCCGCATCGCGCCGTTGTGCCGCTACCGACAAATCCTGCCGTATCAAAACCATCGACCAATCGGATGTATGCGACGCCACGGGATTCTGGCCTGAATAAGTCCAGTCAGCATAACGCAGTGCCGGCCGGGGCATTGCCCCAATCGTACAGTCTGCCCAGTCTCGCGGGAGACGAACCGAACCATTTCGCATCCGAAGCGTTCTGGAGTAAGGCCCGTCCTTCTGTACGTCAGGAGCCGCTCTTGATCTTCGCCCCGCGCCGCGCCCCTCACTGCTGAACGCCCCATGCCCCAACCTTCCGCCCTGCCAGGCACGTCAAGTCCCGGCCTCACGCTCCTGCTGTCGCTGGTCGCTCTCGGCGCGATCGCGGCACCGGCGCTGATCGTCCACAATGCACCGCCCGTCGCCCGGCATCATCCGGTCAAGCGCCTGCCCCAGCGCGTGGTGCCCCAGGCCGAGTTGCCGCCGGTCGAGCCGGTCGCGTTCCAGAATCTCGAACCCGACGACGCCCGCGCCTTCAACGCCTCGGTGCCCTTCTCGACCGGTCCCAACCCGGCCGCACGGCCCTTCCAGTTCGTCGGCACAGAAGAGCAACGCGCGCGCGCGATCGACTGTCTGGCTGCTGGCGTACTCTACGAGGCGGGCGACGACACACTCGGCCAACGCTCGGTGGCGCAGGTGGTGATCAACCGCACCCGGCATCCGGCCTTCCCCAAGACGATCTGCGGCGTTGTGTTCCAGGGCTCGGAACGAGCCACCGGATGCCAGTTCACCTTTACCTGCGACGGTGCCCTGGTGCGACACCGCTGGTCGGACGCGGCCTGGGTGAGAGCCCGCGAAACCGCCACGCTCGCACTGAACGGAGCCGTGTTCAAACCGGTCGGCTATGCGACCCATTACCACACCGACTGGGTCGTGCCCTATTGGCAATCGAGCCTCGACAAGATCGCCAAGGTCGAGACTCACCTGTTCTTCCGTTGGACCGGCTGGTGGGGCACGCCGCCCGCCTTCAATCGCCATGTCTCCTCGGACGAGCCGGTGATATCACAACTCGCGCTCTATTCCGACGCTCACAAGACCGGGGCCGCGTTGGTCGATGCCTCGGCGGCGATCGTAGAAGCCGCCGCTGCGGGTGCGGCCATACCGCCAGCGTTGACGACCGACACCAACAGCTTCCTGCTGACCCTCGATCCGCGCATGCCGCCTGACGCCTTTGCCCTGCTCGCAGCGCGTACCTGCGGCGAGCGGCCCTATTGCAAGATCATGGGCTGGACGAGCAAGGCGAAGACCCCGGGCACATTGCCGCTTCAGCCGACCCAAATCGCATCGATGTCGTTCAGCTATCTGCGCGACCGCGCGCATAATTACGACAAGGCCCTGTGGAACTGCACCGAGTTCAAACGTGCAGACTTCAGTCAGTGCATGAAGCTGCAGGTGCTGGTGCCGGTCGCGCGCCAAGCGGACAGTTTCAAGCTGGAGACCCTGCCGGGCACGGTTGGCATTACGCCCCCGCCGACAGTTCCTACCGCAAAACCGGTGCCCGAGCTTGGTGGCGTGCGCCGGAAGGGCGAGACACCACCGGCACCGGCACCGGCACCGGCAAGGCCCGTGGCGGTACCCACCACCGCACCCAAGCCGGCTATCCAGCCGACACGTTAGACGCGGCGCTCAGGCCGCGACGAACATCTCCGGCGGCAGGGTCATCAGCGCCTCGGCGCCTCCCTCGATCTTGCGGCGAAGCGCTCCGGCGTCGGGCATGATCCGTTCGGCGAAGTAGCGCGCAGTCACCAGCTTGGCGTCGAGGAACGCTGCATCCCCCTCACCCGCCGCCTTCAGCGTTGCCGCGGCCGAGGCCATACGCAGCCACATCAGGCCGACCGCGACGATACCCATCAGGTGCAGATAGGGCTGGGCGCCTGCACCGACATTGTCGGGGTTCTTCATGCCGTTCTGGAGGAACCACAAGGTCGCCGCCTGAAGCTCGCCATTGGCCTTTTCAAGGCGCGTCGCGAAATCGGCGGTGGCGGGATCGGCCTTGCCGGCGGCGACGTCCTCGCCGACGACCTTGAAGAAAGCCTGCACCGCGCGGCCGCCATTCATCGCCAGCTTGCGGCCGACCAGGTCCATCGCCTGGATGCCGTTGGTGCCCTCATAGATCATCGAGATGCGGGCATCGCGGACATATTGCTCCATGCCCCATTCGGCGATGTAGCCATGGCCACCGTAAACCTGCTGGGCATTGGTCGCGATCTCGTAGCCCTTGTCGGTGCCGTATCCCTTGATGACCGGGGTAAGCAGTCCGACCAGATCCCCGGCGAGCTGACGCTCCTCCTCGCTACCGGCAGCATGTTCGAGATCGACCTGGAGAGCGCCCCACAGACACAATGCGCGAAGCCCCTCGGTCAGCGCCTTGGAATCCATCAACATGCGCCGGATGTCCGGATGGACGAACAGCGGATCGGCCTTTTCCTGCGGCTCCTTGGCGCCGGTCAGCGAGCGGCCCTGGCGACGGTCATGCGCATATTGAACGGCATTCTGATACGCCGTCTCGGCAACGCCCAGCCCCTGCAAGCCGACGCCGAGCCGTGCCGCGTTCATCATGATGAACATCGCGGCCAGGCCCTTCATCTCCTCGCCGACCAGCCAGCCGGTGGCGCCGTCATAGTTCATCACGCAGGTCGAATTGGCGTGGATACCCATCTTGTGCTCGATCGAGCCGCACGACACCGCATTGCGCGCGCCGAGCGATCCATCGTCATTGACCATGAACTTCGGCACCACGAACAGGGAAATGCCCTTCGAGCTTTCCGGCGCGCCCGGCGTCTTCGCCAGGACGAGATGGATGATGTTTTCGGTCAGGTCGTGCTCGCCCGACGAGATGAATATCTTGGTGCCGGTGATCGCGTAGCTGCCGTCCGCCTGCGGCTCGGCGCGGGTACGGATCAGGCCCAGGTCGGTGCCGCATTGCGGCTCGGTCAGGTTCATCGTCCCGCCCCATTTGGCCGAGACCATATGGGGGACGTATTTGGCCTTTTGCTCGTCGGTGCCCTTGACGAGCAAAGCCGCAATCGCCCCGTGGGTCAGGCCCGGATACATGGCGAAGGCCATGTTCGAGGAGATCATATATTCCTGGAACGCGGTCGAGACGACGTGCGGCATTTCCTGCCCGCCAAACTCGGCCGGCGCCGACAGCGTACCCCAGCCCGACTCGACGAACTTTTCATAGGCTTCCTTGAAGCCCTTGGGCGTCGTGACCGATCCGTCCTCGTGACGCGTGCAGCCTTCGAGGTCGCCAGACTGGTTGAGTGGGAACAACACTTCCGCCACGAACCGGCCGCCCTCGTCGAGGACCGCATCGACAACATCGGGGGTCGCGTTCGCGAAGCCGGGAAGGTTCGCATAGCGATCGAGTCCGACCACATGCTCCAGGATGAAGCGCGTGTCGCGCACGGGTGGCGTATATTGTGGCATGGTATCAGTCCTTCAGGCGGCCTTGCGCGCCATGGGTTTCGAGCAGGGTGATGAAGTCGTTCAGTTCGTCGATCGCGGCATCGATATCGTTCTTTTGTGACGTCAGCAGCGACACGCGCTGGCGACAGCGATCGATCGTGACGGCGCGCTGCACCTGGCGCCCGTCCCCGATATCGTAGAGGTCGATCATCTCGCGAATCTCCGCGAGGCTGAAGCCGACCCTTTTGCCACGCAGGATCCAGGCGAGCCGGGCCCGATCGCGCTGGGAATAGATACGGGCGGTGCCGCGCCGTTCGGGCGCGATCAGCCCCTCATCCTCGTAGAATCGAAGCGCCCGCGCCGTCACGCCGAACTCGGCCGACAGGTCTGAGATCGAAAAGTGATCGCGATCGGGATGGCGCTCGATCGCGGCATAGGCGGCGACTGTGGACATGCCCGCACGCTAAATGCCGTTTACGTGAACGTCAAGCTCAGCCGCTATTGCCGCAGAGCAGCTTGCCATTGCCATCACGCAAGGTCGATGCCTCGGAAACCGACTCGCTGAGCCGCGTCACATCAAGGGCAGCCAGGGACGCGCGCCGTGCGCATAGCTTCTGACAGGCATTGGGCAAGGTGGCGGGAAACACGATCCGGTCGCCTTCGAAGCGCGCCTCGAAGCTGCATCCGTCGCTGCCGTCGAATTCGAGCTGGAGCTTCTCGCCTGCCCGCGTCACGGTGCCCGAGCCACCACAGCTCACCTTGTCGCCATAATCGACGAACACGCCGACCCGGTAGGCGGTTGCGCTCGGCACGATGCAGACCCGGTCGGTGTCGCGCGCATAAAGGCCGGCGATATCGGTGCTGTTCGGGTCTGGAATCACCCCCGCCTCGATCGCCGCCGCCTCGAGACCGGTCGCTGCCGCCGTCGCATTGTGTACCGGTTCGGGGCCACCGCGACCACAGCCGGCGACGAGCAGCATCAGGGCGACCGGCAGCGCCCGCTTCATTCGACCGTCGCGAGCGAATCGCCATCGATCCGGCGATAGAAGCAGCTGCGTTCGCCGGTGTGGCAGGCCGGGCCGGCGGGATCGACGATCAGCCACACCGCGTCCTGGTCACAATCGATCCTGATATCGACGACTCGCAGGACATGCCCCGACGACTCGCCTTTTTTCCAGAGCCGACCGCGGCTGCGCGACCAGAAATGCGCCTCGCGCGTGGAGACGGTGGCCGCGAGCGCCTCTGCATTCATATGCGCGAGCATCAGCACCTCGCCGGTGATGCGGTCGGTCGCAACCGCCGTGATCAGGCCGCCAGCATCATATTTCGGGTCGAGCACAAGGCCGGTTTCGCGGGAATCAGGCATGCGCGAACGCTTAGCGTCCCCACGCAAAACCGCCAATGCGACGGACGACGATTAATCGATGTGACAAAAGCGCGACAAATCGAAAAGCCGTCCCTATATGGCGGGCGACGCTACTCCCCCCGAAGGGCGCCATGCTTACTACGAACCCATTTGATGACGACAAGCTGCGCGAAGAGTGCGGCATTTTCGGCGTATCCGGCAGTGACGGCGCAGCTGCGCTCGTCGCGCTGGGGCTTCATGCGCTGCAGCACCGCGGCCAGGAGGCTGCCGGCATCACCAGCTTCGACGGCGCGGAGTTCCATACGCACCGCGCGATGGGCCATGTCGCCGGCAATTTCGATCGAGACGATATCATCGGCGCGCTGCGCGGCACGGTTGCCTGCGGTCATGTCCGCTATTCGACGACCGGCGAAACGGCGTTGCGGAACGTGCAGCCGCTCTATGCCGATCTCGCCTCGGGCGGCTTCGCCATCGCGCATAACGGCAATATTTCCAACGCGATGCGGCTGCGGCGGGACCTCGTTCAGCGCGGTTCGATCTTCCAGTCGACCTCGGATACCGAGACGATCATCCATCTCGTCGCGACCTCCAACTATCGCACCTTCGTCGACAAGTTCATCGATGCGCTGAAGCGGGTCGAGGGCGCCTATTCGCTGATCGTCATGACGCCTGAGGGCATGATCGCCTGCCGCGACCCGCTCGGCATCCGGCCCCTGGTGATGGGCCAACTCGATGGCGCGGTGATCTTCGCCTCGGAGACGGTTGCGCTGGACGTGGTCGGCGCGGAGTTCGTCCGTTCGATCGAGCCGGGCGAACTGGTGATCGTGCGCGGTACCGAGATCAGCTCGCACCGCCCGTTCGCGCCCGCTTTCCCGCGGCCGTGCATCTTCGAATATGTCTATTTCTCCCGGCCCGATTCGATCTCCGACGATCGCAGCGTGTACACGGTGCGCAAGGAAATCGGTGCCCAGCTCGCGATCGAGAGCCCGGTCGAGGCCGACATCGTCATTCCGGTGCCCGATTCGGGTACGCCGGCGGCACTCGGTTATGCCCAGCAGTCGGGCATCCCGTTCGAGCTTGGCATCATCCGGTCGCACTATGTCGGCCGCACCTTCATCCAGCCGGGCGACAAGGTCCGCCATCTCGGCGTGAAGCTGAAGCACAATGCCAATCGCGCGCTGATCAAGGGCAAGAGGATCGTGCTGATCGACGATTCGATCGTGCGCGGCACCACGTCGCTCAAGATCGTGCAGATGATGCGCGAGGCCGGCGCCGCCGAGGTGCACATGCGCATCGCCAGCCCGCCGACCCGGCACAGCTGCTTCTACGGTGTCGACACGCCGGAACGCGCAAAGCTGCTCGCGGCGACCAAGAATATCGACGAGATGAACACCTATATCCAGGCCGACAGCCTGGCCTTCGTCTCGATCGACGGCCTTTACAAGGCACTCGGCCAGCCGCGCCGCGCCGATATCCGCCCGAGCCACTGCGATGCCTGCTTCACCGGCGATTATCCGACGACGCTGACCGACCAGGATGAGGTCGCCTCGGTCGACCAGTTCGCCCTTCTCGCAGAACGGGTGATTTAACCCACATCGTCATGCCGGACTTGTTCCGGCATGCACCGTGGTGCAAGCGCCACCGCGTCCGTGCGCATGGGCCGGTGACGAAGAGAGACGAGAATGACCGACAAGCCCCTCGCCAACCAGATCGCCCTCGTGACCGGCGCCAGCCGCGGCATCGGCGCCGCCACCGCCAGGGCTCTCGCCGCGGCCGGCGCGCATGTCGTCATCACCGCTCGTACGGCAAAGGACCTTGAGGAGGTCGAGGCGTCGATCTTCGAAGCAGGCGGCAGCGCGACCATCGCTCCGCTCGACCTGACCGAGACCGACAGCATCGCCCGCCTCGGCGCCGCTATCGGCGAGCGCTGGCCCCAGCTCGACATCATGGTCATGAACGCCGCGACCCTCGGCAGCCTCGCCGCCGTGCCGGCGATCGACTCCAAGGAACTGGCGACCGTCCTGACCCTCAACGTCAGCGCGCAGGCAGCGCTGATCACCGCGTTCGACCCGATGCTGCGCCGCTCGAAGCGCGCCCGGGTGATCGGCATCACCTCGAGCGTCGGCCGCAAGCCCCGCGCTTATTGGGGCCTGTACGGCGCCTCCAAGGCGGCGTTCGAAACGCTGGTCGGCGCTTATGGCGACGAAATGGAGCACATCAGCAGCATCCGCACCGCGATCGTCGATCCAGGCGCAACGCGCACGA
The DNA here is from genome assembly GCF_056402595.1 of Sphingomonas sp. P3_C6. Lineage (NCBI taxonomy): Bacteria > Pseudomonadati > Pseudomonadota > Alphaproteobacteria > Sphingomonadales > Sphingomonadaceae > Sphingomonas > Sphingomonas sp. P3_C6. The sequence goes on from NZ_JBFUHB010000029.1 coordinate 29,774, forward strand.
AGATGCGTGAGCGGGCTTATCCGGGCGAAGATCCAGCCTCGGTGAAGGCGCCGGAGGTTGTGGCGGATCGCCTGGTGGCGCTGATCGCCGGCGATTTCGAAACAGGCCATTTCGAGCGAATCGACTGACCCCTTTTTATCCCCCTCCCGCTTGCGAGTTTCAGGTCGGTCAGGCCCCCGGCCTGACCTGAACGATGCGGGGCATCGTTCACCTGAAACTGGGTTAGGGGTGGGCGCCCGGCTACCCCAGGCGGAGCGGAGAAGGAAAGCGCGAGCCCACCCCCAGCCCCTCCCGCAAGCGGGAGGGGAATAAGAAGTTACTTCGTCGCCGCCGCCATCAGCTTCTCGAAGAACGCCAGCCGCGCCAGCGTCAGCGGACGATCGCTCGCCTTGGGCGCTGCGCTGACCATCGCGATCACGACCTTCGACTTGGGGTCGCTCGTGATCATCTGGCCAAAAATCCCCTGCGCGCCGTAACGCCCCTCGGGATAGGTCCACCATTGATAGCCATAGCCATAACCGCCCGGCGCCACTTCGGCATGCGCGCGCGTCGCCTCGGCAAACCAACCCGGCGCGACCACGCCCTTGCCGCCTTCCAGCACGAACTGCCCGAACCGCGCATAGTCCCGCAGCGACACCGACAAACAACACCCACTGACCTCAGCGCCGGTCTGGTCCTTCATCCAGAAGCCGTCCCGCTCCATGCCGGCCGGTTTCCAGATCTTCTCCTCGGCATAGGCGGCGAGCGTCTTGCCCGTGGCGCGGCGCACCAGCACGCCGATCAGATTGGTCTCACCGGTCTTGTAGACCCATTTCGTGCCCGGCGCCGTTTCGCGCGGCAGCTTGCGCATGAAATAGACGGTGGGGTCGACGCCCGCCGGCACCGGCTCCAGGAACATGCGCGCCACGTCGGACTTGGGATCGGTATAGTCCTCGTTCCATTTGACGCCCGAGGTCATCGTCATCAGCTGCGCGACGGTCACCCCGTCATAGCCGCTGCCCGCGAGATCGGGGATATAGCGCGTCACCGGATCATCGAGCGACTTGATATAACCGTCCTTCATCGCCGCGCCGACCAGGGTCGAGGTAAAGGATTTGGCGACCGAAAAGCTGGTCCAGCGTCCCTCTGCGGTCAACTCGCGGGCATAACGCTCCAGCCGCACCTTGCCATCCTGCAACACGATCAGCCCGGCAACGTTCATCGAGGTCATGAACGCGTCGACATCGGTCGCCGCCATGGGCAGTGGCTTGCCGGCAGGCAGCGCGCGGCGCTTCGTCGGATCGGCCTTGATGACATTGCCCGGGAAAATCTTCTCCATCGCCGGGAAGTTCGAATCGCGTTGCGCCTGCGACCAGAACAATATCTCGGCACCAACCTGCCGCTGGGTCGCTTCGTCCATCGGCTTCGCCTGGCCGAAACCCTGCGCCGGCAACAGCACGGCGCTCGCCAGCGCGAGCGCGGTCATCATCTGCCTTCTCATCCTCATCCCCCTTTTATCAGCGTGACTTGGGCGACATGTATCCCGCCGCCTCCGAACCCGCCCTCGCAATACATCAGATAGTATCGCCACAGATCGACGAAATGGCGATCGAATTCGGCAGGCAACCGTCCGGCCGCGACAGCCACATCGAATGCTGCGCGCCAGCGCTTCAGGGTCTCGGCATAATGGAGCCCGAATTCCTGCCGGTCGTGCCAACTCAGCCCCTTGGCCTCGGCGATGGCCCGGAACCGGCTCTCCGACAGCAGCATGCCGCCGGGAAAGACATAGCGCTGGATGAAATCGACATTGTTCGCATAGGCGTCGAAGATCGCATCATCGATCGCGATATACTGGATCGCGGCCCGCCCGCCGGGCTTGAGCACCCGCGCGATCGTCTCAAGATAGGCCGGCCAATATTCCTCGCCGACCGCCTCCACCATCTCGATGCTGGCGACCGCATCATATTGGCTCGTTACGTCGCGATAATCGGTCAGCGAGACGGTGACTCCGGCCAGCCCCGCCTGCGACATGCGCGCCTCGACCGCCCGCTTCTGCTCGCTGGACAGGGTGATGCCATGGACCTTCGCCCCGGCCCGCGCCGCGGTCTCGGCGAAAGAACCCCAGCCGCAGCCGATCTCCAGGATCGTATTGCCCGGCATTGCCCCGGTGCGGTCGAGAATGGCGCGAAGCTTCGTCGCCTGAGCGGCCTCGAGCGACTGAGCCGGCGAGATTGGTTCGTCGAACAGTGCACTCGAATAGGTCATGCCCGGGTCGAGCCACAGGCTGTAGAAATCATTGCCCAGATCGTAATGGAACTCGATGTTCCGCCGCGCCCCGCTGCGATGGTTGCGGCGCAGGATGTGCCACAGGCGCCGGACCGCCCGCATCGGTCCCCGCGACCGGCCTGCTTCGCCGAGCGGGCGGCGGTTGCGCATGAACAGGTCGAACAGTGGCACCGGATCGGGGCTGCGCCATTCGCCGAGCGACCAGGCGACATACCACCCCGCCGATCCGCCCATCGCCAGCCGGATCAGCGCGCGCCAGCTCCCGATCTCGACGATGGCGACCGGCCCGTCGGCGCGGCCGCCAAGCACGCGCCTGGTTCCATCAGGCAGCGATGCCTCGATCGACCCKGCTTCAAGGCCCTGATCTATACGGTCGAGCAGGCGATGGAACATGCCGGCAAAGGGCGCAAGAAGCCGGTCGATCCGACCGGTTGCCGGTTTTGCGCGCGTCCCGAAGCGACGGCCCCTGTTCGGCGCAGAAACATTCATCAGGCGGCTCTCATGCACCCGGAGCAGATCGGGGAAAAGCGATTCGTGACAGCGTGCTACCGCGCCTGCTTCGCTGCCGCCAAGGCGCGTTCCCGCGCCTCGCGGTGGCCGATGATCTGCGGCGGATAGGCATCGGGCCGGCATCCCGCAGCATCCGGATCATGGATCACCCCGTCCGGAAGATGGGCAAGTTCCGGCACCCATTGCCTGATATAGTCGGCAGCATCGAACTTCGCCGACTGGGTCAGCGGCGCCATGATGCGCACGAACATGTTGGAATCGACACCGGTGCCGGCTGTCCATTGCCAGTTGACGCTGTTGTTGCCGTAATCGGCATCGACCAGCGTATCCCAGAACCAGGCCTCGCCCTCGCGCCAGTCGATCAGCAGGTGCTTGATCAGGAAGCTCGCCGCGATCATCCGTACCCGATTGTGCATCCATCCGCTCGCCCAGAGCTGGCGCATGCCCGCATCGACGATCGGGTAGCCGGTGCGTCCCTGTTGCCAGGCGCTGAGATCCGCCTCGCTCCGGCGCCACGCCATAGTGTCCAGCGCCTCCCGCCCGTTCTTCGATCCGTAGTCGGGGAATTGCAGGATCACATTCTGCGCATAGTCCCGCCAGGCGACCTCCTTCAGGAAAGTCGTCGTGTCGCCCCGCGCTTTCGCGACATGGTGCCAGACCGTGGCGGGCGAAATCTCACCAAAATGCAGATGCGGCGAAAGGCGCGAACTGCCTTCCTCCGATGGCAGGTTACGATCCACGTCGTATGCGACCGCGTTGGGAACGAAATCGTCGAGACGATCCTTCGCGCCGTCCTCGCCGGGTGTCCATTCGTCGCGGAACCCACCAGCCCAGTTGGGCCGGGCCGGCAGCAGGTTCCAGTCAGCCAGCCGATCGCTCTCCGGCCATTGTCCGGGAGCCGGAATGCTGTGTGGTACCGGCGTTGGAGCAGGCGGTGGCATATGCTCGCGCAGCGCCCGCCAGAAGGGCGTGTAGATCTTGTAGGGCTGCCCCGCCCCGGTGAGGATGGATCCAGGCGGCGCAAGGTAGTTGCCGTCATGGCGCACCAGATCGAGGGTCTTCACCACCGCCCGCTCGGCGTTGCGCCACCAGGGTTCATAATGGCTGAGGCAATGCACCCGCCCTGCCCCGGTCTCCTCCGCCAGCTTAACCAGCTCCTCCGCGGCCGCCCCGCGGCGGAGAATCAACCGGGATCCCTTGTCGCGCAGATGCCGGTCGAGCGCCGCCAGGCTGTGATACAACCACCAGCGCGATGCGGCGCCCATGCGGCGATGCTTAGGCGTCTCGTCGTCGAGGATATAGACGGGGATCACCGGCCCCTCCTTCACGGCGGCGATCAGCGCAGCCTGATCCGCCAGGCGGAGATCACGACGAAACCAGACAAGGGTCGGCACGGTCAACGCCGCCGCCGGGTTGAGAAGCAGTACATGTCTCCGACATGCCTGCCGGCCGCCATGCCCGCAAGCGCCCCGGGCGAAGCGCTTCCCAATCCGGCCGATACTGGTCTAGTCACGAACCATAATAGCGGGAGTGGCCCCAGCACATGATAACCGACCTGCGCAGCCTGATTGCGCCGACCCCGCTTGCCACGCTGACCGATGCGATGGTCGCGGAACGGCGGCTTCATCTGCACACGACTCAACAGGCCGATTTCTCCCGGCTGCTGTCCTGGTCCGCCTTCAACGCCCTGATCACGCTCGACCGGCTGCAGGGCGGCCAGGTCCGTGCGATCCGCAACGGACACGACATGCCGATCGGCATGCTGACCGCGCGTTCGGGTCGGTTCGACAATCAGGAACTGGCCCCAGACGCGCTTCAATCCCTGGCCGATATGGGCCTCAGCCTGGTGATCAACGATATCCACCGACTGGTCCCGGGGATCGGCGCGCTCGCCGCGATGGTCGAACGCCATGTCCGCGCCCGCGCCGGCGTCAACGCCTATGTCAGCTTCCGCCAGGATAGCGCTTTCAGCGCGCATTGGGACGATCACGACGTGCTCGTGCTCCAGGTCCATGGGCGCAAACGCTGGTTCTGTTATGGCAAGCGCGACGCCTATCCGATGAAGGGCGCTCCGGCGGCCACCAAGATCGGCGATGCGGAGGAACCGTTATGGAGCGAGGTGCTCGAACCGGGCGATGTGCTCTACATCCCGCGCGGCGAGTTCCACCGCGCCCAGATCGAAGACGGTCATTCGCTCCACCTGACGATCGGCCTCGCCTTTCCCCGCGGCGACGATGTGGTGCGCTGGATCGGCCGGCGCTGCGTGGAGGACGCGCTTTTCCGCCGGGACATCTCGACCCTCGCCGGCCCCGAAGCACTGGCGACCCGGCAGGAAGACCTGCGGGCGGCGCTTCACCGGGCGGTGGACGAACTCGACCTCGGCCGGTTCCTCGCCACGGCGGATCGCCAGCGCGAGTCGCTCAAGGCGCTCAACCTCGGCCTGTCCGATCCGCTCGATCCGGATGTCGTGATCCGGCCCATGCTGCGCCGCCGCCTGCCCCTTCCGGAGGGCTCAACCCAGCTACGCCATGGGCCGACAACGACGACACTGACACCGGCCGAACGCACTTTACTGGCCGAGCTGTTCGACCGCGACGCCTCGACGCTTGCCGGGCTGATCGAGGCTCTGCCCGACATGTCCGCACAGGACATACGCAATGCCATCTCCGGCCTCGCGCGCAAATCGCTCGTCCTATTGTCGGAAGAGCCGGTCTGACACCGGCGATCAGTTGCCGGGGCCGGGCTCGGCCGAGAAATATGCCTCGAACTTGCCCGCCACGCCGTTGAACGCCTCTGCATCATCAGGCATCTGGCCTGCCTTGCTCGTCACTGCGGGCCATAACGCCGCACAGGTTTTGTTCAGCTCGATCCATGCCGCCGCATCGCTTTCGATATCGGGCCGGATCGCGTCCGCCGGGCATTCGGGCAGGCAGAGATTGCAGTCGATGCACTCGTTCGGATCAATGACGAGCATGTTGGCACCCTCGCGGAAGGCCTCCACGGGACAGACCTGAACGCAATCCATGAACTTGCACCGGATGCACGCATCCGTGACGACGAACGTCATTACCGCCTCCCGAGGCGCACTTGCCCAAGGGCTACATCGTGTGCGGCTGCTTCTCGACCTGCCAGGTCTGGCCCTGCGACAAAAGCTTCTGCAGGTTCGGCGTCTTGCCAGTGCTGGCCTGCGCGTTCTGCGCCACGACCGCGCTCTCGAAGGTCGGGGCCGGGTCGTCATAGATCACGCCGAGCGCCATCGGGAACGCCCCGAACGGCATCTCGACCAGCATGTGCGCGACCGCACGGTTGGTCTGGTCGTGCACGATGATCTTGGCCGCTTCCCAGTCGCCGCCCTCGACATCGACGACCTTCAGTACCAGTCGCTCGGTATCGAGCGTCAGGCCCTTGGTCCCGCCCGCGAACAGCAACGGCTTGCCATGCTCGACCCAAAGCTGGTTGGCCGAGGCATTGGCCTTCTCGGTGAAGGGCGCGAACACGTCGTCATTATACACGATGCAGTTCTGGAAGATTTCGACGAACCCGGTGCCCTTGTGCGCATGCGCCGCCTTGAGCACGGCCGGAAGATTCTTGTTCACGTCGATCGCCCGCGCCACGAAGCGCGCACCGCTGCCGAGCACGAAGGCGCAGGGCGTCAGCGGCCGATCGAGCGACCCGAACGGCGTCGAGGGGCTGCGCGTCCCGACATGGCTCGTCGGCGAATATTGGCCCTTGGTCAGGCCGTAGATCTCGTTGTTGAACAGCAGCACCTGGCAATCCAGGTTGCGGCGGATCAGATGCATGGTGTGGTTGCCGCCGATCGACAGGCCATCGCCGTCGCCGGTGATGATCCACACGTCGAGATCGGGATTGGCCAGCTTCACGCCCGTCGCCACCGCAGGCGCGCGACCGTGGATGGTGTGGAAGCCATAGGTTTCCATATAATAAGGGAAACGCGACGAGCAGCCGATGCCGCTGACGAACACGGTATTCTCGGGCCGCCCGCCGATCTCCGGCATAGTACGCTGAACCGCTTTCAGGATCGCATAATCGCCGCAACCCGGGCACCAGCGCACTTCCTGGTCGGTCTCCCAATCCTTGGGCAGGGTCTTCGCCACGGGGGTCATGTCGTTCATGCGAGTGCCTCCTCGATCGCCGCTTCGATCTCGGAGATCATGAAGGGCTGACCGGAAATCTTGTTGAGCGGCTTGGCATCGACCAGATACTGATCGCGCAGCACCGTCTTGAGCTGGCCAGTGTTCATCTCGGGTACGAGGATCTTCTCATAACCCTTGAGAAGCGCGCCGAGATTGCCCGGCATGGGCCAGATGTGCCGGATATGCACGTGGCTGACGTCGAGCCCTCGAGCGCGGGCCCGGCGCACTGCCTGATGGATCGGCCCATAGGTCGATCCCCAGCCGACGATGACGAGCTTGCCGCTCTCCGTTCCCATCTCGACCGTCTGGTCGGGCACCTTGACGCCAAGCACCTTGTCGCGGCGAATCTCGGTCATCGCCTGGTGGTTGGCGGCGCCATATTCGATGTTGCCGGTGCCGAGTTGCTTCTCGATGCCGCCGATGCGGTGGAGCAGGCCGGGCGTACCCGGCTTCACCCAGGGCCGCGCCAGCTTCTCGTCACGCGCGTAGGGCAGGAAACCACCCTCCGGCACTTCCTCGAGATAGGTCACCGGGAAGGGCGCGTAGCTGTCCATGTCAGGCACCAGCCACGGCTCGGCCGCGTTGGCGATATAGCCGTCGGTCAGCAGCATCACCGGGGTCATATACTGGACCGCGATACGCACCGCCTCGATCGCGCAGTCGAACGCGTCGGCGGGCGAGCGCGCCGCGATCACCGGCATCGGCGCGTCACCGTTGCGGCCATAGACCGCCTGGTAGAGGTCCGACTGCTCGGTCTTGGTCGGCAGGCCGGTCGAAGGCCCGCCGCGCTGAGAGTTGACGATGACCAGCGGAAGCTCGGTCATGATCGCCAGGCCCATCGCCTCGCCCTTGAGCGCAATGCCCGGCCCCGAGGACGAGGTCACGCCAAGCTGCCCGGCATAGGAGGCACCGATCGCGCTGGCGATCGCGGCGATCTCGTCCTCCGCCTGGAAGGTCGTGATGCCGAATTCCTTCAGCCGCGAGAGGTGATGCAGGATCGCCGATGCCGGGGTGATTGGATAGCCGCCGAAGAACATCTTCACGCCGGCAAGCTGAACGCCCGCGACCAGCCCGAGCGAGATCGACTCGGCGCCGGTGACGGTCCGGTACAGGCCCGGCTCGGCCGGGGCGGCCGCGACATGATGCTGCTTCATCGGCCCGGCCAGCTCGGCCGTCTCGCCATAGGCATGGCCGGCGTTGAGCGCGGCGATATTCGCTTCGACCAGGGTCGGGTTCTTCGCGAACTTGGTCTTGAGCCAGTCGATCAGCGGCGCGCGATCACGATCGAACATCCAGAGCGCGAGCCCCAAAGTCCACATGTTCTTGCAGCGCAACGCCTCCTTGTTGCCGAGGCCGAAAGGCTTCACCGCATCGAGCGTCAGCTGCGAGATGTTGAACGCAAGCACCTGCCACTTCGCCAGGCTGCCGTCGTGCAGCGGGTTCACCGCATATTTCGCCTTGGCGAGGTTGCGGTCGCCGAATTCGCCCTCGTCGGCGATGATCAGCCCACCGGGCTTGAGCGCGCCGACATTGGTCTTGAGCGCCGCCGGGTTCATCGCGACCAGCACGTCCGGCGCATCGCCCGCCGTCTCGATCGCGGTCGATCCGAAATTGATCTGGAAGGCGGAGACGCCGAACAAGGTGCCCTGCGGCGCCCGGATCTCCGCCGGAAAATCCGGGAACGTCGCCAGATCGTTGCCTGCAAGCGCGGTCGACAGGGTGAACTGCCCGCCCGTCAGCTGCATACCGTCGCCGGAGTCTCCGGCAAAGCGCACGACGATCGATTCTGCGGGGGGATTTGCGGACGCCTCTGCGGGCGTCAATTCGTGAACGGCAGATGCCATTTATATTTGTCCTGCGGATTTATCCGACACCCTCTATGCCCGGGGCGTTGACTGGCCAACCTAGTTTGATCGGCGGCGCCTGCAACTGGTTCTTTTAAGGCATCACTTGCGCTCCACCGGCGCGAACACCGATCCAAGCGTCAGGATCGCTGTAACATGCCGTTCGGCGACCGCGACGACGTCCTCGCCATAGCCCCCGCCGACCGTGCTCGCGAGTGGAATGCCGCGTTCCTTCGCCAGCCCCGCAACCATTCGGTCCCGAGCGATCAGCCCATCCTGGGTAAGCCCCAGACGCCCCAGTCGATCGCCGCCGAACGGATCGACGCCGGCCTGATAGAGGATCAGTCCGGGCCGCTGCTCCTCGATCAGCGGTACGAGGCTCGACTCCATCGCCTCCAGATACGCTGCGTCGCCGGTCCCGTCGGCGAGGCCGACATCAAGCGTGGATCGCGCCTTGCGCACCGGGAAATTGCGTTCGGCATGGATCGAATAGGTCGCGATATCCGGCCTGCCCGCAGTGAGCGCCGCGGTGCCGTCGCCCTGATGCACATCGCCGTCCACGATCAGCACGCTCGCAACCGTGCCCTCCTCGATCAGGCGCACCGCCGCGATGGCCAGGTCGTTGAGCACGCAGTATCCCGCTCCGGTCGTCGCCAGCGCGTGGTGGCTGCCGCCGGCACTATTGGCCGCGAAGCCCCGCTCGAGCGCGATCCGTGCCGCCAGCCAGGTGCCGCCGGCGACCATCTGTGATCGCAACGCCACCGCCTCGGTCACCGGGAAGCCGATCCGCCGCTCCTTCGCGCGCGGGACCCGCGCGTTCAGCACTTCATCGACATAATCGGGATCATGCACGGCCTCGATCCAGTCCCGCGGCATCGGCTCGGGTTCGATCCAGTCGATCCTGCCGCCCTCCTTCAGGAGCAGGTCGCGGATCGCCGCATTCTTGGTCAGCCGCCCCACGTGAAGCCCGGCGGCGAGATAGGCTGGATGATGGACGACCGCGATCATCGTCTTTAGGTAGTCAGCCGACAGCCGCAGCGCCAATGCGGGATGTGGGAGAATGATGTGACCGAAGCCTTCGTCCGCCCGGATGTGCGCAGTTTCCTCGCCTACCTCAATAATTTGCCCGGGCCCAAGATGCACCAGCTGGAGCCGCCCGCGGCCCGCGCCATCTATGCGGCGATGAAGGACGTGGCCGACCTGCCCTCGGGCGATCTCGCCACCATCATCGACCTTTCGATCCCCGGTCCCGCCGGCACGATCCCGGCGCGGCTGTTCGACGCAAAGGCGAACCGCGAGCCGGGACCGGCCATGCTGTTTTATCATGGCGGCGGTTTCGTGATCGGCAATATCGAGACTCATGCGAGCTTCTGCGCGGAAATCGCCCGTGTGCTCGACGTCCCGGTGATCTCGGTCGACTACCGCCTCGCGCCGGAATATCCCTGGCCGGCCGCGCCCGATGATTGCGAGGCGGCGGCCCGCTGGGTGGCCGGCAATCCCGCCGAACTAGGCCGCACCGTCACCAGCCTGGTCGTCTGCGGCGACAGCGCGGGCGGCAACCTTGCCATCGTTACCGCCATGGCGCTCCGCGACGTGCCTGCCCCGGTGCCGGTCATCGCCCAATTCCCCATCTATCCCGCCACCGACGCTTCGCGGGAATATCCGTCCTACACGAGTTTCGCCGATGGCTATTTGCTGACCCGCGACAGCATGGAATGGTTCGAGGCGGCCTATAAGGGCGAAGCCGACCATATCCGCACCTCGCCGCTGATCGGCGACCTGCGCGGCATGCCCCCCGCTGTTGTGATCACCGCCAGCCTCGACCCGATCGGCGACCAGGGCCGCGCTTATGCCGGCGCGCTCGCGGCGGCCGGCGTGCCGGTGGTCTTCCGCGAGGCGAAGGGCAACGTCCATGGGTTCGTCACGCTGCGAAAGGCGATCCCGTCCTCGGTCGGCGATGTCACCGCCGCCCTTGCCGCGCTCAAGGCGGTGATCGTAGAGGCCGAGGGCGACCGGGTCATGGCACAGGCAGCAGGATGAACGATTCCACTCTTCCCTATCGCCCCTGCGTCGGCGTCATGCTGATGAACCAGGCCGGGCAGGTCTTCGTCGGCCAGCGGATCGATACGACCGTCGAGGCGTGGCAGATGCCGCAGGGCGGCATCGACGACGGCGAGGATGCGGAGACAGCCGCGATCCGCGAGCTTGGCGAGGAAACCGGGGTCCAGCCCGACAAGGTCGAACTGGTCGCGGTGGCGCCGGGCGAATTCTATTACGACCTGCCGGAGGATCTGATCGGCAAGGTGTGGAAGGGCAAATGGCGCGGCCAGCGGCAGCGCTGGTTCCTCTTCCGGTTCCTCGGCGACGACGGCGATATCGACATCATGACCGACCATCAGGAATTCCGCGCCTGGCGCTGGGTCGACCCGGCGGAGCTGCCGGAAATCATCGTGCCCTTCAAGAAGGCGCTCTATCAGGACGTTCTGGCGGCTTTCGCAGGACAGCTGGGTTGATCGGGAGCTGATCGGCGCGCTATCCGGCCTTCATGCATGTTCGCTTCGCCTTGCTCGCCGCGCCCCTGCTGCTCGCCAATGCCGAGCCGGCGCCGATTCCGGAGCCGCTGAAGGCGATGCTCGACGCGGCCATGAAGTCAGGCAACGAAGCCGAGGTCGCGACGATCTCCAAATATGCCCGGGCGGCCGACCCCGCTTCCGCTGATGCGATCGCCGCGTCGGTCGAGACATGGGCGAAGGACAGGGCTGCCAAACGCGACGCGACTCTGCGCGATGCCGGTGCGTTCGATCTCTGGCACGGCCGCGCCGAACTGGGCGGATATCTTACCACCGGCAACACGCAGGATGCCGGCGTCAGCGGCTCGATCGATCTGTCGCGGGAAACCATCCGCTGGCGCCACAAGCTCAACTTAGCCGCCGATTACAAGAGAAGCGCGGGTGTGGTCAGCCGCGAGCATTATCTCGCCGCTTACGAGCCCAACTTCAAATTCTCGCCGCGCGGCTATGTCTACGGCGCCGCTCAATATGAGAGCGACCGGTTCCTCGGTTATACCAGCCGCTATTCCGCCTCGGTCGGCGCCGGTTACAGCGCGATCAAGCAGCCCGGCATGAAGCTCGATCTAGAAGTCGGCCCGGCCTATCGCGACACCGCCTTCACCGATCGCACGACCGAGAGCAGCATCGCCGCGCGCGGATCTCTCGATTTCGACTGGAAACTGACCGGGGCTATCTCGTTCAGCCAGGCCGCATCGGCCTATATGCAGCACTACAACAGCACGGTGAGCAGCACGACCGCGCTCAGCGCAAAGCTGATCGGCCCGCTCGCTGGGAAGATCTCCTACGCCGTGCAATATGAAAGCATGCCGCCGATCGGCCGGGTCGGCACCGACACCACCAGCCGAGCCTCGCTGGTCTACAGCTTCTAGGCCCTCCGATCGAGCTCCTGTTATGCGCGCAATCCCCCCCAGGGTGGGACGCGCAGTTTCCGCGCACCTCGAATCCGGCTAACACGGCCTCATGACCGTTCTTTCCACCGTCGAACGAGACGCCATCGCCACCCTCGACAATGGCCATATGCTCGCCCAGGTGCAGGATTGGGCCTCGATCAACAGCGGCACCCGCAACATGGTCGGCATCGCCGCCATGGCCGCCAAGCTGGGTGATGCCTTCGCCGTGCTGCCCGGCCAGATCGGGTTCGTCGATCCGACTCCAGTGACCAGCGTCGGCGTCGACGGCACCGTTTCCGAACTCGCCCATGGCAGGCATTTCCACCTGACCGTACGCCCGGAAGCGCCGGTGCAGATGTTGTTCACCGGCCATATGGATACGGTCTATCCGGTCGATCATCCCTTCCAGGCGCTGAGCTTCCTCGAAGACAACACGCTCAACGGCCCCGGGGTCGCCGACATGAAGGGCGGCATCGCGACCATGCTCGCCGCGCTTCAGGCAGTCGAGGCGTCGCCGCTCGCCGCCCGCATCGGCTATGAGGTCGTGATCAATTCGGACGAGGAAACCGGCTCGGCCTCCTCGGCAGCGCTGCTCGCCCAGGCGGCGCGCGGCAAGGCGGCCGCCCTCACCTACGAACCCGCGCTTCCCGACGGCACCCTGGCCGGTGCCCGTGGTGGGACCGGCAATTTCTCGATCGTCGTCCACGGCAAGAGCGCCCATGCCGGCCGCAACCCGGACGATGGCCGCAACGCCATCGTCGCCGCGGCCGATATCGCGCTCCGGCTCAGCAAGGTCCGCGCCCCCGGCCTGGCGGTGAACCCAGCGCGCATCGAGGGCGGCGGGCCGAACAACGTCGTGCCCGACCTCGCCATCCTCCGAATCAATTTCCGCCCCGCCTCCCAGGAGGAAATCGCCCGTGCCCAGGCTGCGATCGATTCGGTGGTCGCCGCCGTGGCGGCAGAGCATGACGTGAGGATCCATGTGCATGGCGGCTTCAACCGCCCGCCCAAGCCGGTCGATCCGGGCGCGGCGAGGCTGTTCGAGCTGGTCAAGACCGCCGGCGCCGATCTCGGCCTCGCCATTTCCTGGCGGGCGACCGGCGGTGTGTGCGACGGCAACAATATCGCCGCCTGCGGCGTGCCGGTGGTCGACACGATGGGCCCGCGCGGCGGCCTGATCCATTCTCCCGACGAGTTCCTCATCGTCGACAGCCTGGCCGAGCGCGCGGCCCTCTCGGCACTGACCGTGCTGCGTATTGCCGAAAAGGGATCGCTATGAACTTCCGTATCCGTTCCGCACGCGACGAGGACCTTCAGCCGCTCTACGAGATGGCGAAGCTGACCGGCGGCGGGTTCACCAACCTTCCCGCCGATCGCACGGCGCTAAAGACCAAGCTCGCCCGCAGCCACGACGCCTTTGCCCGCACGGACGACACGCTGGCCGACGACCTGTTCGTACTGGTGCTGGAGAATGTCGACACCGGCGAGGTGCGCGGGACGTGCCAGATCTTCACGCAAGTCGGGCAGCGCTATCCCTTCTACAGCTACCGCATCGGCACCCTGACCCAGCACAGCGCCGAACTCGGCCGCACCTTCCGCGCCGACCAGCTCTCGCTCACCACCGATCTGGAAGGGTGCAGCGAGGTCGGCGGCCTGTTCCTTCACCCCGGCGAGCGTGCCGGCGGCCTGGGCATGCTGCTCGCCCGCAGCCGCTATCTGTTTATCGCCCGCCATCGCGCCCGCTTCGCCGACCGAATCCTCGCCGAGCTGCGCGGGATCATCGACGAGGCCGGCGGCTCGCCCTTCTGGGACGGCCTGGCCGGCCGCTTTTTCGGCATGAATTTCCAGGATGCCGACCAGTTCAATGCCGTCCGCGGCCACCAGTTCATCGCCGATCTTTTCCCCAAGCACCCGATCTACGTCGCGATGCTCTCCGAACACGCCCGCGCCACGATCGGCCTGCCCCACCCGTCCGGCCGGGCCGCGATGCGCATGCTGGAGAATGAGGGCTTCGCCTTCGAGAATTATGTCGACATCTTCGACGGTGGCCCGACCATGACCGCAAAGACCGACCAAGTCCGCACTATCCGTGAGGCACACTCGACCAGGGTTGCCGCGATCGACGATGACGGCGGCGACCCCGCGCTGATCGCCACCGGCCGGCTCGTCGATTTCCGCTGCGCCTATGGCCGCCTGCGCCCCAGCGGCGACGGCGTGGCGATCGACCGAACTTGTGCCGCTGCGCTCGCCGTGAACGAGGATGCCGAGATCAGCCATGTCGGACGCGCCTGAATGCTGACCGAAATCAACTTCGACGGCCTGATCGGCCCAAGCCACAATTATGCCGGGCTCAGCCCCGGCAATCTCGCCGCGACACGCAATGCCGGCAAGGTCGCGGCCCCGCGCCGCGCCGCGCTGGAGGGCATCGCCAAGATGCGCGCGAATCTGGCGTTCGGCCTCACCCAGGGTGTGTTTCTCCCCCTCGCTCGCCCGGACCATGCCTGGCTCGACGGCCTAGCCACCAGCTATGCCGAGGCAGCACCACATCTCCAGGCCCAGGCCCTGTCCGCCTCGGCCATGTGGGCCGCCAATGCGGCGACCGTTTCGCCCGCGCCCGACACCGCCGATGGACGCTGCCATCTCTCGGTCGCCAATCTCGTGACGATGCCGCACCGCAGCCATGAATGGCCCGGTACGCTCGCTCAGCTCAAGCTCGCCTTTGCCGACCCTCTCTTCGCGGTCCACGGCCCGGTGCCGGCGCCGTTCGGCGACGAGGGCGCGGCCAATCACATGCGGCTCTGCGCAGCCCATGGCCAGCCGGGCGTCGAAGTCTTCGTCTATGGCGTCTCGGGCGGCCCCTTCCCCGCGCGCCAGCATCGCGAGGCAAGCATGGCGGTCGCACGGCGGCATCGGCTCGATGCGGGCTACACGCTGTTCGTCGAACAGTCCGTGGAAGCGATCGCAGCCGGCGCCTTCCACAACGACGTGGTCGCCGTCGCCAACGAACGCGTGCTGTTCGCGCATGAACTGGCCTTTGCCGACAGGGAACGCTTCTACGCCGACCTGCGCGACATGCTGCCCGAGGTCGAGATCGTCGAGGTGCCCGCTTCTCGCGTCAGCCTGGCCGATGCGGTCTCCTCCTATCTGTTCAACGCCCAGCTCGTCACCCTGCCGGACTCGACCATGGCGCTGATCCTGCCCGAGGAAGCGCGCGAGAATGCCGCCGTCTGGACCTGGCTTCAGGAGATGGTCGCCGGCAACGGCCCGATCCGCCGGCTGGAGGTCGTCGATGTCCGCCAGTCGATGGCCAATGGCGGCGGCCCGGCCTGTCTCCGCCTGCGCGTGGTCGCCGATCCGGCGACGATCGACCCGCGTTTCCTGGTGGATGACGCCCGGCTCGACCTCATCGCGACTGTCGTCGAGCAATACTGGCCGGAACAGATCCCGCACGGCGCGATCGCGGATCCGGCGCTCATCGGCACCGTCGAACGCGCCCGCACCGCCCTGCTCGACGCCCTCGGGCTAACCGAGCTGATCGACCCGCGAGTGTCGGGTTAATTAACAATTAACCACGCTCGTTACGACCAGAACCGCGCAAATCCGCCATTGGCCCGGTCATTGCTTAACGAGTGACATGTGGACGAAATTCACACGCCTGTTCGTCATCAAGACCAAGTTCGAGGCGTTTGCCGTCATCTACGGTCTCGGCCTTGGCGCGGTTGAGCGCGGCGTCCACTATCTGCAGCAATATCCGGGCTATGGCGGCTGGCTGCTGTTCGCGGTCTGCCCGATCGCGGTGTTCATGGCGGGCGGACGCATCCTGGATTCGGTCGAGCGTTCCCGCTCGGAATGAACGAGCTTTTGCGGCCAACAGGATAAGTTGATCGCGCTCGGCGCTTACGTCACTATCTGGGCGAGAATGAATGTCGCTCTGACCCATCTCCAGCGTCTCGAAGCCGAGAGCATCCACATCATGCGCGAAGTGGTGGCCGAGGCTGAACGCCCGGTCATGCTCTATTCCGTGGGCAAGGATTCCGCGGTGATGCTTCACCTGGCGCGCAAGGCGTTCTTCCCGGCGCCACCGCCCTTCCCGCTGCTCCATGTCGATACGACCTGGAAGTTTCGCGCCATGTACGACCTGCGCGACCGTGCTGCCGCCAAGGCGGGCATGGAGCTGCTGGTCCATCGCAACCCCGAGGCGGAAGAACGCGGGATCAACCCGTTCGACCATGGCAGCCTCCACACCGACATGTGGAAGACCGAGGGGCTTAAGCAGGCGCTGGAGAAATACGGCTTCGACGCGGCCTTCGGCGGTGCCCGGCGCGACGAGGAGAAGTCTCGGGCGAAGGAACGCATCTTCAGCTTCCGCTCGGCCCGCCAGCGCTGGGACCCGAAGAACCAGCGCCCGGAATTGTGGAAGCTCTACAACGCCCGCAAGAGCCGCGGCGAGAGCATGCGGGTCTTTCCCATCTCCAACTGGACCGAGCTCGACATCTGGCAATATATCCTTGCGGAGGGCATCGAGATCGTGCCGCTCTATCTCGCCGCCCCGCGCCCCACGGTGGAGCGCGACGGCCTGTTGCTGATGGTCGATGACGATCGTTTCCGGCTGAACCCGGGCGAGATTCCGGTCGAACGCTCGATCCGGTTCCGCACGCTCGGCTGCTACCCGCTGACCGGCGCGGTGGAGAGCGAGGCGGCGACCCTGTCCGAAGTGATTCAGGAAATGCTGCTGACCACTACCAGCGAACGCCAGGGCCGCGCGATCGACCACGATCAGACCGCGAGCATGGAAAAGAAGAAAGCGGAGGGGTATTTTTGATGGCGAACGCTGCACCTTCTGCTTCTTCCCCCCTCCCGCTTGCGGGAGGGGCCGGGGGTGGGCTCCCGCTCACCGCACCCACAACGCTTGCGGACAGCGCGAGCCCACCCCTCAATCCCCTCCCGCAAGCGGGAGGGGAGGCAAGTAGTTATGAGGCCGACTCCCTCATCGCCTCGGACATCGACGCCTATCTGACCCTCCACCAGAACAAATCGCTGCTCCGCTTCATCACCTGCGGCTCGGTGGACGACGGCAAGTCCACCCTGATCGGCCGGCTGCTCTACGATTCGAAGATGATCTTCGAGGATCAGCTCGCCGCGCTCGAAGCAGACAGCAAGCGCGTCGGCACCCAGGGCCAGAACATCGACTTCGCCCTGCTGGTCGACGGCCTTGCCGCCGAGCGCGAACAGGGCATCACGATCGACGTCGCCTATCGCTTTTTCGCCACCGAGAAGCGCAAGTTCATCGTCGCCGACACGCCCGGGCATGAGCAATATACCCGCAACATGGTCACCGGCGCCTCGACCGCCGACCTTGCCGCGATCCTGATCGACGCGCGCAAGGGCGTGCTGACCCAGACGCGGCGCCATTCCTATCTCGTCAACCTGCTCGGCATCCGGCACATCGTGCTCGCGGTGAACAAGATGGACCTGGTCGGCTATGATCAGGCGGCCTTCGACGCGATCGTCGACGATTACCGGACCTTCGCCGACTCGATCGGGATCGAAAGCTTTACGGCCATCCCGATTTCCGGCCTCGCGGGCGACAATATCGCCTCGCGATCGGACGCGATGGACTGGTATTCGGGCCCGTCGCTGATCGAGCATCTCGAAACGGTGCCGCTCGGGGCCGACGCGGCGCAGGACCGCCCGTTCCGCCTGCCAGTGCAGTGGGTCAATCGTCCGGATCTCGACTTCCGCGGCTTTGCCGGCATGATCGCCTCGGGCACCATCCGTCCCGGCGATCCCGTTCGTATCCTGCCCTCGGGCAAGACCAGCAAGGTCGCGCGGATCGTCACCATGGACGGCGATCTCGACCAGGCGGTAGCGGGACAATCCGTCACGCTGACCCTTGCCGACGAGGTTGATTGTTCTCGCGGCGACGTGATCGCCACCGCGTCGTCTCCACCCGAGGTGGCCGACCAGTTCAAGGCAACGATCGTCTGGATGGCCGAGGAGCAGTTACTGCCCGGCCGCACCTATTGGATGAAGATCGGCACGCAGACGGTCGGCGCGACGGTCCAGCCGCCCGAATATGCAGTCGACGTCAACACCTTGGCCGAGCTGTCGGTGAAGACCCTCGGACTGAACGATATCGGTGTCGCCCAGCTTTACACCGACCGGCCGATCGTCTTCGAGGCATTCGAAGAGGGCGCCGATCTCGGCGGCTTCATCCTTATCGACCGGGCGACCAACGCCACGGTCGCGGCAGGCATGCTCACCTATTCGCTCCGCCGGGCACAGAACGTCCATTGGCAGGCGATCGACGTGACGCGTGAGGCGCATGCGGCGCAAAAGGGCCAGAACCCGAAGGTGCTGTGGTTCACCGGCCTGTCGGGCTCGGGCAAGTCGACCATCGCCAACCTGGTCGAGAAGAAGCTGCATGCGCAGGGCCGCCACAGCTTCCTGCTCGATGGTGACAATATCCGCCACGGACTGAACAAGGATCTCGGCTTCACCGATGCCGACCGGGTCGAGAATGTCCGCCGCATCGGCGAGGTCGCCAAGCTGATGGCCGATGCCGGACTGATCGTGCTGACGGCGTTCATCTCCCCGTTCCGTGCCGAGCGCGAGTTGGTGCGGTCGATGCTGCCGGCCGGCGAGTTCGTCGAGATCTTCGTCGACACACCGCTCGCCGAGGCGGAGAAGCGGGACGTGAAGGGCCTCTACGCCAAGGCGCGTAACGGAGAGATCGCCAACTTCACCGGCATCTCCAGCCCCTATGAAGTACCGGAGCGCCCCGAGGTCCGGGTCGATACCACGCGGGAAACGCCGGAAGCGGCTGCCGAGCGGATCGTCGAGCATATTCTGGGTGTATGGAGTCCCGACCTTTGACCCTTTCGCCCGAAACCGATGCCGAGGTTGCCCGTTCCGTGGCGCTCGAGGCAGCTGCTTTGCTGCGTGACCTCTGCGCATCCGGCAATTGCCCCGACGAAGATCTGAAGCGCCGCGGCGATGCCGAGACCAACACGCTGATCCTCGATCGCCTTCGGGCGGCCCGGCCCGACGATTTCATCCTGTCGGAAGAGGCGGCTGACGACCGCAGCCGCTGCTCGGCAAGCCGGGTCTGGATCGTCGACCCGCTCGATGGCACGCGCGAATTCGGCGAGCGGCGTGAAGACTGGGCGGTTCATATCGGGCTCGCGATCGACGGTGTTCCGAAGACGGGCGCGGTGGCCCTCCCCGCCACGCATCAGGTCTTCGTGACCGACGACGCGCCGCCCAACTTTCCGCCGCTTCCGGAACGCCCCCGCATGGTGGTCAGCCGGACGCGCATGCACGAGATCGTCCGCAGCGTCGCCGAAGTCCTTGGTGCCGAGCTGGTGCCGATGGGATCGGCCGGGGCCAAGGCGATGGCCGTGGTCGAGGGCCGGGCGGAAATCTACCTTCATGCCGGCGGGCAATATGAATGGGACAATTGCGCGCCGGTCGCGGTGGCCCGGGCGGCGGGGCTTCATACCTCACGCATTGATGGCAGCCCGCTCGTCTACAATTGCGCCGACACTCTGCTCCCCGACCTGCTGATCTGCCGGCCGGAATATGCCGAAGCGGTATTGGCGGCGGTCGCCGCCGCCTAACCGTTCACCTTGAAGCCGATCCACAGGGTGCGCGGCGTTCCGAGGTCCATCGATCCACCGGCGTTCCGCGTGACGATCGTTTCGTCGAACAGGTTCTCGGCCCGTGCGATGAGGGTGAAATGCTTGCCGATCGGCAGGCGCGCAACCGTGTCGACGGTCGTTGCCGCGGGCAGGACTCCCGTCTGCAGATCATCCTCATATTGCAGGCCCACATAACGCAGGGTCGCGGAGAAGGATGGCCCCGTTCTGGGTTCCCAGGCGAGCGTCGCGCTCGCCGCGTGGCGCGGGCTCTGCGCCGGGACAAGCCCATCCAGAGTCGTGCCGGGCGCGCGGACATGGCTGTCACTGAACGCATAGGAACCGTCGAGCGAAACTGCGCCATGCTTTACCCCCGCGGTCACCTCGATCCCCTTGGCGACGATCGCGTTGACGTTCTGGCGCTGACGCGTGTTGAGGGCGGTGGTTACATTGGCGATTGCGTCATCGAGCCGATTGTAAAAGCCGGTGATACCTAGGGACACGCCGGGCGCAGGTGTCAGGTCGACGCCACCTTCGAAGCCCTTCAGCTTTTCAGGCTTCAGATTCTCGTTCGCCAGCGTGTTGATCGGAAAAACCGTGAAGGGCCGGTACAACTCGTTCAGCGTCGGCAAGCGGAAACCGGTATAGCCCGCAGCACGAAGCGCGATGGCGTTGGTCGCGTGGAACAATGCCCCGACCCGGCCAGTGCCCTCGAATCCGTCGCGATCGGGAAAGACATTGTTGCGGTTATACAGGCCGCTGGGGGCAAGATCGCGGTAGAAGCCGTTGGTGATCGTCCAGCGGTCGCCGCGCACACCGCCGGTCAGCACGAGCTTGCCGATCGTCCAGTCGTCCTCGACGAACGCACCGATCGTGCTGCTGTTGCCGCCCGCGTTGCGGCGGGCCGTTACCGCCCCACTCGCGGCATAGGCGTCCTCGTACAGCTCACCGTCTGCAAGACGGGCATCGACGCCGATCCGTAGCACATGGTCGGCACCGACCGGGGGCCGAACCTCGATCTTGCCGCCGAGCCCCGTGGAGGGCGTGTTGCGCTGGTCGAGCGTGAGCTTGAAGCTGGTCGCGCTGATCACCTTGTTGGTGAAGTTGCGCGCCTGGATATAGGCCAGCGCGTCGATCTTCCAGTCGCCGCGATGGATCAGGCGAATGCTGGCATCCTGCCCTTCGGAGCTGCTGTCCGCTCCCTGGAAACGCAATGTGCGATTGTCGCGGAAGATGAGGCCCCGCGCCTGAATCTCGGTCTCGGCGTCGATCGGCACGACCGCACGGGCACCGCCGGACCAATCCTGGAACCGAGCCCGTGAATCCGCCGGGGTGCGCTGCGATACGGGCGCCGTACGATAGCCATCGCTGCGTTCCCATTTCCCCGATAGCGAGACGAAGCCATCGCCCAGATCGGGGCTGAACGATCCGCTCACATTCTGCGAATCATAACTGCCGTAAAAGGCGCTGCCCGAATAAAGCGGCAAATCCGCCCGCGTAGCGCTGGCCAGTTCGATCGTCCCGGCGACCGCGCCCGCACCAAACGCCCCCGCGCCGCCACCTCGCGTGATCCGCACGCCCGATAAGCGATCGCCTACCAATGCATTGAACGGGATGTAACCGAAGAACGGATCGGCCAGCGGCACCCCGTCGAGCAGCACCAGCGCTCGGCTCGACGCATTACCGCCAAGCGCCCGCAACGTTACCCCTTGCGCTGACGGATTGGCCGACCGGCTGTCCGACCGCCGAAATTGCTGCAGGCCGGCGACATCGGCCAGCACGTTCTCGACCCGGCCCGATGCGTCGCCGGTCAGGCGGTCGCGGTCGATGACCACCGATCCGTAAGCGGGCGTACCAGGCGGCAGCGGCAGGTCCGAACCCAGCACCACGATATCCGCAGGGTTGGCCGCGTCCGGCGCAGCGTCCTGCGCGAAGACATGGGTGGGGAGCAGCAGGGCGACGAGGGGAAGAGCAAAGAAACGACGCACCAGCAGAATCCTCGTCCGAGAGCTTGGCGACATCCTATATGATTCGGCGCCATTACCGCCGAACTAGTGGTATTCGGCCATGCGCGCTACATCATCGGCAGCCTTTGGGCGCGCAATGTCATCGATTTGCGCAAAAGCGGTAATGAGACCGCGATTATACCGCTCCGGTCAGCCGATACCCCACGCCGATCTCGTTGCGGATGATGGTCGGCCGCGCCGGATCTGGCTCGAGCTTCTGCCGCAGGTTGCGCACGACGATGCGGAGATATTCAACCCGGTTTTCGTGCGCCGGTCCCCAGACGTCACGCAGCAATTGGGTATGGCCGACAATGCGATCGGGCCGCCGGGCGAGTTCGGCCAGCACGCCATATTCCTTGGGTGAAAGATGAACCTCCTCGCCGGCGCGCAGCACGCGGCGGGTGTCGAGGTCGATCGTCACTTCGCCGATCGTCACCACCGGCTGCGCCGTCTGGTCGGCGAGCCGGTGGCGGAGCGCCGTACGAATCCGGGCGAGCAGTTCCTCGGTATCGAACGGCTTGGTCAGATAATCGTCGGCACCCAGGTCGAGGGCGGCGACTTTCTCTGCGGTATCGTCACGCGCCGAGACGACGATCAGTGTCGCGCCACGCGCCTTGATGAGCTGGATGAGCTCTAGCCCGTCACGGTCGGGCAGGCCAAGATCGAGCAGCACGACATCGGGCTTGTCGATGTCGAGCAGCGACAGCCCTTCCCGGGCCGTCGCTGCTTCGCCCGCCTTGTAGCCGGCGCGTTCGGCCGCGACGCGCAGCAACCGGCGGATGTGCGCGTCGTCTTCGACGATCAGGACCTTCGCGGCGATCGGCATGTCCCCTTGTTAGGACTGCTTGCCGGCGTGGTCGAGCGCCCGATTGAGCCCCAGCACGTTCACACGCGGCTCACCGAGGAAACCAAGCAGCGGATGCTCGGTCTGCGCGGTCACCAGCGAGCGCACCGCATCGGGTGTGAGGCCCCGCGCTTTGGCAACGCGGCTCACTTGATAAAAAGCCGCCTCGGGGCTGATATGGGGATCGAGCCCCGAGGCGGAGGACGTCACCAGATCGGAGGGGACCATAGAATCCGGTGAAGGGGGGTTGGCAGCGACATCGGCCTTCACGCGGTCAGCGAGGGCCTGGGATGCCGGACCCAGATTGGAGCCGGACGAAGCACTGGCGTCATAGCCCTTGCCCGCGGCGGAAGGCCGGCCATGAAAGTAGCGCTCGCCGGTAAAGGCTTGGCCGATCAGCTCGGAGCCGATGACCTTGCCATTCTCGGTGATCAGGCTGCCATTGGCCTGGGAAGGAAACAGCGCCTGGCCGACGCCGGTCAACGCGAGCGGGTAAGCGAGCCCGAGCAGGAGCGCATAACCAACGGTTAGCGCGAAGGCGGGCCGGAGAGCGGATTTCAGGTCGGTGAGCATCATAAGCTCCTTATTGTTCCCCGGCGAAGGCCGGGGCCCAGTTGGGGGACGGATGGAAACGAGTGCTGCGGGTCATCATTGGGGTTCTCCCAACTGGGCCCCGGCCTTCGCCGGGGAAGCAGTCTGGAAGGTCAGGCCAGCCCCATCCCCGTCACGGCCAGATCGATCAGCTTGATCCCGACAAACGGGGCAAGCAGTCCGCCAAGGCCGTAGACGGCAAGGTTGCGGGCAAGCAGCGGTCCGGCCGGCATCGGGCGATAGGTCACGCCCTTCAGCGCAAGCGGCACGAGCAGCGGGATGATCAGCGCGTTGAAGATGATCGCCGACAGGATCGCCGACTGCGGCGTCGCCAGCCCCATCACGTTGAGCACGCCAAGCCCCGGATAGAGCGCGACGAACATCGCCGGGATGATCGCGAAGTACTTCGCCACATCGTTCGCAACCGAGAAGGTGGTCAGCGCACCGCGAGTCATCAGCAGCTGCTTGCCGAGGCCGACGACCTCGATCAGCTTGGTCGGATCACTGTCGAGATCGACCATGTTGCCGGCTTCGCGCGCGGCTTGCGTGCCGGTGTTCATCGCCACGCCGACATCGGCCTGGGCCAGTGCCGGAGCGTCGTTGGTGCCGTCACCGCACATCGCGACCAGCCGTCCGCCTTGCTGTTCCTTCCGGATCAGAGCGAGCTTGTCCTCGGGCGTCGCCTCGGCGAGGAAGTCGTCGACGCCCGCCTCGGCGGCGATGGCGGCGGCGGTCAGCGGGTTGTCGCCGGTGATCATCACCGTGCGGATGCCCATCTGACGCAGTTCCCCGAAGCGTTCGCGGATGCCTGCCTTGACCACGTCCTTCAGCGCGATCGCGCCGAGCAGCCTGCCGTCGCGCGACACGGCGAGCGGGGTCGCGCCGGAGCGCGCGATCTCCTCGGTCACGCGGCGAAGCTCGACCGCGACCGGGCTGTCGCCGAGACCCGGATCGGCCCGCAGGATCGCATCTACCGCGCCTTTGCGGATCGTGCTGCCGCCGGTGATGATGCCCGATACGCGGGTCTGGGCGGTGAAGGGAATGATCTCGGCATCGTCCGGCATGGCGCGGGTCGGGATGGCGTGACGCTCGCGGGCCAGCACGACGATCGAACGACCCTCGGGCGTCTCGTCGGCAAGGCTCGCCAGCGACGCTGCGCTCGCCAGCGTGTCGATATCGATCCCGCCAACCGGATGGAACTGGCTCGCCTGGCGGTCGCCGATGGTGATCGTGCCGGTCTTGTCGAGCAGCAGCACGTCGATGTCGCCGGCTGCCTCGACCGCACGACCCGATTTGGCGAGGACGTTGAACCGCACCAGCCGGTCCATGCCGGCGATACCGATCGCCGACAGCAGGGCGGCAATGGTCGTGGGGATCAGCGTGATCAGCAGCGCCGCGAGAATCGCCACCGGCACGTCGCCGCCAGCATACATCGCGAAGCCCGGAATGGTCGCGACCGCAATCAGGAAGATGATTGTCAGGCCGACGAGAAGGATGGTCAGCGCGATCTCGTTCGGCGTCTTCTGCCGCTCGGCGCCCTCGACCAGCGCGATCATGCGATCGAGGAAGCCACGCCCCGGCTCCTGTGTGATGCGGACCTTGATCCGGTCGGAGATGACGCGCGTACCTGCAGTGACGGCCGAGCGGTCCCCGCCCGCCTCGCGGATCACCGGCGCACTTTCGCCGGTGATCGCCGCTTCGTTGACCGAGGCCACGCCCTCGACGACTTCGCCGTCGGCCGGGATAAGGTCGCCCGTCTCGACCAGGACGAGGTCTCCCTTTTCGAGCTGGGTGGCGAAGGCGATCTCATAGGTCTCGCCGACGCCGAGCAGGCGCTTGGCCTTCAGGTCGGCCTTGGTCGCGCGGAGCGAGGCGGCCTGCGCCCTGCCCCGTCCCTCGGCCAGCGCCTCGGCGAAGGTGCCGAACAGCACGGTCAGCCACAGCCAGACGATGAGCTGGATCTGGAAGCCGAAGCTGAGATTCTCGCCACCGATGATCAGCAGAACGGTGAGCAGGGTCGCCACGACGGCGGTGGTGAACATCACCGGATTCTTGATCAGCTGGCGCGGATCGAGCTTCCGGAACGAGTCGCCGATCGCGGGAACGACCAGGCTCGCGTTGAAGATGGAGGTTGGTGCGGACATGGATCAGTCCCGATCGATGATGAAGGAAAGGCGGATGCCGAAATCTCTGCCGTCACCCCGGACTTGTTCCGGGGTCCATCGCGCCTCAGGCGCTGCGGCGCGGGAGGAGGAATGGATGCCGGAACAAGTCCGGCATGACGGTTGGAAAAGCGCGCTCATGAGAGGTGACCGCCGATCATCGCGAGATGGTCCGCGATGGGTCCCAAGGCGAGCGATGGCAGGAACGTCAGGCCGCCCATGATCACGATGACGCCGATGAGCAGCCCCACCCAGAGCGGTCCGGTCGTCGGGAACGAGCCCGAGGACGGCGGCGTGTACTTCTTGGCCGCGAGGCTGCCGGCGATCGCCAGCATCGGCACGATCATGAAGAACCTCCCGCCCCACATGCAGATACCCAGCAGCGCGTTGTAGAAGGGCGTACCCGCCGTCAGGCCGGCAAAGGCGGACCCGTTGTTCGCGACGGCCGAGCTGAACGCGTAGAGGATTTCCGAAAAGCCATGTGGGCCCTTGTTGAGCGGCCCGGCCAGTCCGGCAGGCAGCACCGAGGCGATCATCGTGCCGCCCAGGATCAGCAACGGCAGGACAGCGATGGCCAGCACGGCGAACTTCACCTCGCGGCCCTCGATTTTCTTGCCGACATATTCGGGGGTACGACCGACCATCAGCCCGGCGACGAACACGGCGAGGATGGCGAAGAGCAGGAAGCCGTAGATGCCAGCACCGACGCCGCCGACGACGATTTCGCCAAGCTCCATGTTGATCATCGGGATCATGCCGCCGAGCGCGGTGAAGCTGTCATGCATCGCGTTGACCGCGCCGCAGGATGCTGCCGTGGTAACGCTGGCGAACAGGGCCGAGGCGGCGATGCCGAAGCGGACCTCCTTGCCCTCCATATTGCCGCCGGCGACATGGAGTTGGTGCAGCACGGGGTTGCCCGCCGCTTCCTGCCAATAGGCGACGCTGGTACCGGCGACGAAGATGATCAGCATCGCGGCCAGGATCGCCCAGCCCTGGCGGGTGTTGCCGACCGCCTTGCCGAAGGTCCAGGTGAGTCCGACACCGATCAGGAAGATCGAGAGCATCTGGATGAGGTTGGTCATCGCCGTCGGGTTCTCGAACGGATGCGCGCTGTTGGCGTTGAAGAAGCCGCCGCCATTGGTGCCGAGCATCTTGATCGCTTCCTGCGAAGCGACCGGGCCGAGCGCGATGGTCTGCTTAACGCCTTCAAGCGTGGTCGCGTCGATCGATTGGGCGAAGGTCTGGGGAACGCCGCTCCAGATGAGATAGACGGCATAGACGATCGAGATCGGGAGCAGCAGATAGAGGGTGACGCGCGTCAGGTCGGCCCAGAAATTGCCGATCGACTTCGCTTCGCGCCGCGCAAAGCCGCGGAACAGGGCGAAGGCGAGCGCGATGCCGGTCGCAGCGCTCAGGAAATTGTGAATCACCAGGCCGAACATCTGACTGAAGTTCGAGAGAGCGACCTCTCCCGAATACCATTGCCAGTTGGTGTTGGTGGTGAAGCTGATCGCGGTGTTCCACGCACCATCGGGCGCGATGCCCGCATAGCCGCGCGGGTTCATCGGCAGCAGATCCTGGAAACGCAGGACAAAATAGGTGAGCAGCAGGAGCGCGAGGTTGAACGCGAGCATGTGCACCGCGTAGCGGCGCCAGCTCTGCTCGGCGTTCGGGTCGATGCCTCCGAGCTTGTAGAAGCCCTTCTCCACCGGTCCCAAGACGTAATGAAGCGGCGTGCGACGGCCCTCGTACAGCGCGAACAGCCACATGCCCATTGGCTTGGCCAGCGCGACGAGGATGATGACGAAGAGGGCGATCAGCCCCCAGCCCTGAAGGTTCATGGCGATACCGATCAGAATCGCTCGGGCCGCAGGAGCACGGCCACGAGGTAAAGGAGGAGAGCGGCAGCGGTGATCGCCGCCAGGGTGAGATGCAGCGTCATGGCCTCACGCCTCGTCGCACAGGCGGATATAGGCGAGCGTCAACGCGAACAGCCCGGCGAGCGCGCCGAGCCACAGGATATCGGTCATGGGGCTGTGCCTCCGATCGGCCGGCGCGGAGTGGCCGGGTCGGAAGCGCAGATAGGCGTGCCGGGCGTTAAGGTGCGACGGCGAATGCGCGCGAACCGCGTTAAGTTCGCATATAGATTGCCGCGCAGGCGTAGCGTTTCGCGATGGCCGCCCTCATAGTCGGCTGACACAGACGGAGACCGGTTTGACCGACAAACGCCCCTCCCCCGATGCCCTGCTCCGCGCCGCGGAGCGTGAGGCGCGCGGGCAGTTCAAGATATTCCTTGGCGCCGCCCCCGGCGTCGGCAAGACCTATGAGATGCTGAGCGAGGGCGCGGCTCGTTTGCGCTCCGGTACCGATGTGATCGTCGGCGTGGTCGAAACCCATGGCCGTGCCGAGACCGAGGCGCTGGTGGAGCCGTTCGAGGTCATTCCCCGCCGCACGATCGGCTATCGCGGCCAGCCCCTGACCGAGATGGATCTCGACGCGATCCTCGCGCGCCGCCCCGCGCTGGTGCTGGTCGACGAGCTCGCCCACAGCAATGTCGAGGGCAGCCGCCATCCCAAGCGCTGGCAGGACATCCAGGAACTGCTCGATGCCGGTATTGACGTCTTCTCGACGCTCAATATCCAGCATGTCGAAAGCCTCAACGACGTCGTCGCCAGCTTCACCCGGGTGCGGGTGCGCGAGACCGTGCCGGACAGCGTTCTCGAAAATGCCGAGATCGAGGTCGTCGACATCCCGCCCGACGAACTGATCGAGCGGCTGAAAGACGGCAAGGTCTATATCCCGGCCGAGGCGACACGGGCGCTCGGCCACTTCTTCTCCAAGGCAAACCTCTCGGCCCTCCGCGAGATGGCGCTGCGTCGCGCGGCGATGAGCGTCGACCGGCAGATGCTCGAACATCTCGACGCAAGCGCCCTGCCCGGTGCCTTCGCGGCCGGCGAGCGGGTGCTGGTGGCCGTCAGCGAGCTCCCCGGGGCCGAGGCGCTCGTACGCACCACCAAGCGGCTGGCCGACGCGCTGCGGGCGCCTTGGACGGCCGTCTATATCGAGACGCCCCGTGCGGAGAATTTCGGCACCGAGGAAAAGGCCCGCATCGCCGCTACTCTGCGCCTCGCCGCAAGCCTCGGCGCGACCATCGCGACGGTGCCGGCGGAGAGCGTGATCGACGGCCTGCGCGCCCAGGTGGACGGCATGCGCGCCACCCAGCTCGTCATCGGTAAGTCACGGCGAAGCTGGTGGTTCGAGCTGCGCCACGGCTCGGTCGTCGAAAAACTGCTACGCAACGTCGAGGGGCTGGCGATCCACGTCATCCCGGCGGATGCCTCAACTCCAACACGGACAAGCGGCCCCGTATTCCGGTGGGACGCCCGGCCGATGGTCTACGCGATGGTCGTCGGGTTCGTCGCCGCAACGACCCTGCTCGCCAAGCTGGTCGAACCCTGGATCGGCGTCGGCGCCATTGACCTGATCTATCTTCTGCCGGTGGTCGCATCCGCCAGCCGTTACGGGCTCAGGCCGGGGCTGGCGGCCGGCGTGATCGCGGCGCTCGCCTTCAACTTCTTCTTCCTGCCCCCGCTTTACTCCTTCACCATCACCGACCCGCAGAGCGTTCTGACCGTGATGGTGCTGATCGGCATAGCGGCCTTCACCAGCCGGCTGACCGGGGGCATGCGATCGCGCGCGGCGATCGGCGTACGCAGCGCCCATGAGAACGCCGCGCTCGCCGCCTTTGCGCAGGCGCTGACCCGCGTATCGGACGCTCAGTCGACCGCGGATACCGTCTGCATCGAAGTCTCACGTCTGCTCGATGTGAATGCCGTGCTGCTGGCCGTACGCAACGGCCAGCCGGAAATTGTCGCGGCCGCCCCCCCGGCCAGCGAGCTGACCCCGATCGACGTCGCCGCAGCCGACTGGGCCTTCAAGCGTGGCGAGACAGCGGGATATGGCACGGTCACGCTCAATGCCTCTGATTGGCAATTCCACCCGCTCAAGACCTCGATGGGTGTGTTGGCGGTGCTCGGCGTCGCGCGGAACGACGGTAGCGATCCGGTGCCCTCCGACCGGGCGGTCCTCCTGTCCACCCTGGTCGGCCAGGCATCGCTCGCACATGAGCGGCTTCGCCTCGACGACGAGATGCGCGAATTGTCAGTGCTGAAAGAACGCGACCGGCTGCGCGCCGCCCTACTCTCCTCGATCGGCCATGATCTGCGCACGCCATTGACCGCCGTGACGACCGCGATCGAGAGCGTATCGGCCGAACATCCCGATTCGGCGGCGATCCCCGTCGCCCGAGCCGAAATGCAACGCCTGCGCCGCTTCCTCGACAATCTCCTCGACATGGTCAGGCTAGATACCGGCGCGCTCAAGCTCTCGATCGAGCCGACCGACCTGACCGACGCCGTCAGCGTCGCGATCCACGACCTGAAGGACCTGCTGCGTGGCAAGCATATCGACTTCCAGGTTCCAGCCAACCTGCCGCTGGTCCAGGCGGATGCGACACTGCTGCATCACATCCTGATCAACCTGCTGGTCAATTCGGCGCAGCATGGGCGCACGACTGGCTCGATCACCATCGAGGGCAGGCGCACCGCCGATTCGGTGACCATCGCGATTCGCGACGACGGGCCGGGTCTGCCGGCGCCTGACAGGGATCTGTTCCAGGTCTTCACGCGCGGGGCGGGCAGCGACCGTGAGGGCGGCAGCGGGCTTGGCCTCGCCATCGTGAAAGGATTCGCCGATGCGATGCAGATA
Source organism: Sphingomonas sp. P3_C6 (assembly GCF_056402595.1). Classification (NCBI taxonomy): domain Bacteria; kingdom Pseudomonadati; phylum Pseudomonadota; class Alphaproteobacteria; order Sphingomonadales; family Sphingomonadaceae; genus Sphingomonas; species Sphingomonas sp. P3_C6. The sequence continues at coordinate 60,014 of NZ_JBFUHB010000029.1, forward strand.
GGCGTCAAAGCCGGCAATCAGGTCGAAGGCGGGGCTGTGTTCACGCTCGAGTTCAAGCGGCTAAGCCCGGCATAACCCCTGAAAAACAAACCCCCGCCAAGTCATTTGACTGTGGCGGGGGATGTTGGCGCGCCCGGAACGATTCGAACGTCCGACCCTCAGATTCGTAGTCTGATGCTCTATCCAGCTGAGCTACGGGCGCTTGGGAAGTGGGCACATAGATGCGTCTTTCGCGGGGCGCAAGAGCGTTGCGTGCGTTGCGCCGCTCTTATTTGCCGCATAGAGCGAAAGGGCATGAAACGCGCCCTTCCCTTTACCTGTCTGGCCCTCCTTTGCAGCTGTGCCGAGCAGACGACCACCCGCTATCCCTCGCTGCTGCCCCGGCCGAACGAGGCAACCAGCATCGCAGAACCCGAATCACCTCCACCGCCGGCGGCGGAGGACGACCCGGCGCTGGATGCGAAACTCGTCACGCTGAAGGCTACGCTGAACGAATCGGCCACAGCCTTCGCCCCGGCCGCAGAGCGCGCCGAGCGTGCCGCTGCGGCAGCCAGGGGCATGCCCGCGGGCAGCGAAGGCTGGATCACCGCCCAGTCGGCGTTGGCTGAGTTGGACGGCTATCGCGCCACAACCTCCGCCGCACTGACCGATATCGAGGACATCGCGATCGGACGCGCGGCCGCAGGCCAGCCCGACTATCCGGGGATCGAAGCGTTGCGCACGGAGGCCAATGCACAGGTCAAAACTCAGTCGGAGCGAATCGGGGCCATTCAGGCGACCTTGCCGGAGGCCTGATCCGCCTCAGGGCGTCGCGAATCGCAAATACGTCTTCGAGCAGCTCGGCACGCTGCGATTCGATCGGCCCGAAACCTAGAGCGGGATGACATTTGACTGATTCAAATGGGATTCCCTTTGGTCTGATTTTCTGATTCAAGATGCTGGCTGGAGATCGGAGGCCAGCTAGCATGGCCAAGCCCTATTCGATGGACCTGCGCGAGCGGGTTGTAGCGGCGGTGATGGAGGAGAGCATGTCCTGCCATGCGGCGGCGGCACGCTTTGGCGTAGCGGCGAGCTCGGCGATCAAATGGGTACGGCGTGTGCGTGAGACGGGTAGCGCAG
>NZ_JBFUHB010000030.1:0-57976 GCF_056402595.1 Sphingomonas sp. P3_C6
GTGTGCAGCGCTATACTGGCCCGGTCCCCATCGTCGCGCAGCGTGGTCGTGTCCTGGATGGCAAGGATGCGCCGACCAGAAACCCTCTCCTGCGTACCCTCGCGTGCCGACCCGATCATCTCCGACGACGTCACGCGCGCGTTGCGCAAAAAACGCGTAATCCGCATCTCTCCAGCACGGCTCCCACCAAGCGAGCGTACCCGTACCCGCGCCGCGCCGGTGCCCACCAACCGACCAAGCAAAAACGCCCCCCTTTTTGAAGGCGCAGGTCCCCAAAACAGCCCAGCCCTGACTTCATCACTTGCCCTCCGATCAAACCCCTCAACGGAATCAGATCGAACACCGAACCGCAAGATGTGTGAACGTCCTAGGGCCTTCGCCGGGGAACAAGTAGCTGGGAACAAGTCCGGCGTGACGGAATGGAGACCTGGAGTGATGGGGTAGAGATATGGAGAATGCCGCCTTCACCCGCCATTCACCCCGCGAACGGCAATGGTTGCCGTCACGTCAATTGCCTGTGAGGGATTTCTCGGCGATATGTCGGCCATGAAGCGGCTCATCGCGTTGTTCGCGGTTTCCATCCTGCTCTGGGCTCAGCCCGCGGTTGCGCAGTCGATCCTGCGCGACGCGGAGACCGAGGCGCTGTTCGCCGATATGTCGCGTCCGATGATCGTCGCGGCGGGGCTGTCGCCCAACACGGTCCGCGTCGTCCTGATCAACGACGATTCGATCAATGCGTTCGTGGTCGGCGGCCAGACCGTCTATGTCCATTCGGGCCTGCTCAAGGCGGCGGACAATGCCAACGAGGTGCAGGGCGTCATTGCGCACGAGCTTGGCCATATCGCCGACGGGCATGTCATCCTGCAGGACGCCGGGACCAAGCCGGCGCTCGGCATCACCATCCTGAGCATGGTGCTGGGCATCGCCGCGATGGCGGCCGGCGCGGGCGATGCGGGCGCCGGGATCATGGCCGCCGGGCAGACCGCGGCGATGGGCAAGTTCCTGGCCTTCACCCGCGTTCAGGAAGCGACGGCGGATGCGACGGGGGCGAAGTTCCTGCGCGAGGGCGGTGTCAGCGGGCGCGGCATGCTGAGCTTCTTCAAGAAGCTGCAGAATGAGGAATATGCCTATGGCCTGTCCAATATCGATCCGTTCGCGCAGAGCCACCCGCTGAGCGGCGCGCGCGTCGCCAATCTGACGGCCGACGTCATGGCGTCGCCTGCCTGGAACAAGCCGAACGACCGGGCGCTCGAGGATCGGTTCAAGCGGGTGAAGGCGAAGCTGCAGGGCTATGTCGCCCCCTATCAGCAGACGCTGAACAGCTTCCCGGAAAGCGACCAGTCGATCTACGCGCATTATGCGCGCGCCTATGCCTGGCATAAGGCGGGCTATCCGGACAAGGCGGATATGGAGGCGCAGGCACTGGTGAAGGCGCTGCCGCACGACCCCTATTTCCTTGAAATCAAAGGCCAGATCCTGCTCGAGGCGGGCAAGCCGGGCGAAGCGCTCGGGCCGTTGCGCGAGGCGACCGAGCGGTCGAACAATGCGCCGCTGATCGCGACCACCTTCGGTCACGCGCTGATCGCGACCGATGACAAGACGAACTATCCCGAGGCGATCAAGGTGCTGCGCCAGGCAGTGGCGCGCGACGACGACAATCCCTTTGCCTGGTATCAGCTCGGCACCGCCTATTCGCGCACCGGCGACGAGCCGCGCGCGTTGCTCGCGACCGCCGAGCAGGCGAGCCTGACCGGCGATGTCCGCACCGCCGCCTATACGGCGCGTGGCGCGATGCAGGGCATCCCGCCCAATACGAGCGACTGGATCAGGGCGCAGGATATCGCGATGACGGCGCAGAACGAAATGGACGACAACCCAAAGAAGTATAAGCGCCGATGATCGAACGCCTTTCCAAAAATCCACTGGCGCTCGCCGCGCTGGTGCTGATCGCCGCAGTGTTCGGCGCGGGGGCGTTCTGGCTTGTCCAGCGTGGCACGCCGTCGTCGCTCGGCAGTGCCGACCAGGCCCGGGTCGAGCGTGTCGTGCGCGACTATGTGCTCGCCCATCCCGAGATCATTCCCGAGGCGATGCAGCGCCTGCGCGAGCGCGAGGCGGGCAAGGTGATCGACGCCAATGCGAGCGCGATCCTCAAGCCGTTCGGCAGCGCCTGGGCCGGCAATCCCAATGGCGACGTCACCGTCGTCGAATATTTCGATTATAATTGCGGCTATTGCCGCGCCAGCCTGCCCAATGTCGCGCAACTGATCGCGTCCGACCCCAAGGTGAAAGTGGTCTATCGCGAGTTGCCGATCCTGGCCGAGACGAGCGCCGCGGCAGCCAAGCTGAGCCTCGCTGCTGCCGACCAGGGCAAGTTCACCGCGTTCCACGACGCGCTCTATGCCGCCGGGCCGGTGACGCCGGAGAGCATGACCGCGGCGGCGCAAAAGGCCGGTGTCGACATGCAGCGCGCCGCCGCCTTCGCGCCCCGCGCCGAGGCGGAGATCGCCTCCAACCTGCAGGTGATGCGGCAGCTTGGCATGACCGGCACGCCGAGCTTCGTGATCGGCAATCAGGTCGTCTCCTCGGTCCTGACGCTGGAGGAGTTGCAGAAAGCGGTGGCGGAGGCGCGCGCCAGGAGCTGAGTTTTCCCGCTGTGGTTGTTCCGCGTTGGCTGCATCCTTATTTGTGCGCCAACGAAAAGGGGCTCCATGGAAACCATCCTGTCCGTCAAGGGCATCTCCAAGACTTATGCGTCCGGCCATCGTGCGCTCGAGCCCGTCGATCTCGATATCAGGAAGGGCGAAATCTTCGCGCTGCTCGGGCCGAATGGTGCGGGCAAGACCACGCTGATCAGCATCATCTGCGGGATCGTCACGCCGTCCTCCGGCACCGTCACGGTGATGGGACATGACGCGCTGACCGACTATCGCGCGGCACGCCGGCTGATCGGGCTGGTGCCGCAGGAACTGTCGGTCGACATGTTCGAGACGGTGCTGGCCACGGTGCGATTCAGCCGCCGGCTGTTCGGCCGGCCGGGGCATGACGACTATATCGAGCAGGTGCTGCGCGACCTCTCGCTATGGGACAAGCGCAAGTCGAAGATCATGGAGCTTTCGGGCGGCATGAAGCGCCGGGTTCTGATCGCCAAGGCGCTGAGCCATGAGCCCGACATCCTGTTCCTCGACGAGCCGACGGCGGGTGTCGACGTGTCCCTGCGGCGCGACATGTGGAAGCTCATCCACCGGCTGCGCGAAAAGGGCACGACGATCATCCTCACCACCCATTATATCGACGAGGCGGAGGAGATGGCCGACCGGGTCGGCGTGATCGACAAGGGCAGGATCATCCTGGTCGAGGAGAAGGCCGAACTGATGAAACGGCTGGGCAAGCGCCAGATGCTGATCTCGCTTCAGGAGCCGATGACCAGCGTCCCGGCGGCGCTGGGCGAATGGCAGGTCGAGCTGGCCGATGAGGGCGCTACGCTGGCCTACAGCTTCAATGCCGAGGACGAGCATATTCCGGCATTGCTGGGCAAGCTGGCTGAGCTCGGCATCGGCTACAAGGATCTCGAGACCCACAAGAGCTCGCTTGAGGACATCTTCGTCGACCTTGTCGAACACAAGCCGGTGGAGAAGGCGGCATGAGCGCAGCATCCGAAGACTCGCGCTCGCGCGCGCCGGCGATCAACACGCACGGCATCTGGGCGATCTATCGCTTCGAAATGGCGCGTGCGCTCCGCACCCTGTGGCAGAGCCTCGTCACCCCCGTCATCACCACCTCGCTCTATTTCGTTGTGTTCGGCGGGGCGATCGGGTCGCGCATGCAGGAGGTCGGCGGGGTCGGTTACGGCAGCTTCATCGTGCCGGGCCTGATCATGCTGACGCTGCTGACCCAGAGCATCTCCAATGCGTCGATCGGCATCTACTTCCCCAAATTCACCGGCACCATGTACGAACTGCTGTCCGCGCCCGTCTCGCCGATGGAGATGGTGGTAGCCTATGTCGGCGCGGCGGCGACAAAGTCGATCGTACTCGGGCTGATCATCCTCGCGACGGCGGCCTTTTTCGTGCCGCTGCAGATCGCACACCCGATCGAGATGCTGGTCTTCCTGATCCTGACCAGCGTGACCTTCAGCCTGTTCGGCTTCATCATCGGTATCTGGGCGAAGGGGTTCGAGCAGCTTTCGTTCATCCCCGCGCTGCTGATCACCCCGCTGACCTTTCTTGGCGGGTCCTTCTATTCGATCGACATGCTGCCGGAGCCGTGGCGCACGATCAGCCTGTTCAATCCGGTCGTCTATCTGGTCAGCGGCTTCCGCTGGGCGTTCTTCGACAAGGGCGATGTGAGCGTGGCGCTGAGCCTGGGCGTGACGGCGCTGTTCCTGGTGGCGTGCCTCGTGCTGGTCGGATGGATTTTCAAGACTGGCTGGCGGCTGAAGAATTGAGCTAATTCCTCCCCGGAACGGGGAGGGGGACCATTTGCATCTTCTGCAAATGGTGGAGGGGCCTGGAGCGCGGAACGACTGCCCCGCGCTCCAAGCCCCTCCACCACGCGCTGAAGAAGCGCGCGGTCCCCCTCCCCGAGCAAGCTCGGGGAGGAATTTTTACATCACCGGCAGGGTCACCTTCGATCCGGCGCACACCTTCTGGGTCGCCTTCACGAAATCCTCCGCGCTGGCGCGCATGATGTTCGGCACGAACTTCTGCGGGTTGCGGTCGAGCATCGGGAACCAGCTCGACTGGACCTGAACCATGATCCGATGGCCTTTCAGGAAGACATGGTCGCGCTCGTGCAGCGGCACGTCCCATGCCACCACCTTGCCCGGCACCAGCGCCTGGGGCGCGGTGTCGCTGGCGAGGAAACGGCCGCGGCGCACGTCCATCGCAATCGGCAGCTGATAGCCGTTTAGGGACTTCGCATAATCGCCGACCTGCAACGGCTCCGGCGCCTTCGCATAGGTGTCGGGGAAGACGTCGATCAGCTTGACCACGAAATCGCTGTCGGTGCCGCTGGTCGACGCCATCAGCGTCGCCGCGACGGTGCCGGTGACGGTGAGGTTCTCCGTCAGCGGTGCGGTCATATAGCTGAGCACGTCGGGACGGCCGCCGAGGAAGCGCTGATCCGCTGCCTCCCACCAGCGCCAGTCCGGGCTGAGATAGGTACCCGACATCGGCCGCTGGCGGAACGGCACCGGGTTCGCCGGGTCGGACACATAGTCGCGACATGCCTCGCTCGCCGCCGGGGCGGTGAAGGACAATGAGCCGTCGGCATGGAGGAACAGGTCCTTCGCCGTGGCGCCGGGCGCCGGCCAGCTCTTATAGTCCTTCCACGTCCAGCTGCCGCTCTGGAAGCTCTTTACCGAGGCCTCGGGGCGCTTGCCCTTGCCGTGCAGCCAATAGGCGAAGAAGGGCGCCTCGATCTGTTCGAGGAATTGCTGGCCGCTCGGCACGCCGTACGGGATCGGGCCGAGGCTCTCGTTCGGCGTACGCCAGGTACCGTGTGCCCAGGGTCCGGAGACCATCGACACCAGCCCGTCGGGATCATTCTGCTTCTGCTTGAAATAAATCTGCCAGGAGCCCCAGGGATCCTCCTGGTCCCAATAGCCRGCGACGTTCAGTGTCGGCACCGTCGCCTTGCCGAGCGTGTCGCTCCAGCGCTGACCGGTATAGAAACTGTCGTGATTGGGGTGGTCGAGCAGCGCGGTGAACATCGGCACCCGGCCCTTGAAATAGTGCTTGTCGAGATTCTCGACCGGGCCGAGCTTCAGGAACCAGTCGTAGGTGTCATAGGTGTCGTATTCGAACGTCTTGTTGTCGTTCTTGTCGAGTTGGAGCGAGGAGACCCAGTCGGTCGCATAGCTGAGGCGGAGCGCGCCGTTGCGGTGGAGGTCGTCGCTCTTCCAGTAATCGATCCAGGCAGCCTGGGGGCTGACCGCCTTCAGCGCGGGATGGGGGTGGGCAAGCGCGACCGCGGCGGCGAAGCCGGGATAGGAGACGCCGAACATGCCGACCTTGCCATTGTTGTTCGGCACGTTCTTCACCAGCCAGTCGATCGCGTCATAGGCGTCGGTCGCTTCGTCGATCGCCTTGGGATCGTTGGGGTGAACGGCGGTGGACAGGGTAAAAACGCCGTCCGACTTGAAGCGGCCGCGCATCGACTGCGACACGAAGATATAGCCGTCCCTATCGAGCGCTTCCCACTGCTTCGGCACCGAGGCCGGGGCGTTGAGGTTCAGGCCGTAGGGCGTGCGGGAGAACAGGATCGGCAACGGGCCCGTCTGGTTGCGCGGGCGCAGGATGACCGTCTGCATCTTCGCGCCGTCGCGCATCGGCACCATCACCTCCTGCAGGATATAGGGCGACTGGGCGGCGGCTGGGGCCGCCTGAGGGCGGCCTGCAACGAGGGGAGCGGCCCCACCGAGTAAAAGGGCGGCGATGGCGCAGGCGGATTTCAGATGATGCACGAGCGTCTCCGTGGCTGGACGGCGCACATCCTGCGGCTGGAGGGGCGGAAGTCAATCGCGGCGTCAGGGCGCCTTGTGCGCGGCCCGCCTCGCGAGGAGCGCCGCCAGCGGATTGAGCTTCGGCTCGCCCACTTTCCGCAGCGTATTCTCGTCGCGGTGGGCAAAGGGCTCGGTACGGCCGTGCACCATGAGGACCGTGTCGGTGGCGTAGCTGAAGGTCCCGTCGGGATTGAAGGTGATCTCGATCCGGTAGCTGTCGGTCCTGAAGGCATATTCGAGAAAGGCGGTGGAGCAGATGCCGTTCTCGGTCTGGCCGCGCTCCGACGTCACCACGATGCTGTCGGCGTCGGGCGTCGATTGGCCCGAGGCGAGGGCGACCTGGCCGCGCGGGATCGCGACGGTCTGAAGCACCATGCCCGTTGCCGGCTCCCACAGCCAATAGCCGACCTGATCGTGGAAGGTGATGTCCTCTTCCTCGGTGGTGATGTGGATATGGTAGCGCAGGCCGTAGAGGAGCTGCGGCCCGTTCGCCTGCGGGTCGATCGGATCGAAGTCGATGCGTTCGATGAAGACGCGGCGCTCCGGGCCATCTGCCTTTGGATTCAGGTCGATGCCCTTGCGCGCGTGCCAGCGCCCCGCGAGCCGCCGCAGCGGGCCGAGATTGGCGAGGGTGTCGGGATCGACGTCGGTCGGCTCGGTGAAGACGTCTTCGTGGAGGATCATGGCTGGCCTTTCCAGGAGGGGCGACTGCCCGATCAGTGTTTCCGCAAAAGACTGGCGATCTGCAACAGGGTCGCGATGCCGGCAAAGACGATGCCCAGGATCGCGACAGCGCCCCAGCCGCCATGAGTCCAGGCCCAGGAGGCACCGGCGGACCCAACCGCGCCGCCCAGGAACATGATGCCCATGAAGATCGTGTTGAGGCGGGACCGGGCCTCCGGGCGGAGCGCGTAGACGACATGCTGGTTCGACACGATCGCGCTTTGTACGCCGAAGTCGAACAGCAGCACGCCGACGATCATGCCGGCCACGGACTGCCACAGGCCGAAAATCACCCAGGACAACAGGGCGAGCACCGCGCCCAGCGCGATCACCCGGTGCGGCCCGTGCCGGTCCGCGATGCGACCTGCGACCGGCGCGGCAAGAACGCCGACCGCCCCGACGACCCCGAACAGCCCGGCGACATCGGCCCCCAGCCCGAAACGCGGCTCCTGCAGGCGGAGGGCGAGGATGCTCCAAAAGGCGCTGAAGGCACCGAACAGCAACGCCTGAGTGATCGCGGCTAGGCGGAGCGCGCCGAATTCACGCCACAGGCCCACCAGCGACCAGATCAGCTGGCCGTAATGGAGGCCGCCGGCCGGTTCGCTGCGAGGCAGCTTGGCCGCCATCCAGCCGCCCGCGACGAGCGCGATCGGGACACCGAGCCAGAACATTTCCCGCCAGCCGGCATGGGCCGCGACGAAGCCCGACAGGGTACGGCTGAGCAGGATGCCACAGAGCAGGCCCGACATAACCGTTCCGACGACCGCGCCGCGCCGGTCGGGCGAGGCAAGGTGGGCGGCGAGGGGCACGATCTGCTGCGCGACGGACGAGATGGCGCCGACCAGCAGCGAGGCGGCGACGATCAGCCCGGCGCTCGGCGCCACGGCCGCCAGCGCCAGTGCGCCGGCCAGCGCCACGAACTGGATCACGATCAGGCGCTTGCGCTCTACCAGGTCGCCGAGCGGGACCAGCAGGAACAGCCCCAGGGCGTAACCGAGCTGGGTCGCGGTCGGGATCATCGCGGCGGCGGGGCCGGGCAGGTCGCGTTCGATGACGCCGAGCATCGGCTGGTTGTAATAGATGTTGGCGACGGCGAGGCCCGCCGCCACCGCCATGGCGAAGGTGAGGCTGCGGCTGAGCCCCGCCTCGGCGGGCCTGATCGCTTCTGCTGCGTGAATCGTCATGCGACGGGCTCTAGGCCGATTGGCCGACCGCGCCCACCATACGAACATTTGGGGAGAGATATAAATCGGACCGGAATGGCACTTATTGGACCCCAAGACGTTTAGTTGCGCAATCGTATCGAACGATTGGCCTCAGGAGCAGGACTATGAAGATCATCACCTTGTGCAGCGCTATTGCGCTTGCAGCGATCGGCAGCACGCCGTTGGCGGCACAGCAGGGGCAGGACTGGCGCGGCAACAGCAGCAGCTCCGGCTGGGACCGCGACGCATTCTGGCGCGGCGCGCCGGCCGGCCCACGCGAGCGCATCACGTTCCTGCAGCAGCGGATCGATCGCGGCGTGGCTGATCGCAGCATCGACCGGGGCGAAGCGCGGCGGGCGCAATCCCAGCTCAATGGCATCCGCACCGACCTGAACCGTGGTCGGCTGACGCCGCCACGCCGCGAGATGATCCTCAACCGGCTCGACGATCTGAGCCGGTCGCTCCGCTGGGCTCGCCAGAACGACCGGGACGGATATCAGAACGGTTACCGGAACCGCGACGGCTATCAGAATGGCCGGGATAATGACCGTGGACCGATCGCCGGCCGTGACGACGATCGCCGCTTCGCGACCGATTACGACGCCTCGCGCCATTACCGTGACGATCCCCGCTATACCGAGCGTCGCCTGTCGTCGAACGATGAGGTCTATCGCGGGTCGGACGGGCGCTATTATTGCAAGCGCAACGACGGCACGACCGGCCTGATCATCGGCGCGATCGGCGGCGGCGTGCTCGGCAACGTCATCGATGGCGGGCACAACCGCGTGGCCGGTACGCTGATCGGCGGTGCACTTGGCGCGCTGGCCGGCAAGTCGATCGACCAGAGCAACAGCGACGTTCGCTGCCGCTGATCCAGGTATCGGTCAGGAGAAAGGCCCCGTCGGCATTGCCGGCGGGGCTTTCGCGTTGTGGCCAAGATCAGCGGCGGTCGGGCCCGATAACGTCGCGGGCGACATCCCCGATCGCGGTCGCCGCCTCGTCGGTAAGGCCGTGCCCATGGGGATCATGGTCGGCCGTAGCGGCGCCGGGCCGCTCACGGCGGCGGTACCAGAGGAGCAGCAGGATCGCCGCCGCCGCACCGAGGACCACATAAAAGCCGAGCATATCACCTTCTCCGATCGACGGGCACCGCCCGGAAAGCCGGTTGCAGTGCCCATTCCCTTGGGGCGGCTGCGGGTATCGCACCGCCCGATTGCCGGCCCCGGTCGCGAGGGGCGGGGCCGGGGTACCTGGGGAATCAACGCCTGATGGAGATATTGGTCGCACCGTGACGGCGGGCGCGGGGACGAGACGCGGCTCAGACGTCGCCGGGATGAAAGCCGGCCTGCTCAGGACGTCTGGAGAACGAGCCTCGCTCGATGCGACCCCAAGCGGAGCAGAAAAAGGCCGCCATGCCGGGGACTGGTCGGCATGGCGGCAAGGGGAAGGGGAGAAACCTGGGAAGCTTAGTTGCGGGCGACCGGTGCCTTGGCCTGCTGGTCGTTCCGCGCGATCTCCGGCGTCTTCGCCTCGCATTTGACGATCGGGGTGATCACGCCTTTGCCGTGCGGCGCAAGCTGCTGCGCCAGAACGCAGTGCTTTGCGGCAGGGGCGTTGCGGCCGTCCGACGGAGCGGCTGCCACTGCGGTGGCCGAACCCAGCAGTGCGATAGTGAGAGCGGTACGTGCGAGCATGGACTATTCCTCGTAAAAAATTGCGAGTATGCTCAATAGCCCAACACCCTTTGCTGGCCGGGCACCGGTCCGTGACAAATTGTTTCTGACTGCTCCGCCATGCCGCGAAGCGATTGACCCTCAGGGAACGCCTACTTACCTCGCACCGCAACATGACAGCAATGAATCAACGCCCAAGCCCCGAAGTCGCCCCGACGATCCTGCTCGTCGAAGACGATCCGGCACTGCGTACCCTGTCCACCAGGGCGCTGCAGGAACAGGGCTATATCGTCCGCCCGGCCTCGGCCGCGCCGGAGATGTGGCTTGCGCTGAAGGCCGGCCCGGTCGACCTGGTGCTGCTCGACATCATGCTGCCGGGCACCAGCGGCATCGACCTGTGCCGCCAGCTGCGCAAGACGAGCGACGTGCCGATCATCTTCGTCAGCGCCAAGGGCAGCGAGACGGATCGCGTGATCGGGCTCGAGCTGGGCGCGGACGATTATCTCGCCAAGCCGTTCGGCACACGTGAGCTTGCCGCCCGGGTCCGCGCGGTGCTGCGTCGTGGCGCGCTCGACCGCCGCAGCGGCGAGCGCGAGCAGGGCGTGCTCAGCTTCGACGGCTGGACCGTGAACCTGCCGCGCCGCGAGCTGCTGTCGCCGTCGGGCGCCGTGGTTGAGTTGACCGGCGCCGAGTTCGACCTGCTCACCAGCCTGCTCGACCATGCCGGCCGTGTCATCGCGCGCGAGCGGCTGATCGAACTGTCACGCACGCGCATGACCGACAGTTCCGACCGGAGCGTCGACGTGCTGGTCAGCCGGCTGCGGCGCAAGCTGACGCATGGCGACAAGTCGGCACCGATCGTCACCGTCCGCGGCGTCGGCTATATGTTGAATACGGGCGTCACGCGCAGTTGAGGCATTTCGTGCGCCCGTCGATCGGCCTGCTCGGGCGGATCGTCGCGATCCTGCTTCTGGTCGTCATCGTCGAGTTTACCGCCAGCACGATCCTCTATGAGCGCGCGAGCCATTTTTCCCTGAGCGGCGACCGGGCCCGGCGGCTGGCCGAGCATCTGGTGATCGCGCGGCGCCTGGTCGCCGAGTTGCCGGCGCACGAGCGGCCAGCCATGGCGGCCGAATTGTCGACCGACCATTATATGATGGGATGGGAGCGCAGCCGTCCACCGCCTCCCCCGATGGCGCCCTCGCTCGACAGCATGCGCAAGGAAGTCGTCGCGTGGGAGCCGACGCTTGCGCCGACCGACCTGCGGTTCCGGGTCGTGTCCCTCGGCAGCAGTTCGGTCGTGGTCGGCGGGGTGACCCTGCCGGATGGCAGCTGGCTGCATTTCCAGACGCTGAAGCCGGTCGCCAACATCGATTTCTCGCCCAGCCGGATCCTCGTCGCCTCGATGCTGGCGATTGCGGCAATGTTGCTGGGCGGATTGCTGATCCGCCGGACCCTCGAGCCGATGCGCCAATTGGCCGATGCCGCGGATAATTTCGGCAGCCCCGACCAGGCGCAGGTGGAAGAGGCCGGCCCGGGCGAGGTGCGCCGCGTAATCGGCGCGTTCAACCGGATGCAGGCCCGAATCCACCGGCTGATCGTCGACCGCACCCAGGCGCTGGCCGCGGTCGGCCACGACCTGCGTACCCCGCTCGCCCGGCTGCGGCTTCGCGCCGACCGGGTCTCGGAACCAGACCTGCGCGACACGATCCATGCCGATGTCGCGGAGATGGAGGCGATGGTCTCCTCGTTGCTCGCCTTTCTCGGCGGGGAACAGGATGCCGAGAAGCCCGCGCTGATCGACATTGCCGTGTTGTGCGCGACCATCGCCGACAACGCGGCCGATATCGGGCGGGACGTGCGGTATGTCGGCCCCGACCACCTCAACGCGATCATTCGCCCGTCGGCGGTGCGCCGGGCGATCGGCAATCTCGTCGAGAACGGGCTCCATCACGGGAATGTGGTGACGATCACGCTGGCCGGCCGGCGCGAGCACATCACCATCTGGGTGGATGACGACGGGCCCGGCATCCCGGCCGAATCGCTCGAAACGGTGCTGGAACCGTTCGTCAGGCTGGACACGGCGCGCAGCCGCGACACGGTCGGCTTCGGGCTCGGTCTGCCGATCGTGGTCAAGGCGATCGAGAATGAGTGCGGTGCGCTGCGCCTGTCGAACCGGCGGGAGGGCGGCCTGCGGGCTGAAATCATTCTGCCACTCGGGAGACATGATTCGTTACAGTGATGCGGCGTCGCAGCAAAACTGCCGCCCTAGATATCCTGTCTAAGCCGCGCCCGACATGTTGGAGCCCGGCAGCAGGAGTCCAAGCAGTGAACGACCTTATTGGCCGAGTCCTCAGTTTCGAAAAGCAGGTCTTCCCGAACCAGAGCGCCTTGTTCGCAAAGTTGGTCAATGACGGGCAGAGCCCGAAGGCCCTGATGATCTCATGCGCTGATTCGCGCGTGGTGCCAGAGCAGATCATGCAGGCTGGACCCGGCGACCTGTTCGTGTGCCGCAATGCCGGCAATATCGTCCCACCCTTTTCCAATCATACCGGGGGTGTCTCCTCCACGGTCGAATATGCCGTGATGGCTCTCGGCGTGCGGGACATCATCGTCTGCGGCCATTCGGACTGCGGCGCGATGAAGGCACTGATGAACCCGGAAGGGCTGGACCGCATGCCGAACGTGGCCGCATGGCTGCGCCACGGCAGCGCGGCCGCCAGCGTGGTCAATGAATGCTACCCGCATATGGAGGATGCCGAGCGGGTTCGCACAGCCGCGCTGGAAAATGTCGTCGCCCAGATCGCGCACCTGCGCACGCATCCGTCGGTCGCCTCGACCATCGCGCGCGGCGAGATGACGCTGCATGGCTGGTTCGTCGACATCCGCGAAGGCGCGATCCTGGCGCTGGACGGCGTTTCCGGCCGTTTCACCACCGTGCGGGACGATCGTCCGCTGCCGGTGGCCCTGCCGGCGGCGCAGCGTCTCGCCAACGGCATCGACCTCCTGGAGGCGGCGGAATGAAGATCGCCGGTTTCGAGTTGCCGGCGTTCAGCGTCCTGTCGCGCGACTTCACGGCCTCGATCGTCGTTTTCCTGGTCGCGATGCCCCTCTGCATGGGCATCGCGGTCGCCTCCGGCGTGCCGCCTGAAAAGGGCCTGATCACCGGCATCATCGGCGGCATCATCGTCGGCGCCTTTGCGGGATCGCCGCTCCAGGTCAGTGGCCCCGCCGCCGGCCTTGCCGTCATCGTGTTCGAGCTGGTGCGCGACAAGGGATTGTCGGCGCTCGGCCCGATCCTGATTCTCGCCGGCCTCATCCAGGTGATCGCTGGCATCGCGAAGCTGGGTGGCTGGTTCCGCGCCATCTCCCCTGCCGTAGTGCACGGCATGCTGGCCGGCATCGGCGTGCTGATCGTTGTCGGTCAGTTCCATGTGCTGTTCGACGCGAAGCCGCTGTCGAGCGGCCTTTCCAACATTGCGGCGATGCCGGGCCGGCTGCTCGGCCTGTCGACCGACGTCTCCGCCGTCGAGCGGGCCTTCGCCATCGGCCTGCTGACCATCGGCGTCATGCTCGGCTGGGAGCGCTTCCGTCCCAAGGCGCTGAAGCAGGTCCCGGGCGCGCTGATGGGCGTCATGGCCGGTACGTTGACCGCGTTCGCGCTCGGCCTCGACGTGACCCGCGTCGACGTGCCGCAGTCGATCACCGCGGCGATCGCCTTGCCGGGCGCCGACCTGTTCGCCAAGTGGATGGACCCGTCGGTGCTGGTGGCGGCGCTCGCCATCGCGTTCATCGCCAGCGCCGAGACGCTGCTGTCCGCAGCAGCAGTCGACAAGATGCATGACGGTGTGCGTACCAACTACAACAAGGAACTCCGGGCCCAGGGCATCGGCAACCTGTTGTGCGGTTTCGCCGGTGCGTTGCCGATGACCGGCGTGATCGTGCGCAGCTCGGCCAACGTACAGGCGGGTGCGACCACGCGGCTGTCGACCATCCTGCACGGTGTGTGGATCCTCGGCTTCGTCGCGCTGCTGCCCTGGCTGCTGCGCGAGATTCCGATGGCGGCGCTCGGCGCCGTGCTGGTCGTGACCGGCTGGCGCCTGGTCAGCATCGCCCATGTCCGCCACCTGTTCGGCAATTATGGCGTGCTGCCCGCGGCGATCTGGGCGATCACCCTGATCCTGGTCGTCGTCGAGGACCTGCTGACCGGCGTTCTGGTCGGCATCGGTCTTTCGCTGGTGGAACTGATCCCGCATGTCCGCCGCCTGCGCCTGAAGGTCGCTTCGCATGACGATGACGAGGGCAGGGCGGTCCGGCTGACCGGCAGCGCGACCTTCGTCACCCTGCCCAAGCTGTCCGATGCGCTGGATGATCTGCCGCGGGAGAAGAAGGTCATGCTCGACATGTCGCGCCTCGCCACGATCGACCATACGTGCGCGGAGCTGCTCAAGGACTGGATATCCCGTCGCCGTGCGGCCGGGCATCCGGTGGAACTGATCGGCGCGCCGCAGAAATTGCTGGGCGCTGCACACTAAGGGCCGGAGATTCCCCACCATCCGGCCTTTGGCGGCCCCCTTTCCCTCCCGTCCGGGTAGGAAAGGGGGCCGTTCGGCCATCCGGAGGGTCTGTCTGGACATGCGCCATGGCGCTTCTGAAAGTCGTTCCTCCGCGCATTCCCAAACAGCCTCCGGGCAAGACCTCCTTTTCGAGCAACAATTCGTTACGAAGCGGCAACCTATGCCCGGAAGCGCGCCGTTAGAAATATCAGTGTTCGGGCACGACCGTTTCCCTGTCACCACAGGGCAGAGAGGGACGGCGGATCCGGCCGCAGGAGGGACCCTGTCCTAACAAAGGGGTGTCCCATGAAATCTCTCTATTTTCTCGGTGCGGCCATCATGTCCGTCGCCGCCATGCCTGCCGCAGCGCAGGACACCGCGCCGCCGTCGGCGATCACCGTCTCCGGCAGCGTCGCGCTCGTGTCCGACTACCGGTTTCGCGGCGTCTCCCAGTCCGACAAGGAAATGGCGATCCAGGGCGGCATCACCGTCGCGCATGAGAGCGGCTTCTATATCGGCGCCTGGGGATCGAACCTGGCCGGCTGGGGCACGTTCGGCGGCTCCAACATGGAGCTCGACCTGATCGGCGGATACAAGCGCAGCTTCGGCGGCGCGACGGTCGATGTCGGCCTGACCTGGTACATGTATCCGGGCGGCGCAGACACGACGGATTTCGCCGAGCCCTATGTGAAGGTCAGCGGCACCGCCGGCCCGGTCAACCTGCTGGCGGGCATCGCCTATGCGCCGAAGCAGAAGGCGCTCGGTAATTTCTCCAATACGCCGCAAAGCCTTGGACAGAGCGAGGACAATTTCTACATCTGGGGTGACGCGAGCGCCGGCATCCCGAGCACACCGGTGACGGTGAAGGCGCATCTCGGCTATTCTGACGGCAATCCCGGCCTCGGGCCGAACGGCACCAGCGTCGCGCCGACCGGCAAATATGTCGATTGGCTGCTCGGGATCGACTATGTGCTCGGCCCGGTCACCCTGGGTGCCGCCTATGTCGATACCGATATCAGCATGAAGGAGGCTGCCTATCTGCAGCCGAATTTCTCGAGCACGAAGGACGGATCGTCCATCGCGGGCAGCCGCTTCGTCGCCTCGATCACCGCCGCCTTCTGAGGTTCCGGGGGGAAGGGAGGCGCCATCCTGCACGGCAGGGTGGCGCCTTTCCTTTTTTGAATTGCCGGCCCCCTTCTGCGGACGGCTAACGCATATGAGAGCGGGCGTTTGTTCGAGCGTGGGGAATGCGATTGCCCTCTCCTGAACGGGAGGGCAATCGGCGCTACTTCTTCAGCTTGTTCAGCAGCGGTTTGGTCGGGGTCGTGCCGCCGGCATAGCTCGCCTTCTGCGCGAGCAGCCAGGAGAAGTCGCCGGTGAGTTGGCCCGATTGCGTGCCGGTGCCGGTCGACTGGTCATAGCTGGTCCACACGCCGGCTGAGCTGTGGCAGCCGGTGCAGCTCTCGGTGATGAAGGACAGGGTGTTGACCCCGGGCTTCACTGGCTTGCCGAGATTGTTGAGTGCCGAGTTCCACACGGGTGGGTCGACCGCCCCGGTCGGGCAGTTGAAGCTGTTTGGCGTCTCCTCGCTCTTGCAGGCGGGCTGGTTGCCCTTCTGGAAATAGGTTTCCATCGTGATGTTGGTGAGGAAGGTCGGGGTCGGCCGGCCGCCGGGCTTGTTGGTCACCGCGTCGGGCAGGCCGCCGTCCCACGCCGATGGCACCGCGCTCGGGTCGGTCGGCCATTGGGTGTCGATCAGCTGATAATATTGCCAGACGCTGCCCATCTTCTTCAGCGCGGCCTGGGCCTGGGCGTTGAGCGCCAGTTTGTCGCCGGGAATCGGGATGGCGCGCCACGCCTGGGTCGGGATCCGTGGATAGACGCCGTTCACCTTCTGCGGCAGCTGGTTGACCGCGCAGCCGGGGCAGTTGGTGTCGACGAAGGACGGCTTCAGCGTCGGATGCGCGACCGGATCGATGTCGAGATTGTCGATCTGCTCGAACGTCGACCAGATCCATTGCGGCGAGGTCGAGCTCTTGTGGCCGATATGCATGCCGACCAGACCCACCGTCACCTTGCGCTCGAGCTGGGCGCCGTCAGGCCCCTGGTCGATCACCACTGCGGGCTGGGTATGGAAACGGCTGAAATCGTCGCTGCCCTTTTTCAGGATGCGCCAGGCGAATTTCAGCTCGGTCGACCCGCCCCAATCCTTGTCGGGCGTGCCGAACGGCATCTGCACCTTGCCGCCGCCCTGGGTGAAGGCGACCTGGCCGTTGATGTTGAAGAGGCTGTTGGCGCAGAGATACTCGACCTCGTTCGGGTCGATCATGATCTCGTAATAGACGAACTCGCCATTCTGATCGATCAGCGGGCCCGAAAAGGCCTGCTGGATGTCGCCGAGGTTGGAGGCGTTCAGCTCGCCCACGGCCGAAACCACGCCAAGGAAACGCGTCTGGCGCGGATCGGAACCGGCGGTCGCCTGGGCGGAGAAGGCCTTCAGCCCGCGGCTGACGGGCTTGCTCAGGTCGCGTCGCAGCACGAGCGTGCGTGCGGCCGCCTTCGATGCGCAGGCGGCCGGGGTCGCGCCGTCGGCCTGGAAGATCGAGTTGGACGTATGCCACAAGGTCCAGTGCGGCGCACCGAAGCTGGTGTCGGTGATCTTCGGCGCGGCCTTGCCCTCGTTATCGGTTGGCCAGTTCAGCGCCAGGAACATCTGCCACGAATAGAGATCGAACTCGCGCTGCACCTCGGCGAACTTCTTCGCGCCTTCCAGCTTCTTCTTCAGCGCGATGTCGACGTCGCCGGGGAATTGAGCGGTCACGTCGGGCGCGAAGTTCGGGAAGGCGGCAAGATAGGAAGGGCCCGTCGGTTTTGCCGGCTGAGGCGTGCAGGCGGCGAGCAGGCCGAGGCCCGAGACCAGAGCCACGGCCGCCGCGGCGCCGCGCCGGCTGATCCGGCGCCTGTCGATCGAGAAAAGCATCATCGTCCCCCATGCGAATTTCAGGTCGAAATTCGGCGACGATTACGCAGTCGCCGGCGTGGCGCCCCCGCGGCACAAGGCGAAGGTGCGAGGGCGTGACGATATGCCTGGAGCATGTTTATGCAACGGGAGACAAAGTCGTTTCGGTTGCAATCCGAATCTGCGGGCCGTCCGTCCCTCCAGGATCAGAGCGCGCCCGGCCTGACGATGCTCATCATGCCGCCCGAGCCCAGGACGACCACCCAGTCGAGCGCGCGCAGGTCCTTGCCGGCGGCGCAATGCGCGATCCAGGCGTGATGGCCCTGTACCGGATCATGCGGGCCCGATCCGGTGATCGAGGGGCATTCGCCGCCCGCGTCCTTGATCGCCTTGAGCAGGACGACATCGCGCTGCTTGTCGGTCAGCGCGTTGATCCGGTCGGCATAATAATCCTTGTCCGGCGTCGTCGCGCCGGATGGGGCCGCCGCGACTGCGGTATTGTCCGGGGCCGGGGCCTGCTCGCATCCGCCAAGCGCGAGGATAATGAGCGCTGAGGTCAAGGCTGCGGTCTTCATCGATACTGACTCCGGTTGATCGGGCCTGTCTAACCCCCGAAGGGCGCGAAGCCAAATCCTCAGCCCTGACGTTCCGGCGACAAGGCGGCCCGATACTGCTCGAACAGGGCAATATCCCCGGCGAAGAAGCGGGTCAGGTCCGCCGCGCCATAAGGGCGCGCGGGGCGCCCGGGCCCGGTATTGACCCGCCTGCCATTGGCGATGCGGGTGCCGAGCCCTGCGTTCAGCCGTTCGAGCGACTGGTCCATCATCTCGACCACGCCGACCAGATCATATCGGTCGAGCTGTCTGGGGAGGAAGAACATCTCGTCGATCGGGCCGAACAGGGTGCCGTCACGGTCGAACCGGATTTGCCCGTCGCAATCCAGGAAGCGTCCGACAAAGGCTTTGAGATCGAGCCGGAACAGATCGACCATTTCCGGATAGCGCTCGCGGTACCGGACCCTGCCGGTGCCGATATCCGATTGCCCGCCTTCGGCAAGGTGATGGCGGCCATAATAATAGGTCGAATAGAATCGCTGCACGGGATGGCGGATGAAGGTGAAGAGATAATCGCCGTCCTGCCGGTCGAGCCGGTCGGCGCCGAACACGCCGAAGGAAATGTCTATCTTCCGCAGCCGCTCGAGCTCGAAGCGGCGCAGCTTCTCGCCCCGCGGCTCGAATAGGATCGGCAGCCGGCCGGGCCTTTCGGGGGTGAGCAGCTGCATCGGCTCATAATATTGGCGGGCGTGCCGTCGCCGGAGGTCGCCGAGCAGCTTGACCGTCAGGAAGCGGCGCGCCGCCTTGGGCAGGCTGTGGAAGATGATCATGCGGCCGATCGCGCGGCCGGGTGCCGCGCCTTGAGCCAGGCAAGGCTGGCAGCAGCGTCGAGCGGCGGCGGCACGATGCTGCGTACCCGACGCGGTTCGAGCAGGATCGCCTCCCGCAGGCGCGCTGCGGGAAGCCGCGGATAGAGCGAGCGCAACAGCGCCAGCGTGCCGGTGACGAATGCCGTCGCGACGCTCGACCCGCCCATGATGCCGATCCGGTCGGGCGCCAGCGCGCCGCGCACCTCTGCCGCCGGGGCGGAGAGCCCGCGCCGCCCGATGCCCGGCCCCAGATTGGAGCGCAGGTCGATCGATCCGTCGGCAAGGCTGGCGGCAACGGGAATCACCCAGTCGTCGGCAAACAGCCAGACTGGCCCGAGCCGCGCCTGGTTGCCCGAGGCGGCCACCAGCAAGGTGCCGGCTGAGCGCGCACGGGTGCAGGCCTCGATCATCTCCGGGATAGCGCGGGGACTGCCCGTGGCGATGCCCACGCTCAGGTTGATCACCTGCGTTCCCGCATCGATCAGCCGGTGGATCGCCGCCGCCAGCGCTTCGGGCCGGACCGAAGGGATGGTACCCGGCCCGGGCAGTTCGGCGAAGACCGGCAGGCTGACCAGGGTCGCTTCGGGGCATATGCCGCGAATGCCCGGCATGCCGCCGCCGACCAGCAGGCTGGCGAGGAAGGTGCCGTGCCGGCAGCCGATGCTGTCGGCCATCGTGCAGCGTGCCGCGCCTCCGCCGCCCGGCGTTTCGATCAGCGCGCCGGCGAGCGCCGGATGCTCGCCTTCCACCGCGCCGTCGATCAGCCCGATCCGCACGCCCGAGGCGCGTGTCAGCGCCATCAGGCGGTCGAGCCGTGCAAGATCGAACGGATCGCGCGTCACATGCGGTCTCCCGGCCCGACCGGCATGCTCAGTCCTTTTCGAAGACCGGGCGCAGCGCCGTCACCATGAAGGGGAACATGCCGGTCACATCGACCCGGGCGGCATACAATTCGCGCACATCGGTCTTGCGGCTGACGAAACGGAGCGTGACATCGACCAGCCGGCGCTGCGAGCGGGTCGAGACCGGGCTGATGCCGACACCCTGAAGGCTCTGGTCGCGGGCGTAATTCTCGATGACCAGGCTGTAGATCGCCGGATAGCGCATCGCGAGGTAGTTGACCGCCCGGTGCTCGTCGAGATCGCCGACATTGTCGATGAGATGCGTGATCCGGTTGAGCAGGTCCTGGCCGGCTGCGACCTGGCCCTTGTCGAGCGGCAGGGCCTTCACGAATTCGTCTACGCTGAACGAATAGATCTTGCTGGCAAGAACGGTCGGCAGTGAAAGCCCGCCACAGGCGCTGGCGGGCAGCGACATCGGGGAGCGGGTGCCGATCAGCACGTTGGTCGCGCCCGGCTGCGACCCCAGGGCGAGCGAGCCGATCAGCTCGGCCAGCTCGATGCCGGATTTCGGCACGACGGTGAAGGCCTCGACCCCGCCGACGCTGAACACCCAGCACATCTCACGGGCGATATAGGCGTTTTCGGGCTGGCTCAGCACCTGGTGGAGCACCTCGCGATCGGTGAGGTTCACCGTCTCGGTCCCGCGCACGACCTGGGCAAGTTCCTTCTCGATATCGATCGAGGGGAAGCGCGCGTTGATCCGGCCGATGGCATAAACATAGCCAGGCTCGTCGCCGGACCCGGCGCAGGAGGCGCAACCGCAGCCGCCCGAGTCCGCATGGCCGGCGGGGCTCGCCTCGTCGCGTGCGGCGTGCATCGGCGCAATGGTCGTGCCGGCCTCCTGATGGGCATGAGTCATGGTTTGTCCTCCTTCGAAACGATGAGATGTGGCTGGTGCGGGTATCGGTGCGACAGGGAGCGGATCTTCCGCCCGGGGTTGGTGCGGGAGCGGGATCGTCAGGAACCCTTTCCTGACGAGTTCGCGAACAAGGTCGGCGCGTTCATCCGCCGAGGCGATGCCGGGGATCGCGCCGATGGCGAACGGACCGGCATCGGCGACGAAGGTGAGCGCAGGCAGGGCCGGCAGTGGGCGCCTGACGCTCTCCTCCATGAAGCGGAGCACTGTCTCGTCGCCGGCCGTTTCGGCCAGTCCGACGAGGCCGGCGCGGCGGTGCACCACCGTAGTGTCGGCCAGATCGGAGAGGTGATCGAGCACTGCCCAATAGCCGTCCGGGATCGGCTCCTGCCCGCTGCGATACCGCCCGCGCCAGAGATCGATCCCGCGGCCAAGGTCGATCCGGTCGGCGATCTGCGGTGCGGCGCTCAGATCGTGCCGGCCGGACCCGTCCGCTGCCAGCACGACCGGAATCGCGGCACGCAGCATATCGGATTCGAGCGCCTCGCGGGCCAGTGCGTGCTCGGCCGCCTCGAGCCAGGTCAGGCCGTGCAGCGCGACGGTGAGGTGGAGCGAGGTCTCGTCCCGGTTCACCACCTCATGCCCGAAACCGCGCGGCACATAGAGCAGGTCGCCGGGGCCGAGATCGAACTCCTCGATGAACGGCCCTGCGTCCCAGCTGCCCAGCGCCGGCATCGCCTGTTCGGCCAGCTCGATCAGCTGGCGCAGCGGATGGACGCGGTTGCCCGGCTCGAACAGCCGCCAGCGCTTGGCCCCGTGGATCTGGAAGATGAAGAAGTCATGGGTGTCGTAATGCTTGGGATAGGCCTGGCCATCGGGCGGCGAGAGATAGGCATTGGTGGTGACCGGACAGACCAGCGCGCGCTCAAGCGTGCGCGTGACCAGCGCCATTGCCGGCAGCCGCTTGTGCAGGCCATGGATGACGATCGACTTGCCCTGTTCGAAGGCGCGGTAGAATTCGTTCACCGGCGGGGGCTTGTTCATCTCGTCCCGCCCGCGGAACTGCAGGTCGACGCCTTCCACGCTTTCGGACAGGCGATATTCCCCGGGACGCAGCCGCCCGGTGAACAGCAATTCGTCGATCGCGGCGAGCGAGAAGATCTGCCGGTAGAAGAGTGGCTGGCCGCGCCGCACGAGCAGCGGCTTCCGGCCCCAATGACCGGCGAGGAAGTCGGCGGCCGGAATGTCGTGCAGCAGGCGCTGCAGCGTCATCTCCTCCGGTGCGGGGCCGGCATCGCGGTTCATCTGCGGGTGCCGCTGGCGCGCCGTCTCACAGTCCTGCCATCACCCAATCGCGGATCATCGGGTGATAGGACGAGAGGCATTGTTTCATCCGCGAATGATGGTGGCGAGCTTCCCCGCCGCGCCGAAACGGAGACGGCCGCCCCGAGGGGAAGGCGTGGCGGGGAGGGCGGGGAAGCTCCTGTATCTCCCCCTTCGTCCGGCGGGGCATGCCCCGCCGATGCGAGGGAGTCAGGTGCCCTTGCAGACGTCGTTGAGGATGTTGCCGGTGTTGCCGCCCTCGGAGCAGACCTTCTGCATCAGCGGATAGAAGGACGAGACGACCACGCCGCATTTGATCGCGCCGTCCGGGCTCGTCCTGTTCGATTCGATGCATTTCGTCAGCATGTTGGCATAGCTGGCGTTCGGGTTGCGGCCGTTGCACCGCGCGAACATGCCGATCCAGGAGCCGCAGGCAAAGGCGCGCTGGCCTTGCCCGCTCTGCATGTCGCTGATCACGTTTTTGAGGCCTTCCATTGCGGCACGGGCGGCGGAGGACAGCGCACCGCCGATCGATTCGATGGCGTCCCTGATGAAATCCAGGAACTCCGGCTCGACCATGCCGTCCGACTCGATCGACAGGCTTGCCCCGCCATAATAGGCGCCAGCGGTTGGCGAGAGGCTGTTGGTCGCGGTGAAGCCCGGCATGCTCATAGGTCGCTCCTTGCGTCGCTGATCCGCTCAGTCGGAGATGAATCCGGTGGAACGGCGGGCGGCACGATCGGCCGTTCTTCCCCTGGCCAAAAAACCTATGGCCCGCCAGATTGGGCCGCAACAAACGCTAGTACCAATATGGTTTTATTCGTCGGGAATGGTGATAATTTCCGGATATTCTACGTTTCAAATCATTCGTTTAGAAAAGATGCAACCGTTCCTGCGATTAACCGGGTTACCGGAAAACTAACCTTGAGCGCGATCGGGCGCCTTCATCCCGAGCAACGCGTGGGTCGTCGACTATCAGGATAATAGCCGCGTCGTTTCGCGGAACTTCGGGCCGCCACCCGCATCGACGCAATTGGCATTCGAATCGAATACCGTGAGCGGCAGTTTGATCCTCGTCCAGCCGGGCAGGTGGGGCGGTGGCCTGCGCCGAGGGACGGCCACGATCGGCTTGGAGCCATCCGGCACGAAGCTGACTGCGCCTTTCACGTCCGGGGCGATCAAGGATAAGCACGGCGCCGTCTTACCGCTTCCAGCAGCAGATCTTAGAGCTTTCATGGCGGCAACCACTATCAGCGTGGACATGGGAAAGGGCCGATCGCGTTACGGACCCGCGGGATGACCGGAACACTCCCGGCGCTCAAGGCCTGCCAGGATGATCTCATGAAGAAATGGGGTGTCGACCCTGAGGACAGGGTAGCGGAAAGCGACACGCTGAACCCTGCGGCATGGTTCGGGGGAGATGCCTATCCGACTGACGCGATCAGGTTAGGTGCCGGGGGGCGGACGGTCGCGCTGATCACGGTTCGCAATGATGGCAAAGCCAAGACTTGCCGCACGGTCATCAAGAGCGGCACCGAGTCCCTGGACAGGAGAGTGTGTCAGATCGCGATGACCAGAGCACATTTTCCCAAGGCGGAGCGCGATCCCAAAGCGCCGCTTCGCTGGACTCTCCTCCCCGTGGCCTGGGCAATAGATTAGCGTCGCGGACGCGACGCTAATCGGTTACGGCACCGTCAGATGCGGTGCTCGCCCTTCACCCAACGCACCGTGCCCGAGCTGGCGCGCATCACGACGCTCTCGGTGGTCATCACGCCGGCCTTGCGCTTTACGCCGGCCAGCAGCGAGCCGTCGGTGACGCCGGTCGCAGCGAAGATGCAGTCGCCCTTGGCCAGTTCGGTCAGGTCGTACTGCTTGTCGAGGTCGGTCACGCCCCATTTATGCGCGCGGGCGCGCTCGTCGTCGTTGCGGAACAGCAGGCGGCCCTTGAACTGACCGCCGACGCAGCGCAGCGCGGCTGCCGCCAGCACGCCTTCCGGCGCGCCGCCCGAGCCGAGATAGATGTCGATCGTCGTGTCCGGGTTGGTCGTCGCGATCACGCCCGCGACGTCGCCGTCGCCGATCAGCATGATGCCGCAGCCGAGCGCGCGCAGCTCGGCGATCAGCTTCTGGTGGCGCGGGCGGTCGAGCACGCAGGCGATGATCGCGCTCGGCTCGACGCCCTTGGCGGCGGCGACTGCCTTGACGTTCTCGGTCGGGCTCTTGTCGAGGTCGATGATGCCGTCGGGATAGCCCGGGCCGACCGCGATCTTGTCCATATAGACGTCGGGGGCGTTGAGCAGGCCGCCTTCCTCGGCGATCGCCAGCACGGCGAGCGAGTTCGGGCCGGCGGTGGCGCAGATCGTCGTGCCTTCGAGCGGATCGAGCGCGATGTCGATCTTCGGGCCCTTGCCGATCGCCGAGCCGACCTTCTCGCCGATATAAAGCATCGGCGCCTCGTCGCGCTCACCCTCGCCGATCACCACGGTGCCGTCCATGTAGAGCTCGTTCAGCGCGCCACGCATCGCTTCGACGGCGGCGGCATCAGCCGCCTTTTCATCGCCGCGGCCGACAAGTTTCGAGGCGGCGATGGCGGCGGCTTCGGTCACGCGGACCATTTCGAGCACGAGGACTCGGTCGAGGACCTTGCTGGCGGTGGTCATGGAGATTGGCATCCTGAATCGTTTTGGGGCGGATAAGCGGGCTGCGTTACGATGTCGAGACGGTGGAGGCCCAGTATTGGACAGTAATCGTCAGTAATAGCGCTTGAGCGTGAGCGGACGGTGCGCGCCGTCGCAGGTTTCGAGGTCGACGACGTTGCCTTCCGGGCCATTGCGCCAGTCGAGCGCGGTGGGCGAGGCGGGGTCGACCGCATGGCCGCCAACCCGGCACAGCCGGTCGCCGACCTTCCACGCGCCGACCGCGGGCGCGCCGCTGCTGACGTGAAGGACCTTGAACGCGGTGCCGTCCGGCACGAGCGTGAGCCCGGCCCGGTCGATCCTGCGGGCGGGCGGCACGGCGAGCGGGCGGAGCCAGAGCGTGTTGGCGCCGATGTCGAGCACTACGTCATAGCGCTCCAGCGTCGCGGTGCCGAGCAGCCCGTCGACCTGGCCGGCAAAGGTGCTCGGCTGGCTGCGCACATCGACGTCGAGATCATGCTCCTTGAAGCTGCCGAGCATCAGATCGGGCAGCCGCGCCTGGACGACCGGCTGGAGCGCGCCGTTCGCGCCGGCGCCGACATCGTCGCTGAGGCGCACATCGGCCGGCCTCACCTTCGCCCAGGCATCGGGCGACAGCGAGACATCGCCGTTGAACCCGAGATCGACTTCGAGCCTGAGCGGCTTGCCGTCGGTCTGCACCGTCGCGACGGCGGCGAATTTCGCGCGCTTCAGCGGGATGGCGGTGAGGCCGGTCGGCGTCATGCCGGAGCGGCCGAAGCGGAACAGGCGGCGCCGGAAATCGATGCCGAGCGCGAGCTTGCGCATCACGTCGCCGCCCAGCACCATGTCGAGCCTGCGCCCGAGCAGCTTCGAGAAGGGCGCCAGGTCGGCGGACAGCATCTGGTTGGTGCTGCGGAACTGGCCGGGAATGTCGAGATCGACGCCGCGCACCATCGTCGCCGCGACATTGCCGGAGGTTCCCGCCATGTTGACTGCGTCGCCCGGCGGCAGGCCCAGCGACTTGACCAGCGCGGAATCGATCGTGCTGAAATCGGCGCCGTTGTCGAGCAGCACGGTGACCGGCCGGCCCGCGACGGACGCCTCGAACAGGATCTTGCCACGGAACAGCGTGAACGGAACCGGGCGCCCCTTCGTCGCCGCCACCGGGGTTTTGGGCGCGATTTTGGACGGGGCGGCAGGGCCGGTACCGGACTGTCCGGCACCGGTCAGCAGCGCGAGACACAGGATCGATGCGATGGCCCTGATCATCACGCTTTCCCTCCGGCTCAGTCGCGCAGCAACTCGTTGATGCTGGTTTTGGACCGTGTCTGTTCGTCGACACGCTTGACGATCACTGCGCAATAGAGCGCCGGCTTGCCGTCTCCACCGCCGATGCTGCCGGGCACGACCACGGCGTAAGGCGGCACCGCGCCGCGGAAGACCTCGCCGGTCGCCCGGTCGATGATCTTGGTCGAGGCGCCGAGATAGACGCCCATCGACAGCACCGCGCCTTCGCCGACACGCACGCCCTCGGCGACCTCGGCACGGGCACCGATGAACGCGCCATCGCCGATGATCACCGGATCGGCCTGGAGCGGTTCCAGCACGCCGCCGATGCCGGCGCCGCCCGAAAGATGGACGTTCTTGCCGATCTGAGCGCAGCTGCCGACCGTGGCCCAGGCATCGACCATCGTGCCCTCGCCGACATAGGCGCCGATATTGACGAAGCTCGGCATCAGGATCGCACCCCTGGCGATGAAGGCGCCGCGGCGCGCGACAGCACCGGGGACGACGCGGATGCCGGCTGCGCGGAACTCGGCCTCGCCCCAGCCGGCGAATTTCGACGGCACCTTGTCGAACGCGGGGGAGCCGGCGGAGCCGCCATCGATCAGCGCGTTGTCGTTGAGGCGGAAGGACAGGAGCACGGCTTTCTTGAGCCACTGGTTGACGCGCCAGCCGCCATTGCCGTCGGGCTCGGCAACGCGTGCCGCGCCGGAATCGAGCATGCCGAGCGCCGTCTCGACCGCGTCACGCACGGCGCCGGTGGTGCCGGTGTTGATCCCGTCGCGCGCGTCCCATGCCGCTTCGATACTGCCCTGCAAGTCGCTCATCATGCCTCCAATATGCTTTCCAGCCAGTGCCGGATATCGTGTGTCGTGAAATCGATATAGCTCCGGTCCATGTCGGCCGTCTGCTCGGAGCCGTTGTCGATCCACACCGTGGTCATGCCGATCGCCTTGGCCGGCTTCAGGTTGCGGGCCATGTCCTCGACGAACAGGCTCTCCGCCGGGTCGATGCCGAAGGCGGCGCACAGGCCGGCATAGGCCGATTCCTGCGGCTTGGGCTTCATGTCCATCGCATGGATGTCGTGCACCGCCTCGAACGTCGCGCCGAGGCCGAGCCGGTCGAGCACGCGGCCGGCATAGGGTGTGTCGGCATTGGTGAAGACGATCTTGCGCCCCGGCAGCTTCGCGATGGCGGCGGCGAGGGGCAGATTTTCCTCGATCACGTCCATCTCGATATCATGGACGAAGTCGAGAAACTGGTGGGGGTCGACCTGATGCTCGGCCATCAGCCCGGCGAGCGTCGTGCCGTGCCCGTGGAAATAACCCTTCTGGATACGCCGCGCCTCGACCAGGTCGCAGCCGAAACGATCGGCGATATAGGCGCCCATGTTGCGGTCGATCTGGTCGAACAACCGCGCGCTCGCCGGATACAGCGTGTTGTCCAGATCGAAGATCCAGTTGCGGATTGGGGCAAGGCGCGCGAGCATGGCGCCGAGGCTCTAGGGTCCATCCACGATCCCCGCAATGGCGGTGATCGGCTCCGCCCGTCGTGTCCCGACAGAAGGATAATGCGGCGGGACGAAAGCATTGCTTGTCACTACCTGATACCGAAGGGCTTTCGCCCGCGGCGGGCGCTTCCCATGTTCCCCATCATGACAGCTTATTCCCTGCTCGACCTCGTTCCCGTCACCGAAGGCGGCAGCGTTTCCCTGTCCCTCGCCAATGCCGCCGACCTCGCCCGGCATGCGGAGAGCCTCGGTTTCAGCCGCTATTGGGTGGCGGAGCATCATGGCATGACCGGCATCGCCAGCGCCGCGACGGCGGTGGTGATCGCCCATGTCGCGGCGGCGACCGAGGCCATCCGGGTCGGGGCGGGGGGCATCATGCTGCCCAATCACGCGCCACTGGTGATCGCCGAGCAATTCGGCACGCTCGACGCCCTGTTCCCGGGGCGGATCGACCTGGGACTCGGCCGGGCGCCGGGATCGGACCAGATCGTCGCGCGGGCGTTGCGCCGGACGTTGGAGAGCGACGCCAATGCCTTTCCGCGCGACGTGGTCGAGCTGCAGAGCTATTTCGCCGATGACGGCCAGACCGGCATCCGCGCGACGCCGGGTGCGGGCGCCGATGTCGCCTTGTGGATCCTGGGGTCGAGCACCTTCGGCGCGCAGCTCGCGGCGATGCTTGGCCTGCCCTATGCCTTCGCTTCGCATTTCGCGCCCGATGCGCTGGACCAGGCGATCGCGATCTATCGGCGCGATTTCCGGCCGTCGAAGGCCCTGGCCAGGCCGCATCTGATGGCCGGATTCAACGTCTTCGCCGCCGACACCGATGAAGATGCGGAGTTGCTGGCGAGTTCGCAGCAACAGGCGTTCGTCGCCCTGCGCACCGGCAATCCGGGCAAGCTGAAGCCGCCGGTACCGGGTTATCGCGAGACGCTTGGGCCGCAGGGCGAGCGGATTCTCGATCATGTGCTGCAATGCTCCGCGGTGGGCAGCCCCGAGACGGTCGCGCGCGGGATCGCGGCGTTCGTGAAACGCACGGGTGTGGACGAGCTCATGGTCGCGAGTTCGATCTACGACCATGACGCCCGCAAGCGGAGCCTGACGATCACCGCCGAGGTGATGCGGGAGCTGAACGTAGCGGCGTAAAATTTCCTCCCCGGCACGGGGGAAGGAGACCACGAAGTGGTGGAGGTGCTTGGAGCGCGGGGCAGATGTTCCGCGCTCCAAGCCCCTCCACCACCCGCTGAAGAAGCGGGCGGTCCCCCTCCCCGTGCCGGGGAGGATTTAATTGGCGGCCGGCAGCCTGAGCCTGACCATCAACCCGCCAAGGTCCTCGCTCTCCTCGAGCGAGACCGTGCCCTCATAGATCTCCGCAACATCGCGCACGATGGCCAGCCCGAGGCCGGTGCCCGGCTTGCCCGTATCGAGCCGCACGCCACGATCGAAGATCCGGATTCTTTCTTCTTCCGGAATGCCGATGCCGTCATCCTCGATCAGGAATTCGACGAACCCGGCCTGCGCGCCCACGGTGACGAACACGCTGCCACCGCCATATTTCGCGGCATTTTCGATCAGGTTGCCGAGCATCTCGTCCAGATCCTGGCGCTCGACATGGACCTGCAGGTTCTTCGGGCCCGTCACGTCGATCCGGACATGGCGGTAGAGCCGGGCGACCGCGCGCTCGACCGATTCGAGACTCGGCCATACATCGGCGCGGCTGTGCGCCGATCCGCGGCGCCCGACGGCGCGGGCGCGGGCAAGGTGGTGGTCGACCTGGCGGCGCATCGTCCGTGCCTCGCGCACCACCGTCTCGCCGAGGTCGTCGGCCTGCGCCGTCGCCGCGTTCATGATGACCGTCAGCGGCGTCTTGAGCGCATGGGCCAGGTTGCCGGCATGGCGGCGCGCTTCCTCCGCCTGCTTTTCGTTATGCTCGATCAGCGCGTTGAGTTCCTCGACCAGCGGCGCGACCTCATTGGGCATGGCGCGTTCGACCTGGCGCGACTTGCCGGCGCGCATCCTGGCGATCTCCTCGCGCACGCGGCGCAGCGGCCAGAGGCCGTAAAAGGTCTGGAGCGCGGCCATCACGATCAGGCCGAGCGCGAGCAGCAGGAAGCTGCGCACCAGCGTCTTGCGCAGTACGCCGATCTGCGCGTCGAGCCCGTCGCGGCTTTGCGCCACCTGGAATCGCCAGCGCACCGGCGACCCGGGCAGCTTCACGTCGCGTTCGAGGATGCGCAG
The DNA here is from genome assembly GCF_056402595.1 of Sphingomonas sp. P3_C6. Classification (NCBI taxonomy): domain Bacteria; kingdom Pseudomonadati; phylum Pseudomonadota; class Alphaproteobacteria; order Sphingomonadales; family Sphingomonadaceae; genus Sphingomonas; species Sphingomonas sp. P3_C6. The sequence goes on from NZ_JBFUHB010000030.1 coordinate 29,809, forward strand.
CTTCTCGTCGCCGAATTGCGGGCTGTCATAGGCGTGCACGACCATGTCCGAATGGTTGCTGCCGAACGCCATGCGCCGGTCCCACAGGGATCGCGACGGGAAGGGCTCGCGACCCTTGGCGCTGACCTGCCAATAGAGACCCGAATAGGGTTCGAGGAAGCGCTGGTCGGCCGGCTCGCGGTTGAACACCACCTCGCCCTCGGGCCCGATCTCCGACGAGACGATCAGTGCGGTCAGCACATATTCGAGCTGGTCGTCGAAATTGCGCGTGACGGCGGCAGCGAGCACCCGGTCGAGCGCAAAGCCGCCGCCGGTGAGCAGCAGCAGAATCCACCCGGCCGCGATCAAGATCATCCGCCGGCTGAGCGAGCCGGTGGTCTTCTGCTTCGCATAGACGGTCGGGGCCGGGCGATTCTCTTCGGCCGGTTTCGATGGCGTGACGAGTTGGGCCGCGGTCGCAGCCTCGCCGTCAGCCATGGGACGTCACGGGGACGGGATCACGCATCCGGATCTTCGAGGCTGTAGCCGAGCCCCCGGATGGTGGTGATGACGTCCTGGCCCAGCTTCTTCCGGATGCGCGTGACGAACACCTCGATCGTGTTCGAATCGCGGTCGAAATCCTGGTCGTAGATATGCTCGATCAGTTCGGTGCGGCTGACCACCTTGCCCTTGTGATGAAGCAGGTAGCTGAGCAGCTTATATTCCTGCGCGGTCAGCTTGACCGGCTCGCCGGCCAAAGTGACCTTGCCCGACCGGGTGTCGAGGCGGACATCGCCCGCAGTCAGTTCCGACGAGGCATTGCCCGAGGCCCGGCGGATCAGCGCGCGAAGGCGGGCGATCAGCTCCTCGGACTGGAACGGCTTGGCGACATAATCGTCCGCACCGGCGTCGAGGCCGGCGACCTTGTCCGACCAGCTGTCGCGCGCCGTCAGCACCAGGACGGGCGCGGTGCGGCCTTCCTTGCGCCAGCGGTCGAGCACGGTCAGCCCGTCGATCTCGGGCAGGCCGAGGTCGAGCACGATCGCATCGTAATTCTCGGTGGAACCGAGGAAATGGCCTTCCTCGCCGTCGGTGGCGAGATCGATGGCATAGCCGGCGCCTTCCAGTGTGTTCTTCAGCTGCTGGCCCAGGCTGGGCTCGTCCTCGACGATCAGTACGCGCATAGGATTACCCTTTCAGACGGCGCCGTAGTGGCGCTCAATTTCCGTCCTGGCCGATGACTTTGCCGGACCGGCCATCGACATAGACCCAGATGACAGTTCCCTTACGCACGAACTTGAGCGTGTAAATACTGGTGCTGCTGTCGAGCTCGACACCGAGATATTGCGAGCCGGTCATACGCGGCAGGACACGTGCCTCGATCTCGCGCAGGGGCATGATGCGGCCCTGGCGCAGCTGATCGAACGCTTCCTGCTGGTCGCGCCGCTGGACGGGCTCCGCGGGGGCGGAAGCCGGGCCAAGCGCAACAAGGGCGGATAACGCAAGCGGTACGAGCATCTTCATTGCGTCTCGCATAGGCAGCCGGGCTTGAACAGCCTGTGAATGCTTCCGTCAGGCGTCGCTCATTCAGGCGCAACTTGCCGGGTCCCGCGCGCGGCCCTAACGGAGCCCGCATGGCAGCTCCAATCCTCGCATATGAAAATCTCGGCATCATCCAGGGATCGGGGTGGCTGTTCCGCGGCCTCGACATCCATGTCCAGCCGCGCGACCGGCTGGCGCTGATCGGGCGCAACGGCGCAGGCAAGACGACCCTGCTCAAGCTGATCGCCGGGAAGATCGAGGCCGACGAGGGCCGGCGGACGATCGTACCGGGCACGCGCGTGATCCTGCTGGAGCAGGAACCTGACCTGCGCAATTTCGAGACGCTGCTGGATTACGTCCTGTCGGGCGACGACGCGCCGACGCGGCACGAGGCGGAGGCGATCGCCGACCAGCTCGGCATCGACCTGTCGCGCGAAGCCGGCAGCGCCTCGGGCGGCGAGCGGCGTCGCGCCGCGATCGTGCGTGCGCTGGCGCAGGACCCCGATGTCCTGTTGCTCGACGAACCGACCAACCATCTCGACATCGTCGCGATCGACTGGCTCGAGGACTGGCTGTCGCGCTTCCGCGGCGCGTTCATCGTGATCAGCCATGACCGCACTTTCCTGACCCGGCTGACCAAGCAGACGCTGTGGCTCGACCGCGGCACGGTGCGGCGCGCCGAGATCGGTTTTGGCGGGTTCGAGGCGTGGACCGAGACCGTCTTTGCCGAGGAGCAGCGCAATGCCGAGCGGCTCGATGCCAAGCTGAAGATCGAGGAGCATTGGCTGCTGCGCGGGGTCACCGGCCGGCGCAAGCGCAACCAGGGGCGGCTCGCCAAGCTGAAGGACATGCGCGCCGAGCGTGCGTCTATGATGGGGCCGCCGGGCACCGCGAACCTGACGATCGGCACGGACGATGCACGGTCCAAGGTGGTGATCGACGTGAAGGGCGTGTCCAAGAGCTTCGGCGACCGGACGATCATTCGGGACCTGACCCTGCGCGTCACGCGCGGCGACCGGATCGGTATCGTCGGCGCGAACGGCGCGGGCAAATCGACCCTGCTCAAGCTGCTGACTGGCGAGATTCCGCCGGACGAGGGGCATATCCGCTTCGCCAAGACGCTGGATGCGATCGTCATCGACCAGCAGCGGAGCCTGATGGCGCCCGACAAGACGGTGCGCGAAGTGCTCGCCGATGGCGGCGACTGGATCGAGGTCCAGGGCGTGAAGAAGCACATCATCGGCTATCTCAAGGAGTTCCTGTTCGAGCCCGGGCTGGTCGATGCGATGATCGGCACGCTCTCGGGCGGCGAGCGATCGAGGCTGTTGCTCGCGCGCGAGTTCGCCCGGCCGTCGAACCTGCTGGTGCTGGACGAGCCGACCAACGATCTCGACCTGGAGACGCTCGACCTGTTGCAGGAAGTGATCGGCGATTATGACGGTACCGTCCTGATCGTCAGCCATGACCGCGACTTCCTCGATCGCACGGTGACTATAACGCTCGGGCTCGACGGGTCGGGCACGGTCGATGTCGTCGCCGGCGGTTATGAGGATTGGGAAAAGCGCCGCAAGCTCCGCGTTTCGGGCGGCAAGCGCCCCAATCCGCGCAAGGCGGAGCCGACCGCCCCGCCAGCGCCCAAGGTGAAGCTGACCTACAAGGACCAGCGCGACTATGATTTGCTGCCCAAGCGGATCGAGGAACTCGACAAGGCCATCGCGCGTGATGTGGAAGCATTGGCCGATCCCGATCTCTACACAAGGGATCCGACTGCGTTCGACCGGCTGATGAAAGCGATCGACAAGGCTCGGGAGGAAAAGGATGCCGCCGAGCTGCGCTGGCTGGAGCTGGCGGAGACGGTCGAGGGATTGGGCTGAAGCGCACTCTGTCCCGGGGCTCTGTGTCGTCGCGCGCTCATGCGCGACGACACAGAGCCGCAGGGTTCAGATGTTGACGCTGGTCGGGATCAGGCTCGGCTGAAGATAGGGATAGGGATATTGGCGCTCGGCATTGCGGGCGACGATACGCTCGTCGACCCCGCGCAACGTCGCCTGGAAACGCGCCAGCGGCCCGTCGTTGCCGATGATCGCCGGATCGCGGAACCATTCGAGATAGGGGAAGTCGTTGCTGCGATAGTCGCCGAGCGGGCGATAATGCACCGAGCCGAGCAGGTAGAGCACGTTGAGCTGCTCCAGCGCCAGCGACAGCGGTGGCATGTAGCCGAGCCATTCGGCCTTGTCGTGCCCGGCCTGGCCCGTCGGCGCTGCCGCCCATCCAGCGCCGGTGACGGCGGGGGAGAAGGCCATGATATCCTTTTGCGGAAAATTCACCGCGGCATGCTGCGCGCTCGCAGTGAACAGGATCATGGCGCACACCTCGGCAAGCTGCGCCCGCGTGACGATCGGCTTGAACCCCTTGAGCTTGCCGTCGGAGGCGAGCGTGGCAACCCAGGCGGCCAGCTCGGTGTCGCCGGTGACGGCTGCATCATCGGCATAATAGATGTCGATATATTGCGTCGTCCATTCATGGATCGCCTGCCACACGAGCAGCGCGTCGTCGCGATAGGGATAGTCGGGCAGCGCCTCGACGTCCGCCACGTTTCTCGCGGCGAGATCATGGTGCAGCATCTTGCCGTAGAAATCGAACGCAAGCCGGTCTTTCGCCGCCGCGAGCTGGCTCGAGGTGATGGTGCCGGCAAAGATATGGTCGATCGGCCCGTTGGCGGCGATCAGCGAGGTTGCCGCCTGGTAGTTGATGAACAGCGACCCCTCGAAATGCGGCACCAGCAGCGCCCAGAGCGGGTGGATATCGGCCAGTTCGCGGTGGGTCGCGACCGCGCAGGCCTCCATCACCAGATGGGTGCGCGCCAGATGCACGAACAGCTCGTGATAATTGCCGTCGGCGATCTGCACGACCGTCTTGGCGATCTCCCAGCCCCAGGCTTCGGACGCGACCACCGTCGGGGTGAAGATCGGATGCTCCTCGCTATCCTGGCCGCACTGGATCGCGACCGGTTTCAGTGCCGATCCGCCCGGCGGCACGGCGAACAAGGCGAGCGGCTGCCAGACATATTTGGCCAGCCCGTCCCAGACGCCGGGCACCAGCACGGCAAGCTCGGCATAGTCGATCAGGTAGACGCGCCCATCGGCCAGCGCCCGGTCGAGCGAATCGCCATGCCCGATCGCCGCCGCATATTGTTTCGCGGTGACCGGGAAATTGTCGGGCAAGGCGCTGATGCCCTTGATCAGCATCGCATTCGGCCCCGCCACGCGCAGCCGTGCGAACTGGTCGTCCTCCTGGAAGATATAGGCGAAACCCGGCACCGGGATCGTGTCGAACAGCGCGCGATAGGCATCGAGCGATATTGCCCGTCCGCCATCCAGTCCGGCCCTCTCGTCGTCGCTGAGCGCGGCGATGTCGCGCAGCTCGGCGGCATGGCTCTTCAGCAGGGCGATATGGGCATCATGCTCGGCATCCTCGACCACCGTCGCGATATCGGCCGCGGCGCGCGACAGGACCGACGTGCCCGTCTGCACGGCATGGTGCCTGGCGATGCGCGTGGCGGACGCCTCGATCAGGTCGCAGCGTCCCTGGGCGCCGATCAGGGTCGACGGCAGCGTGTCGAGATGCCCTTGATCGAGGCCGGACAATTTCACCGCAATCACGTTGCGGGCAATCTTCAGGCCGACGCCGATCAGGATCAGGAACCAGGGAATAGTCGGCTCGTCACTGGCGGGGACGGTCGCGGCCAGCGGCACGCCGGGCAGAGTCGGCATGTCGGTCGTCCAGACATAGCTTTTGCAGGCCGCCGCGATCTGCGCCTCGCGTGCGGTCTGCTGTGCCGTGGTGTCGTTCTGAGGAAGGCTGGGATGGATGGCCGCACGCGTCATCGACTGCTCCTGATGGTCGTTCGTTTCGGGCGTGGTGCTATGCGAGCATGGTTAACAAAGACGCTTGGGCGAGCCCGGAACTGGGACCGGATTCGGATCTATCTCTCCGTGCCGACGCGGCCGAACGATCTTGTGCGCAGGGGCACAGGCGGAATGGGCGGGTCGGGAAGAACATGGTTCAGGAAAAGGGTAACTGACGGTTTACCTCGTGCTGCTAATCCCGCGCCATGAGAGCAACGATCCACGCCCTTTGGGATAACGCCTTTCCGCCGGTCCCGGAGGCGATCCAGGACGATTTCACCCTGCTTCGCGCCGCGCGGCTGCAGAGCCAGATTCCGCTGCTCTATCTCACCCTGTTCCTCACCATCCCGACCGCGATCTACGGGTCGAGCGAGGGCGCGTCGCCGATCGTCAGGTTCGGTATCCCGATCTTCATGGCAACTGCCTGCCTGCTGCGCTTCTTTGCCTGGATGAAGAAGCGCGCCATCGTGCTGGATGTCGATCGGGCGGCGAAGATGATCAAGGCGGCGACCTGGGTGTCCGGTTCGCTTGGCGTGCTGTGCAGCACCTGGTGCGTGATGAGTTGGTTCAGCGCGCCACCTGCGATGCGGATCTATTATCCGATGATCATGGCGATGGGCTCGCTCGCCACCGCCTATTGCCTGTCGACCATCCGCGTGGCGACGATCATCAACCTGGCGATCGGCCTGTTGCCGATCACCGTCCTGCTGCTTTTCACCGGCAACCGGATGGACCTGGCGGCCGGCACGAGCCTGGCCGTCGCCAGCGCCTTCCTGCTCCGCATGATCGCGCAGCAGCATGTCCAGCTGGTCGACCTGCTGATGCTCCAGCGGAAGATGCGCGACCTGGCGAATACCGATCCGCTGACCGGCCTGCTCAACCGCCGCGCGCTCGATGCGCGGCTGCAGCAGGAGATCGCGGCAGCCGGGCCGGAGACATGCTTTTCGGTCGCGCTGATCGATCTCGACGGCTTCAAGCCCGTCAATGATTGCCACGGCCACGCGGCCGGCGACGTGCTGCTGTGCGAGGTGGGGCAAAGGCTGCGCGACGCCGGTGGCGATCACGCGGTGGTGGCCCGTCTCGGCGGTGACGAATTCGCGATCCTGGTGCCCTGCGAATCCGCCATCGCGACCCATGCCATCGCCGGGCACATGCTTTCCGCCCTGGTGCCGCCGCACCGGATATTTGGCCACGACATCCGTGTCGGCGCCAGCATCGGCGTGGCCACCTGGCCGGCCGATGGCCGGAGCGCGGACGCCCTGTTCGATACCGCCGATCGTGCACTCTACGCCGCCAAGGCCGACAGCAAGCACCCGCGCCGCATGGAGAATCCGGGGCGACCCGTCGCGGTGTGAGCCTTCAGGCCGTCAGCGTCATCACCACGCGTGTGCCGGTATCGTCGCTTTCGGTCGCGAGCGTGCCGGCGGCCTGACTGGCAAAGGCTTCAAGTCAAACCGTGTTCTCGGAAAGATGAGCCAGGTCTGCGACTATGTGAGGGAGTGCCCGTTCCTGCCCGCCAGATCGACGATATAGTKCCAGGCGACCCGCCCCGAACGGCTGCCGCGCCGCGTGGCCCAGCCGACCGCATCGACCGGATCGAAGGGCAGGCCATAGGCATCGGCATAGCCCTTCACGATCGCGATATAGGCATCCTGGTCGATCACATGGAAGCCGAGGCTGAGCCCGAACCGGTCGGCCAGCGCAAGCTGATCGTCGACCGCGTCGCGCGGATTGATCGCGCTTTCCTGCTCGGCGATGTCGCGTGGGATGAGGTGGCGGCGGTTGGAGGTGACGATCAGCCGGGCATTGGCCGGGCGCGCCTCGGCGCCGCCCTGAAGCATCGACCGCAGCGCGCGGGCATCGCCGGCCGCGTCGAAGCCGAGATCGTCGATGAACAGCACGAAGGCGCGCGGCAGCGCGGCGATCGCGGCGAACAGTGCGGGCAGGGTCTCGAGCCGGGTCGTCACGACCTCGATCAGGGCGAGATTGCCGCCCGATGCCTGGATATGCGCGACCGCGCTCTTCACCAGCGCCGACTTGCCGGTACCGCGCGCGCCCCACAGCAGCGCGTCATGCGCGGCGGCACCCCTGGCCAGCCGTTCGAGATTGTCGACCAGCGCCGTCTTCTGCAGATCGATATTCTGGAGCTGATCGAGCGGCAGCCCGGCAAAGTCGCGCGCCGCGGTCAGCGTGTCGCCGCGCCAGACATAGGCCGGATGCGCGAGCGGGTCGGCCGCCGGCGGGGCGGGCGGGGCCAGTCGTTCGAGGGCGTCGGCGATGCGGGTAAGGGCGTCGGTCATGCTTGGCCTGTTACAACCAGCCGCTCGCCAGGCAATAGCCTTCCCCGGCGAAGGCCGGGGAAGGCAGAATCAGCTGTTGAGCGTCTTCAGCACCGCCTGCGCCGCATCCCGGTCCTGGAAGCTCGGATCGGCCAGCGCCGCCTGGATTTGCTTTGCCGCCTCCGCCTTGCGGCCGAGATCGGCATAGGCCTGTCCGAGATGCCAGCGCAGCACGGCATGGTCGGGCGCGATCGACGTCGCCTTTTCGAGCAGCTGTACCGCCGCGCCGTCATTGCCCGACTGATAGAGCGCCCAGCCATAGGCGTCGGTCGCCGCGGGGTTCATCGGGGCGAGCGCATAGGCGGCCTTGGCGTAGGACAGGCCGGTCTGGTCGTCCCCGTCGCCGAGATAGGCATAGGCAAGCTCGGCAAGCAGGGCAGCGTCGCGATTGCCGACGCGCTGGCGCAGGCCTTCGAGCGTCTCGATCGCCGAATCCCATTCGCCCCCGGCGATCTGCCAGTGCGCGGCAAGGCGCTGGCCGGCGACGTTCTGCGGGTTCTGCGACAGGAACAGCGCAAGCACGTTAGCCGCCTCCGGCCGGCGCCCCGCGCGGTCGAGCGCATCGACCGCGCGGAGCATGGTCGGCTCGTCGAAATGGATGTCGGCGGCACGGCCATAGGCGGCGGCGGCATCGCCGTAGCGCTTCATCACCATCAGCGTGTCGCCGACCGCGAGGTGGGCGGCGGGGGCGCCCGGATTATCGCGGGCGAGCGCCTGGGCCTGGACGAGCGCCCCAGCCGCATCGCCCGAATCGATCAGGCCGCGCAGATAGCCGACCCGGACGACGGGGTCGTCGGGGTCCTCGTTCCGCGCGGCGGTGAGGATCGGCAGGCTGTCGTCGGTGCCGAACGGGCTTGATTCCTCGCGCGGTGGCCAGGCGGCGCGGTCGAGGAACCTGCCCGACCAGTCGCGCTCGCCGGTCCGCTCGAAGGCGCGGGCGACGAGGCTGAGCGTATAGCTGTCGGCGTCGCCGCGCAGCGCGGCGGGGCGCAATATGTCGAGCGCACCCGTGGCATCGCCCGACCGCAGCAGGGACGCGCCGAGCAGGCGGCGGGCGGTGAGGTTCATGGGCTGGCGGCCGACGAGCTGGCGGAACTGCTCGATCGCCTGTTCATAGGCGCCGGCCTGATAGGACAGGGTGCCGCCGAGCAGCAGCGTGCCGGGCGTGCCGTCGAGCTTGCCGCCGATCCGCGCCATCAGGGTGCGGGCGAGATCGAAATTGCCGGCGCGGGCGGCGAGCACCGCCTGGAGATAATAGGCCTGAGGGCTGTCCGGCCGTGCCGCCAATGCCTTGCGCGTCGCCTCCAGCATGTCGCCATAGCGACCGACATCACCGAGCGTGCCGGCATATTCGATCAATGCGGGATGGAAATAGGCGTCGCGCTTCAGTGCCTGCTCGAACCAGGGCAGTGCCGCGACGAGGCCGTACTGGCCGCGTACCAGCTCGCCGCGCAGGGTCAGCGCCTCGATATTGTTGCGGTCGAGCGCGATTGCGCGGGTCGCCGCATCGATCGCGCCCGCGATGTCGCCGCTGGTGTAGCGCACCCGGCCGAGATCGGACCAGGCGGCACTGTCGTTCGGCGCGGCGGCCAGCACGGCGCCGAGCGTGCGCTGCGCACCGGGGAGGTCGCCCTGAAGCGCGAGCGCGCGGGCACCGACGCGCGCGGCATAGCCGGCATAAGGCGATCTGGCCCGGGCCGCTTCGGTCAGGGCGCGCTTGGCGTCGCCCTGGAGCAGCCAGGCATGGGCATAAAGCTGATGCGCACGCTCGGCGTCGAAGCCGGCGGCGCGGGCGCGGCCAAGCTCGCCTTCGGCCGCGACCCCGTCGCCAAGGGCGAGGAAGATTCTGGCGAGCACGGCATGGGCCAGGCCCCAGTCGGGATCGGCCTTGATCGCCGCCTGGGCATGGGCACGGGCCGCGCTGATATTGCCGAGCTTGAGCAGCCCAAGGCTTTCGCCGAGCTCGACGCGGGAGCTGGCGGCATCGACGCGGGCTGGCCGGGTCACGGCAAAGGCGAAGACAAGCGCACATAGCAAGGCGGCGGCGCAGGCGGCGACGACCACGCCCCAGCGGCGCGCGCGTCCACCCTTCGTCGCGGAACGGCGGCGGCGGCCATTCGCGCGGCCGGGGATGGTGGGCGGTGCGTCCACCGGTTCCACGCTGATCGAGAAGCGGCTGCGCGATTGTTCAAGCATGGAGGTCATAGCTCTTCAGCAGGTCGTACAGCGTTGGGCGGCTCACCCCGAGCAGCTTGGCGGTGTTCGAGATATTACCCTCGGCCCGGGTCAGGGCATGGCGGATCGCCTTGCGATCGGCGGTTTCGCGCGCGGCGCGCAGGTTGAGCGGTATGTCGTCGGCACGCTCGGCAAGATCGAGGTCAGCCGCGGTGACGAGCTTGCCCTCGGCCATGATGACCGCGCGCTTCATGCGGTTCTCCAACTCGCGGACATTGCCCGGCCAGCCCCAGGCATCGATCGCCGATCGCGCGTCGGGCGAGAGGCCGGTGACCCCGCTGTTCATCGTCTTGGCGTATTTCTTCAGGAAATGCCGCGCGAGCAGGCCGGCATCGCCGGTGCGTTCGGCGAGCGACGGGATACGCACGACGATTTCGGCGAGGCGATAATAGAGATCTTCGCGGAATCGACCTTCGGCGACCATCGCGTCGATGTCCTGATGGGTCGCGCAGACGATTCGCGTGTCGACCGGGATCGCCTTTCGCCCGCCGATCCGTTCGATCACGCGTTCCTGCAGGAAACGCAGCAGCTTGACCTGGAGCGGCAGCGGCACGTCGCCGATCTCGTCCAGGAACAGCGTGCCGCCATTGGCCTGCTCGATCTTGCCCTCGGTCGTCTTGACCGCGCCGGTGAAGGCGCCCTTTTCATGGCCGAACAACTCGCTTTCGAGCAGCGTGTCGGGGATCGCGGCGCAGTTGATCGCGACGAACGCCCCCTTCGCGCGGCGGCTGGTATCGTGAAGCCCGCGTGCGAGCAGTTCCTTGCCGGTGCCGCTCGCGCCCAGCAGCATCACCGACACGTCGGCGCCGGCGACCCGCTCGATCGTGCGGGTGACCTTGAGCATTTCGGGGGCGGCGGTGATCATGCCGCCAAGCGCCGTCTCGCCGACCTGACGCTCGGCCAGGCGGCGATTCTCCGCCTCAAGCGCATGGACGTGGAAGGCGCGCGCGACGATCAGGCCCAGCGCGTCGATGTCGATCGGCTTGGCATAGAAATCCCAGGCGCCGTCGCCGATCGCCTTCAGCGCGCTCTCGCGGGCGCCGTGGCCCGAGGCGACGATGACCTTGGTGTCGGGCTTGAGCGCCAGGATCGCCTCGAGCGTCGCAAAGCCTTCGGTCACTCCGTCCGGGTCCGGCGGCAGGCCGAGGTCGAGCGTGACGACCGCCGGTTCCTCGGCGCGGATCGCATCGAGGGCGGAGGCGCGGTCGCTCGCGACGATCACCTCATAATCCTCATAGGCCCAGCGGAGCTGGCGCTGCAGGCCGAGATCGTCCTCGACGATCAGCAGTTTCGGTTTGGGGGTGGCGGTGCCGCTCATGCCGCTTTCCCGATCAGGACGTCGCGCGCGGCGGGCAGGGTGACGCGGAACCGCGACCCCTCATTCTCGCGACTGGATACGTCGAGCGTGCCGCCCATCGCCTGGACGAGTTGGAGCGCTTCGAACGCGCCGATGCCGAAGCCGCCGGTCTTGGACGAGACGAAAGGCTTGAACAGTTTTTCGCGCAGGAAGGCAGGCGACATGCCGCAGCCCTTGTCGATCACGTCGATCTCCACTCGTGTGTCTTGTGCCATCACCGCGATCGTGACGGGCTCGGCCGGGATGCTCGCCTCGATCGCGTTCTGGACGAGATGGCCGAGCAGTTGTTCGAGCCGTGCCGGATCGGCGAGCGCCACCGCCTCGCCGCGCGAGATGGTCGCGATCGGATGCTGCGTGCGCCGGCGGGCGGCGACCCGTTCCACCAGCGGCGCCACCTCGACGGCGCGCAACTCCTCGGCGCGGCCCGAATGGTGCTGCGACAGGCGGGCGAGCAGGTCGTTCATGCGGCCGGCCGAATCCTGCAGGGTCGCGATCATGTCGGCGCGAAACTCGGGGTTGTCGGCGTGGCGTTCGGCGTTGCGCGCCGTCAGGGTCAGCTGGCTCACCAGATTCTTGATGTCGTGCATGATGAAGGCGAAGCGGCGGTTGAATTCGTCGAAGCGCTGCGCATCGGACAGCGCCTCCTGCGCCCGCGCCTCGGCGAGATAGCTGGCCACCTGGCGGCCGGCGACGCGCAGCAGGTCGAAATCCTCCCAGTCGAGCGCGCGGTCGACCGGTGGGCGGGCGAGCAGGATCGCACCCTGGAGCCGGTCGAGATGGACCAGCGGCACCAGCGCCCAGGCGCTGGCCTTGTCGGTCATCCATAGCGGCACGCTGACCAGCTCGCCCGGATCGGCGGTGTCGCCGCGTACCGAATCGAGCTCGACGATCCGGCCGGTGGTGGAGAGATAGGTGACCAGCGCTTCGTCGCCGCCCGTGGCGGGCAGGCCGTCGCGCGGCCAGTTCCAGTCGGCCCCGATGCCCAGGCCGGTGCCCTCGGGCACCAGCAGCAGGCCGGCGGGGGAGTCGGTCAGGTCCGCGACCGCCTTGACGATGCGCTCTTCGAGCGGCGCGGCGCCTTCGCCGGGCTTGCCCAGCGTGTCGGTGAACCGGGTCCATTCGGCGCGGTAGTCATAGCGGTGACGGAAGAAATGCTTGGCGACCTGCACCTTGGCCCAGGCCCTGACCCAGGGCGAGGACAGGATGGTGAGCACCGCTGCGGTCGATCCGAAGATGAAGGCAGTCTGCAGCACCCGCGCATTGTCGCCGCCGAACGCAGCGATCGCGCTCGTCGCCGCGAGCATGACCAGGGCGTAGACCAGGGTCCCGGCGAGGGAGAGGGTCTGCCAAGCGACGGTGCGCGAAAGCTGAAGCGTCCAGTCGCCATTACGCTGCGCCGCGATCGCGAAGACGGGCGCGGCGAGCGCCATCACGATACCGCGGCCGGCGATCAGTCCGCTTTCCACATGGCCGATCAGATAGGTCGTGGCGTAGAGCAGCAGGTCGATGCTCCACATCGCCGCAAGGGCAAGCACGGCGAGCGAGATGCTGCCCCGCGTTCGTGGTGCGACGGCCGAATAGAGATGATTGACCAGCACCAGCGCGCTGATTGCTACCATGGTGCGCAGCAGGACACGGACTGTACCGAGTTCGGGGACGGCGCCCGGACCGATCGCCTCGTCGGCGATGGCGAGGCCGGCGCCGACCAGCACCACCAGCGCCACGACGCCGTAGATGACCGTGACGGCACGCGCCTCGGGCCCGCCGCCGTCACGGCGGACGAGGGCGAACATGAAGCCGAGCCATGCGATGTTGCGCGCGCTCTCGGCGATCCGGGTCACCAGCTCGAACGGCCCGATGCCCGCCACGGCCAGCGCCCAGAGCGCCGTAACCCCGAGTGCGACGACGAAGGTCAGGCGGGGCAGGGCGCTGCCGGCGTCGCGCAGGCGTGTCATCGCCACCCCCGCAAAGAGCAGGGCGGCGAGCGCATGGCTCCACAGGACGGCCGTTATCGGCACGGGATCAGCGAGCCCCCTCCGGCCACAATACGACCCGGATCGTCTGCAGCAGGATCAGCACGTCGAGGAAGGGCGAGTAGTTCTTCGCGTAATAGAGGTCGTATTCCAGCTTCTGCCGGGCGTCGTCGATCGAGGCGCCATAGGGATAGTTGATCTGTGCCCAGCCGGTGATGCCCGGCTTCACCATATGGCGCTCGGCGTAGAAATTGAGCTGCTGTTCGAGGTCCTCGACGAACTGGGGCCGTTCGGGACGCGGGCCGACAAAGCTCATCTCGCCCTTCAACACCGACCAGGTCTGCGGCAACTCGTCGATGCGCAGCTTGCGGATGATCCGGCCGATCCGGGTGATTCGGGGATCGTCCTTCTCGGCCCAGACAGCCTTGCCGTCGATCTCCGCGTCCTGCCGCATCGAGCGGAGCTTGATGACGTCGAACCCCACGTTGAACAGGCCGACGCGACGCTGGCGGTAAAAGGCGGGCCCCTTGCTCTCCAGCTTGATGGCGAGTGCGGTGATCAGGATCAGCGGCAGCGTCAGGATCAGCAAAGCAAGGCTGGCGGTGATGTCGAACAGCCGCTTGAACAGGCTCGACAGCATCCGGCCCGACGAGAAACCGTCGGAGAAGATCAGCCAGCTCGGATTGACGCTCTGCAGGTCGACACGACCCGTCTCGCGTTCGAGGAAGGTCGAGATCTCGTTGACATGCACGCCGGTGGTCTTGATGCGCAGCAGGTCCTTGAGCGGCAGCGCGTTGCGGCGCTCCTCCAGCGCGAGAACCACTTCGCTTGCGTTGAGCAGCACGACATGGTCGGCGAGATTATAGATGGCGTCGCGGGCGATCGCCTCGGGAATGACGCGGGCAGGCTCGCTCATCGAGACATAGCCGACCACGACGAAACCGGCCCCCGGGGTGGTCGCGAGCGCCTTCAGCCGCGCGGCGCGGGCGCCGGCGCCGAGCACGACGATGCGCCGCTTGAACACCTGGCCGCCCAGCGTCTTGCCGAGCAGGATGCGGAGCGCGATCAGCAGGCCGATCGCGATGCCCATCGAATAGAGCAGGTTGGATCGCCAGAAGGTGATCGCGGGCACGAGAAAGAAGAGGACGCTGAGGAAGATCACGCCGAGCGAGATGGCGACGATCAGCCGGGCCGCAGCGAAGCGCAGCGACTGGAGAGCCCCCGCACCGTAAACGCCGACCGCGATCATCGCGAGTTCGATCGAGGCTGCGAAGGTGATCAGCTGGGGAATACGGTTCTGGATCGGATCGATCAGGCTGCCGATCTGATGGATGCGCAGCGAGTAGCCGAGCTCCCCGGCGACGACCAGCAACACGAGGTCGAACAGGCCGAGCAGGAGCACGGCATTCGGAATATAGTGCTTGAACAGCCTGATCATCGTCGTTCCAGCCTCTGGTACCCGCGTGTAAACAAATCCGACACGCAGCATGGGCTGTCGCAGAAATTGACAAACAAAGATTGAACGTCCCGGATTCGGCGCCTCCATCCTGAAACATGCCGCTTTTATGGGCGGACAGGGATCATCCTTGATCCAGGGCAGTTTCCATGGAACGCCTCCCGGTCTAGAGGCGGTTCATCGCAGGAGAACCAAGAATGCCGCTTTCCAAGCCGATCGTCCCTGTCATCCTGTCGGGCGGATCGGGTACGCGCCTGTGGCCGATGTCGAAGCCGGAGCGGCCGAAGCAGATGCTGGCGCTGACGGCGGAAGATACGATGCTCCAGCTGACGGCGCGGCGGGCATGCGGAGAACGGTTCGCGGCGCCGATCGTGGTGGCCAATGCCCGGCACGCCGACATGGTCGAGGAACAGCTCGGCGCAGTCGAGGCGACGGCCCAGTCGCTGATCTTGGAACCGATGGGACGCAACACCGCGCCGGCGATCGCGCTGGCCGCGCTGGCGGCCGGCGGTGGGTCCGATCCGCTGCTGGTGATGCCGTCGGACCATGTCATCACCGACGTGCCTGCCTTCCACGCGGCGATCCATGCAGCGATGCCGCTGGTGGCCGAAGGATGGCTGGTCACGTTCGGCATCGATCCGCAGGCGCCGGAAACCGGCTATGGCTGGATCCAGGTCGGCGAGGAGATTTCGGGCGGCGTCCACCGCGTCGCGAAATTCGTCGAGAAACCACCGCGCGACAAGGCCGAGGCGATGCTGGCCGCGGGCGACCATGCCTGGAACGGCGGCATCTTCCTGTTCCGCGCGGACATCTATCTCGCTGCGCTCGCCGCCTATGCGCCGGAGATGTTGCATGCCTGCCAGCGCTCGATGGCGGAGGCGCGGACCGAAGGACGCCGAATCTATCCCGACGCCGACGCCTTTGCCGCGTCGCCGGCCGATTCGATCGACTATGCGGTGATGGAGAAGGCCGAGCGGGTCGCAGTGGTGCCGGTCAGCATGGGCTGGAGCGATGTGGGCAGTTGGGATGCGCTGCACGAGATCAGCCAGGGTGACGATGCCGGCAACGTCCATCATGGCGAGGTCATCGCGATCGACACCGCCAATTGCCTGGTGCGCACCGACGGGGTGCGCGTCGCCCTGGTTGGGGTGGAGGATCTGATCGTCGTCGCGAGCGGCAACGACGTGCTGATCCTGCCGCGCGGGCGCAGCCAGGAAGTGAAGAAGCTGATCGAGGCGATGAAGGGCTAGCCAACGGCCGTGTCGGCTGTTGGAGACTTTTGTCATGCCCATGGGCGGTTTTCGTCGCCATCATCGAAATATTGATCTGATATATCAATGGGTTGTTTTTGCAGCTCAGGGTGGTCGTGTGACAAAAGTCACCGCTTGCGAATCGCATATCATGTTATATAACTCGTTATGTAACTGATGGAGCGGGGCATGGCGGGCGATATCGTTGCTGAACTCGGGCATCTTTTCCTGGGAACAAGGCTGAAGCGGCTGGCGGAGCGGATGCAGGCAGACGTGCTGAAAGTGGCGGCGGGCGCGGGCCTGCCGATCCAGCCGAGCCAATATCCGCTGCTTGCCGCGATCGAGCGCGAAGGCAGCATGACGGTGGGCCAGATCGCGGAGACGCTTGGCATCAGCCAGCCGGGGGTCACGCGCAATATCGCGAAGCTGGTCGAACTCGGCCTGGTCGAGACGGCGCGGGAAGGGCGGGACCAGCGGCAGAAATCGCTGTCGCTGAGCGAGGCGGGCAAGGCAGCGATGGAGGTGTCGAAGCGGGAGGTGTGGCCGCGGATCGACATGGCCGTCGCCGCGATGTGCGAGCCGCTGACCGGCCCATTGCTCGGCCAGATCTCGGCGATCGAGCGTGCGCTCGATGAAAAGCCGCTGGACCGGCGAGCCGCCGATCTAGGCCTGACGATCCTGCGGTACGACGATTCGCTGGCACGCCATTTCCACGACATCAACGCGGAGTGGATCGGGGCGATGTACCAGCTGGAGCAGACCGACCGCGACGTACTGGAGAATCCCCGCGCGCGCATCGTCGATCCGGGCGGGGACATATTGTTCGTCGAGGCGGACGGGCTCGGCGTCGTCGGCACCTGTGCGCTGCAGAGGACCGGACCCGGACGGTTCGAGCTGACCAAGATGGGGGTGCTCGCCTCGGCTCGCGGGCGCAAGGCGGGAGAGTTTCTGCTGCGTGCGGTGATCGCGCGTGCCGGGGATATGGGAGCTGAGACGCTTTACCTGCTCAGCAACCGGAAGAGCGAGGCGGCGATCCACCTCTATGAGAAGCTCGGCTTCGTGCATGACGACGAGATCATGCGCGATTTCGGCGCGCGTTATGAACGGTGCGACGTCGCCATGCGGTATCGGCCGGCTTAGGGGCTACGCCCACACTACATCCGTCATGCCGGACTTGTTCCGGCGACCAGATTCTCCCAACGTAAACCTTCCCCGGCGAAGGCCGGGGTCCAGTTGGGAGGCAGAGGGTAACGGGCGAATCGCCCATTTCAGGAGTCCCCCGACTGGGCCCCGGCCTCCGCCGGGGAAGAAATACGATGGAGTTTGGGGCTTTACCCCATCAGCGCCTCGGCCTGGTCGAGGGTATCCTTGAAGGTCGCGACGACCGCCTGGTACGGCGCGGGGCTCGCCATATCGAGGCCGGCGCGCTTCAGGATGTCGACCGGGTAATCGGATCCGCCTGCCTTCAGCACGCTGAGGTAATTGTCGCGCTCCTTCGCGCCGCCCTTCAGGATCGACCGGGCGAAATAGGACGCGGCCGAGATGCAGGTCGCATACTGATAGACGTAGAAGCTGGTGTAGAAGTGCGGGATATATGCCCATTCCGCGGCATAGACCGGGTCGATCGCGACCTTCGGGCCGTGATAGCGCTTCAGCAGGTCGAGAT
The DNA here is from genome assembly GCF_056402595.1 of Sphingomonas sp. P3_C6. Lineage (NCBI taxonomy): Bacteria > Pseudomonadati > Pseudomonadota > Alphaproteobacteria > Sphingomonadales > Sphingomonadaceae > Sphingomonas > Sphingomonas sp. P3_C6. The sequence continues at coordinate 47,514 of NZ_JBFUHB010000030.1, forward strand.
AGATGGCAGTGAACTTCTCGCCCGACAGGCCTTCGCCCGCCTCGGCCTGGTCGTGCACCGCGAGTTCGAACTCGGCGAACATCGCCTGGCGGTAGAAGGTGCCGCGCATCGCCTCGAGCTGCTGGCCGAGATAAAATAGCTTCTCCTGCTTCGTCTTGGCCTGCTTGACCATATAGGCGGCAAGAAGCTGCTCATTGCAGGTCGAGGCGATCTCGGCGAGGAAGATCGGATAATCCGACTTGTCATAGACCTGGTTCTTGTTGGCGAGCAGCGAGTGCATCGCATGACCCCATTCATGGGCATAGGTGGTCATCCCGTCGTAATTCTCGCCGAGATTGAGCAGCAGATAGGGGTGCAGGTCATAGGCCGCGCCGGGGTTCATATAGGCGCCGGACTTCTTGCCCGGGCGAGGCAGAGGATCCATCCACTTTGCCGCCGTCGCCTGGGCGAACAGCGCGCCATATTCCGGACCGAGCGGCTTCACCGCCTCGATCGTGGTGGTGCGCATCTCCGCCAGGGTCACCTTCTTGTCGAGCTGAACCAGCGGCGGATAGATGTCGTAATAGGCCATGTCCGGCAGCTTCAGCATCCGGCGGCGCAGCTCGAAATAGCGGTGCAGCTGGGGCAGGCCGTTGTTGGTCTCGGCGACGAGCGAGCGGTACACGGCCTCGGGCACGTTCGAGCCCGACAGGTACATCGCCAGCGAGGTCGGATATTTGCGCGCCTTCTTGCGAAAGATGTCGGCCTTCACATGGCTGAGATAGGCGGCGCCGAGCGAGCTCTTGAACTTGCCATATTCGGCCCAGAAGGTATCGAACACCAGCTTGCGGTCGGCGCGATTGGGCGCATCGCGGTTGAGCGTATAGGCCTGGTCGTCGAGCCGCACCTGCTTGCCGGTGGACAGGGTGACGGTCGGCCAGGGAATGTCCGAGGCGACGAGCTGCTCGCGGATGTCGCGCGATCCCGAAAAGGGCGAGGAGGTACCGGCGAGGAGATTCTCGCCTTCCGGCGAGAGGGTATGTTCTTCCTGGCGCAGGATATCGGCGAGGTAGAAGTCGAACCGCGTCTTGAGCACCTTGTTGGCGGCGACGAAGCCGTCGATCTTCGCCTTGCCGACTGCGAGCAGTTCGGGCGCGATCCAGGACGTCGCCTCGCCGAATGCGGTGAACATGTCGTTCGCCTGAGCCTGCTTCTCCTGCGCGGTGGCGACGCGAAGGTCTTCGTCGGCCTTGAGGCTGATATAGGTATAGACCCGGCTGGCGACGCGGCCGAGATCGGACTGAGCGGTGAGCGCGGCAGCGAGCGCGTCGGCGCTGGTGCCGAGCGTGCCCTTGAACTTGAGCAGGCCGGGGATTTTTGCCAGCACGTCCTTGCGCGCCGTGTCCCATGCCGCGTCGTTGGGGTAGAGCTCGCTCAGGTCCCAGGCGGCGGTTTCGCCCGCTGCGGCCTTGTCCTGCGCCCAGGCGGGCATGGCAGCGGCAAGCGTGGTCAAGGCGGCGGCGGCTAGGGCCTCGCGGCGCGAAAGATCGGTCATGAAAGGGCTTCCCCCAAAGGTTTCGATTGCAACCATTTTGTCGCGGTTCGGCTGCATTGGGAAGAGTGTGTGTCAATAAACTAACGCACTTGTGCTGCGAACGCCGCGCCCCAAGCCGGTCACCGACACTGGCTCAGCGGCACAGGGTCGGCGGCGGGGCAGGCCGTTCGGGCGGGATGAAGGCCACGCCGTCGAGCCTGCGCACCCGCGATGCGAGGGCGGCCGGTACCTTCTCCCCCCGATATAGGATGTAGAGCCGCGTCGGATCGATCCGGCCGGCGAGGAAGGCGTTGCGATCCGCGTCGATCCGCGCCTGCACCGAGCGCGGGGTGCGCGCGACATACATGTGGCGCATCGGACGGCAGGCAAGCATCGCGCGCCAGCCTATCTCTTCGGTCAGCCGCAGGTCCCGGTGCGGATCGGGCGGCTGAAGCTCGATCGCCGACGCGCTCGCGACCAGCGCCTGCCAACGCGGGTCGAGAGTCGCGCGATAGATGCCGGGTTCGCTCGCCAGGGCGGTCTGCTGCCTGATCGCGGCGAACATCGGTGCCATGTCGGCGACCTGGATCACCAGCGCGGCGCTGAGCACCAGGGTGCGACGCTCCAGCCGGTACACGGCGAGGACGGCGGCATAGACCAGCGTATAGGCGACTGGCCAGAACAGCCGCCCGGACCCGCGGACGAGATCGAGCGCATCGACCATGGCTTGCGGGAGGGGGACGAACAGGATCCGCTGGCCCTGGAAGATCAGTACATTGCTGATCGCAAGCAGCGTCAGCACGACGAAGGCGGGCAGGAGCCAACGCAGATTCGCGGTCGCGGAGGATAGGCCCGTACGGATCGTCGCGGCGATCGCGACGACGAGCAGCAGGATCAGCCCGGCACCGAGATACTGGAACCCCTCATAGCCGAGCGCGCTGTTGCGCGTCGACGGGAGGAACAGGCTGTAGCCGGGATTGGCCGGGTTGATCAGCGCATCGAGCGCCATCGGGAAACCGGCATAGGTGCCGGTGGAGATGGGCGGGTCGAGCAGGCCGTGGAGCAGCGCCAGTCCGATCGCTATCGCCCCGACCGCGCCGGTCATCGCGATGGCGCGCCGCCGATCGGGCGCGGCGCCGGTCACCAGCTCGCGCAGCATCGCGCTCGCCCAGATCGCGCCGACCATCAGCAGCAGGTAGCTGTGAACCAGCCCGGCCACGCCGATCACCGCGAGCCAATGCCTCCATCGCCGCGAGCGGTCGCGATCGACGAAGATCCACAGCGCCCACAGGATCAGCCAGTGGGCGCAGAGATTGGCGTGGCCGTAGCGGTTGTAGAGCGTCGGCAGCAGGGTGAGCAGCGCGGTGCCCATCCAGGCGCTCGCGAAATCGGGCGCGTGCGGCCGGACCAGTAGCGAGGCGAAACGCACATGCAGTGCCAGGCAGACGAGCAGCCACCAGCCGATGAACTGGGCTCCGGCGGGGAGGAGGAAGGCGAAGGGCTTGAGCAGCAGCCCGAGCAGCGGGTTGCCGTCCATCATCAGCAGATGCACGCCGTCGGGCGCAAGGATCAGCGGCGTCGCCGTGCCCGGCCAGTTGCCCGATTGAAGATAGGCGGCCAGCCCGAGTGCGGTCGGCCCCCAGTCCTGTCCCCTCAGCACCCAGCCGACATTGGTCACGTCTAGGATGGCGGGATTCATCCAGGCGAGGAACGCACCGGCCACGATCGCTGCAAGCGCGAGGAAGCGGAGGGCGGGAGCGGCCATGACGCGCTTGTGCCCCATCCGCGCGAGGATAGGGTTAACGCGGGCCGGAACGTTCGGCGGGAATGATCGACACGCCGTCGAGCTTCACTACCCGGCCGGCCAGTGTCGCGGGCGCCTCGCCGTCGAGCAGGACATAGAGCCGGCGCGGGTCGGTCTGGCCCGTGACGAAGGCTGCGCTGTCCCGCCTCAGCCGCTGCCGCACCGCGACCGTCTCACGCGAGGCATAGAAGAAGCGCACCGGCTTGCCCGCGACGATCGCGCGCCAGGTGACCTCCTCCATCAGCGCCAGATCGCGGTACATCTCCGGCGGCTCGAACTGAATCATGTCGGCGTCGGCGATGACCTTGTCCCAGCGCGGATCGAGCGTGCGGTGGTAGGGGCTGGTCAGTTCGGCCCAGCCGCCGCTCTCCCGTGCCGAAGCGAGCATCGGCAGCATGTCGATCGTCTGGACCAGCAGCGCGCCCGCCAATATCCAGGTGCCGAAGCGCATCCGGCCGGCCGTTACGATCGCCGCAAAGGCAAGAGTATAGAGCACTGGCCAGAACATCCGGCCCGAGGCGCGGATCGGGTCCAGTGCTTTCCCGATCCAGTCGGGCATCGGCAGGCTGGCGATCACTGCGCCGCGCCAGATGAGATGCGGCGCTATGGCGACGATCGTCAGTACGGCAAAGGCCGGCAGCAGCCAGGCGAGCCGGCGAAACAGCATGTCGTCCCGGGTCTCGCCCCAGCGGCGAACGCCTTGGAACAACGCGACGATGATGAGCAGGAGCAGGCCAAGGCCGGGATAGTTCATGCCCTCCAGCGCCTGACCCGGATCGAGCGCCTTGACCGGCAGAAATGTCGAATACGCACGGCTGTTCGGATTCCACAGCGCGTCGATCGCCATCGAGAAACCGCCATAACCGCCCACCGCCATGGTCGGCTCGCTGACGGTGCCGAGCAGGATCGGGACGATCAGCAGCGGCGCGACGACAATGGCGACATCGCCGATCATCGCGGCACGGGCCTTGACGTCCGGCGCCAGCAGGAACTGGCGCAGCATCGCGCTGGCCCAGATCGCGGCGACCATCACCAGAATATAGGGGTGGATCAGGATCGAGGCGGTGATGACCGCCACCCACCAGCCGGGCCGGGCCGACCGCGCCGCATCGACATAGATCCACAGCGCCCACAGGATCAGCCACTGGGCGCAGAGATTGACATGGCCGAACCGGGCGAGGAGCACCGGCATCAGCGTCAGCAGGGCAGCACCGATCCAGGTCGCCACCGGGCCGGGCAGGAACCGGCGCACCAGCGCCGCGGCGATCGCGGTGTGCAGCAGGATGCAGAGGAACAGCCAGAGCCCGATATACTGGATGCCCACCGGCAGCACCGAGGCGAACGGGCGCAGCAACAGGCCGAGCGCCGGATTGCCGTCGGTCAGCGACAGCGGAATGCCGTCGGGCGCCATCAGCATCGTCGAATGGAGCGACGGCCAGGGCGGCGGGGCGCGCAGATAGGCCGCCATCCCGATCGCCGCCTGGCCATGGTCGTTGCCGTCGAGCAGCCAGGCGATGCGCGTCGGGTTGAGCACCGATGGATTCTGCCAGGCGAAGAACACCACCACGCTCAGGGCAAGCCAGGGCAGGATCCAGGTGAGCAGGCGGCGCATTGGGGAGGATCATGGCCGAGCGGATGGGGAAAATCCATTCCCTCCTTCTCATTCCTCCCCGGAACGGGGAGGGGGACCGCGCGCTTCTTCAGCGCGTGGTGGAGGGGCTTGGCGCGCGGAACATCTGCCTCGCGTCCAAGCCCCTCCACCATTCGCCGGAAGAGGCGAATGGTCCCCCTCCCCGTGCCGGGGAGGAACAAAAAAAGGGCCGGGAGATCGCTCTCCCGGCCCCTTTCCTGTTTCCAGCCGGTTGGCTGGGCAGTCCTGGAATTCTGGCGCGGGCAAAGCCCGCGCTTTCGCCGGTCGGGTTCGGCGGCTTGCCGCCGACCCGCCGTCCGTCCTCGGGCGAGTCCTGCGCCAGCATGGCGCAGGCCGCCCTTCGGATCAGAAGTCCATACCGCCCATGCCGCCCATGCCGCCGCCGCCCATGGGCATGGCGGGCTTGTCTTCCGGCAGCTCGCTGATCGCCGCTTCCGTGGTGATCAGCAGGCCCGAGACCGATGCCGCGTCCTGAAGGGCGGTGCGGACGACCTTGGTCGGGTCGATCACGCCGCTCTCGACGAGGTTCTCGTACTTGTCGGTCTGCGCATTGAAGCCCTGGGTCGGGTCGTTGCCCTCGAGCAGCTTGCCCGAGATCACCGCGCCGTCATGGCCCGCATTCGCCGCGATCTGGCGAACCGGTGCGTAGAGTGCGCGACGCACAATATCGATACCGCGGGTCTGGTCGTCGTTCGCGCCCTTCAGGCCTTCGAGAGCCTTGGTGGCATAGAGCAGTGCCGTGCCGCCGCCGGGGACGATGCCCTCTTCGACTGCTGCGCGGGTTGCGTGGAGAGCGTCGTCGACGCGATCCTTGCGCTCCTTGACTTCCACTTCGGTCGAACCGCCGACCTTGATCACGGCAACGCCGCCGGCGAGCTTGGCAAGACGCTCCTGGAGCTTCTCCTTGTCATAGTCGCTGGTGGTGATCTCGATCTGCTGGCGGATCGCGTCGGTGCGGCCCTTGATCGCGTCATGGTCACCAGCACCATCGACGATGGTGGTGTTGTCCTTGTCGATCGTGACGCGCTTGGCGGTGCCGAGCATGCCGATCGTGACGGACTCGAGCTTGATGCCCAGGTCTTCCGAGATCATCTCGCCCTTGGTCAGGATCGCGATGTCCTCGAGCATCGCCTTGCGACGATCGCCGAAGCCAGGCGCCTTGACGGCTGCGACCTTCAGGCCGCCGCGGAGCTTGTTCACGACGAGCGTGGCCAGAGCCTCACCCTCGATGTCCTCGGCGATGATCAGGAGCGGACGGCCCGACTGAACGACTGCTTCCAGGATCGGGAGCATTGCCTGCAGGTTCGACAGCTTCTTCTCGTGGATCAGGATGTAAGGATCGTTCAGCTCGACCGACATCTTCTCCGGGTTGGTGATGAAGTAAGGCGACAGATAGCCGCGGTCGAACTGCATGCCCTCGACGACGTCGAGCTCGAATTCGAGACCCTTCGCTTCCTCGACGGTGATCACGCCTTCCTTGCCGACCTTCTCCATCGCCTCGGCGATCTTCTCGCCGACGACGGTGTCGCCGTTAGCCGAGATGATGCCGACCTGGGCGATTTCCTTGGTGCCGGCGACCGGCTTGGAACGAGCCTTGAGGTCCTTGACGACTTCGATGACCGCGAGGTCGATGCCGCGCTTCAGGTCCATCGGGTTCATGCCGGCCGCAACCGACTTCATGCCCTCGCGAACGATCGCCTGGGCGAGGACGGTCGCGGTGGTGGTGCCGTCACCGGCGATGTCGTTGGTCTTCGAGGCCACTTCGCGCAGCATCTGTGCGCCCATGTTCTCGAACTTGTCCTTCAGCTCGATCTCCTTGGCGACGGTGACGCCGTCCTTGGTGATGCGCGGAGCGCCGAACGACTTGTCGATGACGACGTTGCGGCCCTTCGGGCCGAGCGTGACCTTCACCGCATCGGCGAGGATGTCGACGCCGCGGAGAATGCGCTCACGCGCGTCACGCGAAAATTTTACGTCCTTGGCTGCCATGTGAGGCTACCCTTTCAGATTGGAAGTTGAGGAAATTCAGGAACGGCTCGGTCGTCGGAAGACGATCCCAAGCCCGTTGGCGTCAGCCAACAATACCCAGAATGTCGGATTCCTTCATGATCAGCAGGTCTTCACCGTCGATCTTGACCTCGGTGCCCGACCACTTGCCGAACAGGATCTTGTCGCCGGCCTTGACGTCCAGCGGCGTGATCGTGCCATCCTCGGCGCGAACGCCGGTGCCGACGGAGACGACTTCGCCTTCCTGCGGCTTTTCCTTGGCGGTCTCGGGGATGATGATCCCGCCCGCGGTCTTCTCTTCAGCCTCTACGCGGCGGACGAGGACGCGGTCGTGCAACGGACGAAAAGTCATATGCGCTTGTCCCTTTTTACTGGGTTGATAAATTGTTGTTAGCACTCGCCAGAGGTGAGTGCCAGCGACCTGCATATGTGCCTGCCAATGCGCCGCGTCAACGGGCCGCTGCCTGAAAAATGCCACCGGCCATCGCTGCGTGTCGGCGTCGCGCCTCGGTTTTCCGTGGCCTATCGCTGACGCTGTGAAGGGGCGTTTTCTTGAGAGAAGAATGACTAAGACGAGCGTTTTGCCGGTACGGTCCGGGCGTTTACTCCCGTTCCCGCTTGCTCTAGCGGTTATGGCCAACCGCATATTTGCAGGGGTAGGCTTACGTGAAACTGGTTCGGGGCGCCTGGAAGATCCTGGTCGGCATCAAGGACGCGCTCGTCCTCGTCGCCATGCTCATCTTCTTCGGCCTGCTGTTCGGCGCGCTTTCCGCGAAGCCCGGACCGGCGACGATCCGGGATGGCGCGCTGCTGCTCCGGCTCGACGGGCAGATCGTCGAGCAGCCGGCCGAGGCCGATGCCTTCGCCGCCCTTGGCGGTTCGGCCCCGGTGCATGAATATCGCCTGCGCGACCTGGTCCGCGCAATCGACAAGGCGAAGACCGACGACCGGGTGAAGGCGATCGTGCTCGACCTCGATTCGTTCGGCGGCGGCTATCCCGCTGCGATCGAGGAGGTCGGCAACGCCCTGCGCCGCACCCGCGATGGCGGCAAGCCGGTCCTCGCCTACGCGACCGCCTATACCGATTCAGCCTATCGCCTCGCCGCCAATGCCAGCGAGATCTGGATGAGCCCGATGGGCGGCACCTTGTTCATGGGGCCGGGCGGATCGCAGCTCTATTACAAGGGCCTGATCGACAAGCTCGGCGTCACTGCGCACGTCTACCGTGTCGGCAAGTATAAATCCTATGTCGAGCCCTATACCCGCGCCGACGCCTCGCCCGAGGCGAAGGAAGAGAATCTGAAGCTCTACGGCGTGCTGTTCTCCCAGTGGCAGGAATCGATCGCCAAGGCGCGGCCCAAGGCGAAGTTCGCCGATTTCCTGAGCAAGCCGGGCGAGGTCATCACCGCCGCCCAGGGCGATATCGCTAAGGCCAACCTCCAGTCCGGGCTGGTCGACAAGCTCGGCACCCGCTTCGATTTCGGCAAGCGCGTGGCGGAGATCGCCGGCCATGACGGCAGCAAGCCGGCGGGTAGCTTCAACACGATCCGCTATGACGCTTATGTCGAGGCCAATCCGCTGCCGACCAATGGCGATGCGATCGGCGTGCTGACCATCGCCGGCGACATTGTCGACGGCCGGTCGCGCACCGGCAGCGTGGGGGCCGATACCGTCAACAAGGCGCTGCTCGACGGGCTCGCGAAGAAGAACCTGAAGGCGCTGGTGGTGCGGGTCGATTCACCGGGTGGCTCGGCGCTCGCGTCGGAGGACATGCGCCGTGCGATCATGGAGGCGAAGGCGCAGAAGCTGCCGATCGTCGTGTCGATGGGCAGCCTCGCCGCATCGGGCGGCTATTGGGTGTCGACTGCTGGCGACGTGATCTTCGCGCAGCCCAATACCATCACTGGATCGATCGGCATCTTCGGCATCATCCCGTCCTTCGAGAACACGCTGAAGAAGATCGGCGTGACCGCGGACGGGGTGAAGACCACGCCGCTTTCCGGCCAGCCCGACGTGGTCGGCGGCTTCACCGCGGAAACCGACACGATCTTCCAGGCAGGCATCGAGAATGGCTATCGCCAGTTCATCACCCGCGTGTCGGAGGCGCGCAAGCTCAGCCCGCAGCGGGTCGACGAGATTGCGCAGGGGCGGGTGTGGGATGGCGGCACGGCGCGGCAGATCGGCCTGGTCGATCGCTTCGGCGGGCTGAACGACGCGATCGCCGAGGCAGCGAAGCGCGCCGGCCTGAAGCCCGAAAATGTCCATGCCGAATATCTCGAGAAGAAGCCTGCCTGGTTCGGCCAGTTCGTCCAGAAATTCATGGGCCCCGGCGATGATGACGACAGCGCGAACGGCGAGGGCACCGACGCCTTCACGCGCATCGCCGCTGAGCGCCGCGCGATCTTCGCCCGTGCGCTGGGCGATGTGAAGCGCATCGGCACCGGCGCCGCGATCCAGGCGCGCTGCCTCGAATGCGACGGCCTTGGCGGCAGCTTCGGCACCGCAAGCGCCTCGGCCGCCGATATCAAACTGATGGATTTTGTACTCGCAAAGGTGACTCAATGATCGCAATCCGCGCCGCCCGACCCGACGACGCAGCCGCAATTGCCGGAATCTACGCGCCCTATGTCGAAACCGGAACAGTCTCGTTCGAGCTCGAACCGCCAGACGCCCGGGCGATGCGCACGCGCATGCACGCGTCGGAAGGGCTCTACCCCTGGCTTGTCGTGACCAATGGCGACGAGGAAGGCGGCGTGCTCGGCTATGCCTATGCGACCAAGTTTCGCGACCGGCCGGCGTATAAATATATCGTTGAGACCTCGGTCTATCTCGCCAGCGGCACGCAGGGGCAGGGCAATGGCCGCCAGCTCTATGAGGCGCTGGTCGCGACCCTGCGCACCCAGGGTTTCACCCATGCGATCGGCGCGATCGCTTTGCCCAACGATCATTCGATCCGCCTGCACGAATCGGTCGGCTTTCGCCGCACCGGCGTGCTGCGTGAGGTAGGCTACAAGCAGGGCCGCTGGATCGATGTCGGTTTCTGGCAGCGCGAGCTGAACGCCGCGACCATCCCGCCGATGGAGCCGAAGCCGTTCAGCGAGGTGGGGTTGGTTCGCTAGAGGGACTCTCTCTTATCGCCTCTCCCAGCGGGAGTGGGCGAGGGGTAAGGGGTGCGTTGCGGATGGCGGCGCGCATCACCCTGACCCTCCCAAGCTTCGCTTTGGGCCCCTACCTCTCCCGCTGGGCAGGGCTATCGCATTTGAGCGAGAAGCGATGAGAGGTATCCATTGCTCCAGCCAGCGCGTTTGATTTTGGCGCGGATGGAGAGTTTGGCAGGATCGTGCTGGAGCAGGTTGAGGGCGAGCCGGCGTAGCAGGGCAAGGTTTTCGGCGCAGTGGTCGGATCGAGTGTGGATGCGATCTTCCCCGAAGGCGACGTCGAGCAACCAATGCTGCTGGTTCTCGATGGTCCAGTGCGCCCTGATCACC
>NZ_JBFUHB010000031.1:0-49792 GCF_056402595.1 Sphingomonas sp. P3_C6
GCGGGTGATCAGGGCGCACTGGACCATCGAGAACCAGCAGCATTGGTTGCTCGACGTCGCCTTCGGGGAAGATCGCATCCACACTCGATCCGACCACTGCGCCGAAAACCTTGCCCTGCTACGCCGGCTCGCCCTCAACCTGCTCCAGCACGATCCTGCCAAACTCTCCATCCGCGCCAAAATCAAACGCGCTGGCTGGAGCAATGGATACCTCTCATCGCTTCTCGCTCAAATGCGATAGCCCTGCCCTGAAGGGGAGGGGCTTTAGAAGTTACGCGTCGATCGATGTTCCCAGTGCGGCGTTCACCAGGCCGCCGTCGACGGTGATCGTGTCGCCCACCACATAATCCCCGGCCCGGCTGGCGAGGTAGATCGCGGTGCCCGCCATGTCCTCGTCGACGCCGATGCGCTTTGCCGGGATGCCCTTGGCGATCGCGTCGCCATGGTCGCGCGCGGCCTTGTTCATCTCGCTGGCGAAGGCGCCGGGCGCGATCGAGGTGACGTTGATCGAATCCGTGATCAGCCGCGCGGCCATGCGCTTGGTCAGGTAGATCAGCGCCGATTTCGACGCGTGATAGCTGTAGGTTTCCCAAGGGTTGAGCCGCTGGCCGTCGATCGAGGTGATGTTGATCACCTTGGCCGGGCGATCCCGGCTGGCCGCCGCCTTCAGCGCGGGGTGGAGCGCCTGGGTGAGGAAGAAGGGCGATTTCACATTGAGGTCCATCACCTTGTCCCAGCCTTTTTCCGGGAAGTTCTCGAACGGCTCGCCCCAGGCAGCGCCGGCATTGTTGACGAGGATATCGAGCTTGTCGGTATGCTCGGCGAGTTGGGCGGCGAGCGCCTTGCAGCCGGCGACGGTGGAGACGTCCTGGGGCAGGGGGATACACTTTTCCCCCAGTTCCTTTGCGGTCTCGAAGCATGCCTCGGCCTTGCGCGAGGAGATATAGACGGTCGCGCCCTGGGCGATGAAGCCGGCGGCGATCATCTTGCCGATACCGCGCGAGCCGCCGGTGACGAGGGCTGTGCGGCCATCAAGGCGGAAGAGGTTGGTGGTGTCCATTCGAATTCTCCTCCCCCTCTCGCTTGCGGGAGGGGGCAGGGGGTGGGCTCCCGCTCTCCGCATAGTCTATCGATTGAGGCAGGCCGCGAGCCCACCCCCGGCCCCTCCCGCAAGCGGGAGGGGAGGAAGAAGGGCTAACCGCCGCGCTTGATCGTCTCTCGGGCGATGATGAGTTGCTGGATCTGGCTGGTGCCTTCGTAGATGCGGAACAGGCGCACGTCGCGGTAGAGGCGCTCGATGCCGTAATCCGCGATATAGCCCGCGCCGCCGAAGATCTGCACCGCGCGGTCGGCGACGCGGCCGACCATCTCGCTGGCGAAATATTTCGCGGCGGCCGATTCCATCACCACGTCCTTGCCGGCATCCTTGGCCGCGGCGGTTTCCAGAACCAGCGCACGGGCGGCCAGCGCCTCGGTCTTGGAATCCGCGATCATCGCCTGGATCAGCTGATGCTCGGCGATCGGCTTGCCGAACTGCTTGCGGTCGCTCGCATAGGCGACGCTGTCGGCGATCAGCCGCTCGGCCACGCCGACACAGACCGCGGCGATATGCAGCCGCCCGCGATCGAGCACGCGCATCGCGATCTTGAAACCCTCGCCCTCGGCACCGAGTATGTTGGCGGCAGGCACCGGCACATCGTCGAAGATCACGTCGGCGACCTTGGCGCCCTTCTGGCCCATCTTCTTTTCGGGCTCCCCGATCGACAGGCCGGGCAGGTCGCGCGGCACGAGGAAAGCGGAGACGCCGCGACCACCGGCTTCCTCGCCGGTGCGCGCCATCACGGTGAACAGGTCGGCCTTGTCGGCATTGGTGATGAAGCGCTTGGTGCCGGTGAGACGATAGACGTCGCCGTCCTTTACCGCCTTTGTCTTCACGCTGCCCGAATCGCTGCCGACATCGGGCTCGGTCAGGGCAAAGCTGGTGACGATCTCGCCGCTGGCGATGCGGGGCAGCCAGTGCGCCTTCTGCTCGTCCGAGCCGGCCATGACCAGGCCCTGGCTGCCAATACCGACATTGGTGCCGAAGCTCGAGCGGAAGGCGGGCGTGGTGCGCCCGAGCTCGACCGCGACGCGCACTTCCTCGCTCATGGTAAGGCCGAGGCCGCCATATTCCTCCGCGATCGAGAGACCGAAAAGGCCCATGTCGCGCATCTCGCCGATCACGTCGGCGGGGATCGCATCGGCTTCCTCGACCACGGCTTCGAGCGGGCGCAGCCGCTCGGTGACGAAGCGACGGACCATGTCGATCAGGGCGTCAAAGGTTTCGGGATCAAGGGCCAAGGCTTCGGTCTCTCCATCGTCATGCCGGACTTGTTCCGGCATCCATCTCTCCCCCGGCGTCAGCGCGTGAGGAGGGATGGACCCCGGAACAAGTCCGGGGTGACGGTTGGTAGTGAAGGCCGCGTCGTCCCGCAAGCATGCGCAAACCCGAAATTCCAAAAAGGCCGCATTGACCGGGTCGAACCCCATACTATGCTGACCAAAACCAGAATGGAGGAGGATGTGATGCGCTTTTCAGGCAAGCGCGCCGTGGTGACCGGCGGCGCTTCGGGGATCGGCCGCGCGACGGCGCTGAGGCTGGCCGAGGAAGGCGCGGAGGTATGGATCGGCGATATCGACGAGGCCGGCGGGCAGGAGGTGGCGGACACCTCCAACGGGCGGATCCGGTTCAGGCGTACCGATGTGATGCAGGTCGAGGAGATCGCCGCCCTGATGGCCGCGGCCGATGCGGCAGGCGGGCTCGACGTTGTGTTCAACAATGCCGGTGCCGGCGGATCGCGCGATCCGATCGGGGAGATCTCGGCCGAGGACTGGGACCGGACCCAGGCGCTGCTGCTGCGGTCGGTCGCGATGGGCATCCGGTATGCAGCACCATTGATGGCCGCGCGGGGCGGCGGGGCGATCGTCAACACCGCCTCGATCGCCGCGCTGCAAACCGGCGCCGCGCCGACCGCTTACTCAGTGGCGAAGGCGGGCGTGCTGCACTTGACGACCATGGCCGCGGCCGATCTGTCCCGTCACAATATCCGGGTAAATGCCGTGTGCCCGGGCTTCATCACGACCAACATCTTCACCTCGGCGCTCGGTATCGGAGGCGAAAAACGCGACATGGCCAATGGCATGATTCGAGGTATAGCGGCGCATGCCCAGCCCCTGCAGCGCGCCGGAACCCCTGAAGATATTGCCGCCGCGGTCGCCTATCTGGCGAGCGAGGATGCGCGCTTCGTCACCGGCACGCACATCACGGTCGATGGCGGCATGACGATCGGTCCGCGCCATAGCTGGGACGCCGATGCCCCATCGATGTTCGCCGCGCTCGAGAAGTTCGCGTCTTGAGTCCAGGTCCTGCCGGCTCGCTGATCGCTGCGCCGCCGCCGCGCACGCTCGGCCCGCGCAGCCGCTGGTCGTTCGGCATCGGGTCGATCGCGTACGGCGTGAAGGACAATGGCTTCGCGACCTTCCTGCTGCTGTTCTACAATCAGGTGATCGGCCTGCCGGCGAGCACGGTCGGCATCGCCATCATGTGTGCGCTGGTGGTCGAGGCGTTCGTCGACCCGGCGGTCGGCTATCTGTCGGATCATACGCGCAGCCGCTGGGGGCGGCGCCATCCCTGGATGTACGCCTCCGCCCTGCCGGTCGCGATCGGCTGGCTGCTGCTGTGGAACCCGCCGCACTGGTCGGAAACGGCGACGCTCTTCTACGTGTTCGGCAGCGCGCTGCTGGTGCGGATCGCCCTGTCGGCATTCGAGATCCCTTCGTCCGCGCTCGGGCCGGAACTGAGCTCCGATTATGACGAGCGGACCCGGCTCTTCTCCTATCGTTACCTGTTCGGCTGGGGTGGCGGGCTGGCGATGCTGTCGCTCGCTTATGGCGTATTCCTGGTGCCGGACGCGACCCATCCGAACGGGTTGCAGAATGCCGATGGCTATTCGCGCATGGCGTTGTTCGCCGCGATCGTCATGGCGCTGTCCATCATCGTCTCGTCGGTCGGGCTGCATCACGAGATCAAGCATTTGCCCAAGGTGGCGAAATCGACCGAGAGCTTCCGCCAGCATTTCGCCCAGTTCCGTGCGACCGTGTCGAACAGGGCGTTCCTGATCCTGATGGCGGCGGGCGTCTTCGCCTATACCGCGCAGGGTGTCTCCTTCGCGCTGTCCAATTATCTGTACACCTATGTCTGGCAATTCGAGGGGGGCGACTATCAGTGGCTGTCGCTGGCGCTGCTGATCGGTGCGGTCGGCGCCTTCTTCATCGCGCCGATGCTGACAAAAGGCGGCAACAAACCGCGCGTCGGCATGATCCTGTCGTTCGTCAGCGTAACCCTGCTCGTCGGCCCGTATGTGCTGCGGCTGCTCGGCCTGTTTCCCGAGCCGGGCTCGCCCCTGATGCTGCCGATCCTGCTGATGATCTTCATGGTCAACACCGCGTGCAGCGTGGGCGCCTTCATCCTGGGCGCGGCGATGCTGGCCGATGTGGTCGAGGAATCGGAGACGCGCACGGGCAAACGGTCAGAAGGCGTCTTTTTTGCCGGCGGCTTCTTCGTGCAGAAGATGGTCGGCGGGCTCGGCATCTTCATGGCCGGGGCGATCCTGGCCTTTGCCGCTTTCCCCGCCGCAGCGAAGCCGGGCATGGTGCCGGCCGCGACGATCGACCGGCTGACCATCGTGTTCGTCTGCCTCGAACTGCTGTTCTACGGTCTTGCCGGGCTTTGCTATGCCCGCTTCCCGTTCGGCCGGGCCGAGCATGAGGCGCGGCTGGCGCGGAGCACGGCGGCGGCGGAACGCGAAGGCGCGCCGCACGCGCCCTGAACAGGACGTTCGATCGAATATCGTCCCCCGACGATCGTCGGGGGCCTGGATCTGGGGGCGATATCCATGATTCTATTGGGAAAGCGACGAATTTGCGACGACGCACGACCTTTGGCGCGCCGTTCGGCGTGCATCGAAGGGCAGTCATCGTCCCGTAAACACGGTTCGTCCTAAAAGGTTCCATTCGCCGCTACGCCGGGGTTCCCCATGCCGGCCGGACCTGCTTTTAGAAGCTCACGAGTTAGCGGGACCTGAGGGGGCCACATGAATTTTCGGGCGTTTGCAGCGCGTTTTGCGCTGGTGGCTTTGTGCGGCCTGATCGCAGCGACCCCGGCGTCGGCGCAGTTCTGGCAGTGCGCCCCGTACGCCCGCACCATCTCCGGCATCGAGATTCACGGCAACGCCAATACCTGGTGGGGCCAGGCAGCCGGTCGTTATGCCCGCGGCCATGCACCGAAGGTCGGCGCCGTCCTCGCCTTCTCCTCGACCGGCCGCATGCGCCTTGGCCATGTCGCGATGGTGAGCGAAGTAGTCAGCGATCGTGAAGTCCTGCTGACCCATGCCAACTGGTCGCGTCGCGGCGGTATCGAGCGTAACGTCCGCGCGGTCGATGTATCCGAGGCCGGCGACTGGAGCATGGTCAAGGTGTGGTACGGCCCGAATGGCGGCTTGGGCACCAGCGCCTATCCGACCAAGGGCTTCATCTATTCTGACCATGCCGCCGACAACGGCGTCGAGGACGACACCCAGCAGCCGCTGGCGACTGTGACGATGGCGTCGCTCGGCATGTCGGACGAAATCAGCTTCTAAACTTCTTTCCTTCTCCCCTTGCGGGAGAAGGTGGCCCGAAGGGCCGGATGAGGGGGGAGCGCGGCTCAAGACACTTGCGAGTGTCCCCCTCACCCTTCCCACGCCTTCGGCGCGGGCCCAGCGCCGGGTCGGTCATGCCCCCGGCATGACCTGAATAGCGCGGGGCGCTGTTCACCCGAAGCTCCTCTCCCACAAGGGGAGAGGGAGTTCAGGTCAGGCCTTCCCCGGCTGGAACGTCATCGCGACGCCGTTCATGCAGTAGCGCTTGCCCGTCGGCTTCGGCCCGTCATCGAACACATGGCCCAGATGCCCTCCGCACCGCCGGCAATGAACCTCGGTCCGTGCGAAGCCGAGCGTGCGGTCCTCGCGGGTACGTACCGCGTTCTGCAGTGGCGCCCAGAAGCTCGGCCAGCCTGTGCCGCTCTCGAACTTGGTCTTCGACGAATAGACCGGCAGCGCACAGCCCGCGCAGGAGAAGATGCCGGCGCGATGCTCATTGTTGAGCGGGCTGGTGAAGGGCGTCTCGGTCGCCTCATGGCGCAGCGTGCGATAGGCGGCGGGGGAGAGCTTCGCCTTCCACTGCGCATCTGTCATCGTCACTTCGAACTTTTCGGGCGGTCCGGCTGACGCGCTACCGCGGCATCCGAACAGGGCGAAGGCGGCGGCGCTGGTGCCCGCAAGGGTCAGGAAGCTGCGGCGGTCTGGGGTCATGATCGTCCTCGAAGAGGTGGTGAAGCCTATGTAGGTACGCGGGGCGGGGGCGACGAGATGTACTCTTTTTTCCCTCTTCCCCTGTGGGAGAGGGAAAGAAGGCATCGGCTCTTGTTCGCCGCATCAGTGCGCCGGGTTACGGGCGCCGCTCAAAAAAAATCGCACCCCCATGTCACACTCGCCGGGGCTATCCCGTCATGTCTGCATACGTGCATGGTGCACGCCTGGAGACAGACAATGACCTCACGTTTGCGCAACGTCCATCTGCTCGCTCCCGAGAGCGTGCAGGCGATGATGGCACTGGAGGCAAGCTTCGACTCGTCGACGCTCGAACCCGTGCTGCGGAACCTGGTGAAGCTGCGCGCGTCGCAGATGAACGGCTGCGCCTACTGCATCCACATGCATTCGACTCATCTGCGCGAGGCGGGCGAGAGCGAGATGCGGCTGTACATGCTGCCGGCCTGGCGCGAGTCGACCCTGTACAGCGATCGCGAGCGTGCGGCGCTGGGCTGGACCGAGTCGCTTACCCGCCTCACCGAAACCGGCGCGCCGGATACGGATTACGCGCCGATCAAATCGGTCTTCACGGATGTCGAGCAGGTCCAGCTGACCATGCTGATCGGGGCGATCAACGTGTGGAACCGGCTGCAGGTGGGCTTCCGTTCGCCGCATCCAGTGGAGCGTGCCCCAAAGGACCCTACCCGTGTTGCCGCCTGACCCGGCGGCTTCGGTGTTCGAGGCGCAGCGGCCGCGGCTGCTGCGTCTCGCCTATCGCATGCTCGGCTCGGTATCCGAGGCAGAGGATGTGGTGCAGGATGCGTGGTTGCGCTGGTCGCGGGTCGAGGAATCGGTCGATGTGCCGGCCGCCTATCTCACCCGCATCGTCACGCGGCTGTGCCTCGACCAGATGCGCTCGGCACGGGCGCGGCGGGAGACCTATTATGGTGCGTGGCTGCCCGATCCGCTGGTCGGATCGACCGAGGACGAGCAGGCCGACGACCTGACCTTGACCCTGATGCTGGCCCTCGAACGCCTCTCACCGCTGGAGCGCGCCGCCTTCCTGTTGCACGACGTGTTCGGCGTCGCGCTGAGCGAGGTGGCGGGCACGCTCGACCGCGACGCGGCGGCCGTCCGCCAGATGGCAGTGCGGGCGCGCAAGCATGTGCAGACGGCCCGGCCGCGCTATCCGGTGGAGCAGGCCGAGGCGGACAGGATCGCCCGGGCTTTCTTCATCGCGTCGCGCGACGGCGATGTCGCTGCGCTGCAATCGATGCTGGCGGAGGATGTCGCGATCCATTCCGACGGGGGCGGGCGGGTGCTGGCGTTTCGCAACCCGATCCTGGGCGTCGCCAAGGCGCTGCGGCTGTTCGCCGGGCTGGCGCGCAAATATGTCTATCGGCCGGTCATGTTGAAGCCGGTCTTGATCGACGGGCTGCCCGGTTATGTCAGCATCGACCGAGGCCAGATATTGCAGACCACCGCACTCGAGATTCGCGAGGGGCGGATCGCGGCGATCTACATCATGCGCAATCCCGACAAGCTCGGCCATGTCGCGCGTGCCTTCGACCAGGGCCATGCCGCCTTTCCGGGAGGACGATGATGCGGGGCACGATTCCCATTCTCGCCGCCATTCTGGGGGTAGGGGCGGTGGCCAATGGCCTGATCATGCTTGCCGTGCCCGCCGACTGGTATTTCGCGGTGCCCGGCGTCACCACCACGGGCCCGTTCAACCAGCATTTCATCCGCGATATCGGGCTGATCTTCGTGCTGATCGGGGTCGCCTTTATCTGGGGCGCCGCACGGCCCGTGATGCGCGTGCCTTTGTGGGGCGCGGCGAGCTTCTGGCTTGCCGGGCATGCGCTGTTTCATTTGTGGGAAGTGGCGGCCGGGATCTGCGGCACTTCTGCCATCGCGCGGGATTTCCCGGCGGTGACATTGCCGGCGATCATCGGGATCGGGCTTACGGTTTGGGCGATGCGGGATGCCCGGCTCGGTCGCTATCCCGTCGAGTCCGAACGGAATCGGGCTTCGCCGATCTGACCGGCGTTGCGACGCGCAAAACGGACTACCAACGCCGCGATGGCGGCGGTTGCGATAAGGGACAGCGCGGGAAAGACGAGGTCAGACGGCTGATCGAAACCATCGCCGAGCGAGTAGGCGGCTGCTAAGCCAGTGACGACCACGACTGCGCCGCCACTCCAGGCCGCGGATGGCTCTGCGAGTGGGGAACTCCTCTCGCCAAGTTTCATTCTTGCAAATGACCAGGCGAGCGAAACCACGAAGACGCTCCCGAACGCGATTCTTTCGAGCCTGTCGATTTCCGGAATGCTCGGCTCGAGATGCATCTTGAGATAGAACAGGACAGCCCATGAGCCGCAGAGGAACGTTGTAGCTCCCTTAGCGATGCCTTTAACTCCTTGCCACATCTGCGCGCCCCCTTTTCACGCGCGTACTATGTCAGCGAGGATGTCCTCCGCCTAGTATTTCGAGATCTCCACCGGCAGCTTGCGATAGCCGTGCACGAAGCAGGCAGCCACACGCTCCGGCTCGCCGAGTACGTTCACCCGCATGCGGCGCCTGGCCATTTCCTCGAGCAGCGTGGCGATCTGTAGTTCCGCCAGCCGCGCGCCGACGCAGCGGTGGATGCCGTGGCCGAACGCCAGGTGCCGGCGCGCATTGGGGCGGTCGACGATGATCTTGTCGGCGTTCTCGAACACGCTCTCGTCGCGATTGGCCGAGAGATACCAGAGCGCGAGCTTGTCGCCGGCCTTGATATGCTGCCCTTCCAGTTCGGTGTCCTCGGTCGCGGTGCGGCGCATATGGGCGAGGGGGGTCTGCCAGCGGATGATCTCCTGCACGGCATTATGGATCAGCGAGGAATCGGCCTCCAGCCTGGCGCGCTCGTCCGGGAACAGGTCGAGGCCATAGGCCGCGGCGGTCATCGAATTGCGCGTCGTGTCGTTGCCGCCGACGATCAGCAGGATGAGGTTTCCGAGGAACTCCATCTGGTCCATCTCGGCCATCGCGTCCGAATGCATCATCATCGAGATGAGATCGGGCGTCGGCTCCTTGCCGAGTTTCTGGTTCCACAGATTCTGGAAATAGCCGCCGCATTCATACATGTGCTTCAGCCGTTCGAGGCGAAGCTCCTCGGTCTTCACCAGCTCGATATCGCCGGCCCAGTCGGACCAGAAGGTCAGTTTCCGCCGGTCCTCCCAGGGGAAGTCGAACAGGATGGCCAGCATCTGGGTGGTCAGCTCGATTGAGACGGTATCGACCCAGTCGAATTCCTTGTTCCATTCGAGGCTGTCGAGGATTTCGGCGGTACGGGTGCGGATATTGTCGGTGAGGCGGACCATCTCGCTCGGCGTGAACGCAGGCGCGACGGTGCGGCGCTGGCCGGTATGCTTGGGCCGGTCCATCGCGATGAACATCGGCATGCGCACGTCGGTCGGCGAATTCTCGATGAAATCGGCGAGCGTGATGCCGCCGGCCTGGGACGAATAGAGATCGGGCAGCGATTCGACCTGGACGATCGGCTTGTAGCTGGAGACCGACCAATAGGGGCCGAAGCCGGATTGCTCGACATAATGGACCGGCGATTCGGCGCGGAGCTGGCGGAAAGGTTCCTGCCATATATCATCGCGATAGAGCTCCGGCCGGCTCACATCGAGCGGATCGATCGCCGTTTCGACCGGATGTAGCGCCTGTGTCGCCATTTTTTGCTCTCCTTTGGTTGTAGGAGAGCCTTAGCTGACATCTATGTCAATAGCGTTTTGCAACGGGATTCGGTGGGGCGGTGGTTTGCGCAGGTCGACTGATCGCTGCTGAACCGCATCATCGATAACGCGAAACAGACAGCCTGAGCACCTTCCCGGCCTTCGCCGGGGAAGGAAAGGGCGGTATGCCCCGACTGCGATCAGCGCCCGATCAGCCCCTTCCAGTTGATCTTGCCGCTCCCCGACTGAAGCACGCCGCGGCGGAAGGCGCGGGCGGCGACGGCGATGACGATCGCAACCCACAATGCCTGCCAGGCGAGCGCCGCGACATGCGGCCAGATTTCCGGCGAGTTCGCCGCGCGGCCGGCCATCGCATAAGGCGAACTGAACGGAAAAAGCTCGACCGCCGTCGCCAGCCAGCCGTCCGGGTGCGATACCGCCTGGACCGACAGGCCGAAGATCAGGATCTGCAGGACGGTGATCGGCAGCGACAGGAGCTGAAGTTCGCGGGGTGTGCTCGCCTGGGCGCCGACGCCCATGAACACGGCGCCGAGCAGCATATAGGCCATGGCGAAATAGAGCACGAACAGCAGCGAGAAGACCGGCATGCCGACCGCCGGCCCGATGTCGTGAAACGCGGCGCCGAGCCCGCCCGGCACCAATATGTCGATCTGGCTGGCCAGCGTGCCCCAGAAGCCGATGAACAGCAGCGCCGATCCGAACATGCCGATCAGCTTGCCGAAGAACACCGCCTCGAGCGGCACGGCGGCGGCGAGGATCTCGACCACCTTGTTGCTGCGTTCCTCGGCCATGGTGCCCACCGCCTGGCCCGCGAGGAACAGCGTGAGGAAGAAGATGCCGAACACGGCGAAGAAAGCCGAGCGCTTGTTGCCGGTCGGCGTCGGCGCGGCACGGGCGATGGAGGTCAGCGTCGCCTTGCTCAGCGCGTCGGTGCCGCTCCTTTCCATGCGCAGCGTTTCCTCGGCGAGCTGGGCGAGGAAATTGGCGTCGCGGCGGCCGAACCCGCCATAGAGGATCGTCGGTCGCGTCAGGTCGCCATAGAGCGCGGCCGAGGCATCGCTGCCCCGGTCGCTGAACGCGACATGGGCCTGGCCGGCCGGATTGTCCGTGGGCACCTGCATCACCAGCGCCGGCGGGCTGTCGTCGCGGGCGTAGAGCTGGCGCAGGCGCTTGTCGGCGGCGCGCATCGCCTCCTGCTGCGCCGGGTCGACGATCGCGACGATGCTTGCCTTCTCGACCGAGGCACTGGTGACCGACGACGCGCCAAGGCCACCGATCAGGCCGAAGGACAGCATCAGCACCGGCGTGAACAGGAACACCAGGAACATCGGCGTGAACACGGTCGCGACGAAATCGCGCCGCGCGATGGTCAGCGTCTGGCGGATCAGGCGGCGGAGATTGCCGGGCGGGGGCGTGCTCATGCTGCGTCCTCCCCGTCAGCGGCGGGTTCGTCCTTCAGCGCGTCGGGCCCGACGATACGCACGAATGCGTCGTGCAGGCCGGGCCGCTCCATCGACAGGCCGGATATGCCGAACCCTCCGTCGATCAGTCGCTTCAATATGTCCTCCACCCCGCCGGCCGGCACGATGAAGCGCCAGCCATCGCCGTCGCGTTCCGCATCGGGCGGCAGCAGCGCCTGGATGCCGGCCCCGTCATGATGCGGCACATACTGCGCCCGCATCGGCAGCATGCCGCGCGCGTCGGCCACCGTGCCCTCGAAGCGGCGCTTGCCGCCCGCGATGATCGCCAGCCGGTCGCACAGCCGCTCGGCATGGGCCATGACATGGGTGGAGAAGAGGATGGTCGCGCCGCGATCGCGCTGGGCGACGATCAACGCCTCCAGCCTGTCCTGGTTGACCGGGTCGAGGCCGGAAAAGGGCTCGTCCAGCACCAGCAGGTCGGGTTCGTGCACCACCGACCCGAGCAGCTGGACGAGCTGCGCCATGCCCTTGGACAATTTGCGGATCTTGCTGTCGACGGCGTGGCCGAGGCCCGCACTCTCCATCAGGGCGACAGCGCGCTTGCGCCCGGTCTTCAGGTCGAGGCCGCGTAGCGCCCCCATGAAGGCGATGGCGTCCTTCGCCTTCATCGCCGGATAGAGGCCGCGTTCCTCTGGCAGATAGCCGACCCGGTCGCTCACCTCGCGCGGGCGTTCATGGCCGAGCAGGGTGCGGGTGCCGCCATCGGGCTCGATGATGCCGAGCAGCATGCGCAGGGTCGTCGTCTTGCCCGCCCCGTTCGGACCGAGCACGCCGTAGATCAGCCCCCTGGGCACCGCGATATCAATGCCGTCGACGACGCGGCGGTCGCCGAATTTCTTGACCAGTCCGGTGGCGCTGATCGCCAGATTGTCGGTTATCAAGGCTTACCTTCCGTTCGTCCGGTTCAGGACTTCTCAGCCAGATAACAGTGCTTCGTTACTGTGTCTCGATCCGTCGGTAACAACGGAGAGGCTCACTTTTCGCGGGCGCTATGGTAGCGGGTGCCGGTGCATCACGGGATTGCCCTGAACGAACGCCTGAAGGCGAAGGCGGCCGAGCTGGGCTTTGCCGCGTGCGGGGTCGCGCGAGCGGATGCAGCGCCGTTGACGGCCGAGCGGCTGCGCCAATGGCTTGGCGAGGGCATGCATGGCGACATGATCTGGATGGAGGCGCGCGCGCATCACCGCGAAAGCCCCGCCGGCCTGTGGCCCGACGTGCGCAGCGTGATCTCGCTCGGCATGAGCTATGCGCCCGTTGCCGATCCTCTCGCGCTGGCGGCCGAGACGGAGCGGGGGCGGATCTCGGTCTATGCGCAGGGGGCCGATTATCACGATGTGGTGAAGCGTGCGCTGAAGGCGCTGGCGCGCTGGCTGATCGCCGAGGTCGAGGGCGCCGATGTGAAGGTCTTCGTCGATACCGCGCCGGTAATGGAGAAACCCCTGGCCGAGGCGGCCGGGCTTGGCTGGCAGGGCAAGCACACCAATCTGGTCAGCCGCGATCATGGCAGCTGGCTGTTCCTCGGCGCGATCTACACCACGCTCGATCTTGTGCCCGATGTGGCGGGGAACGACACCTGCGGTTCGTGCGATGCGTGCCAGCGTGCCTGCCCGACCGATGCCTTCCCCGCGCCCTACAGGCTCGATGCGCGGCGGTGCATCTCTTACCTTACGATCGAGAATGCCGGGCCGATCCCGCCCGAGTTCCGCGCGGCGATGGGTAACCGCATCTATGGCTGCGACGATTGCCTGGCGGTCTGCCCCTGGAACAAGTTCGCCGCGGCGGCGCGCGCCAACCGCGCCTTTGCGCCGCGCGCCGAACTGGCCGCGCCGGGGCTGGCCGATTTGCTGGCGCTCGACGATCCGGGTTTCCGCGAGGTGTTCGCCGGATCGCCGATCAAAAGGATCGGGCGCAACCGCATGGTGCGCAACTGCCTGGTCGCGGCGGGCAATAGCGGCGCCATCGCCCTGACCGGGCCGGTCGTGCGGTTGCTCGATGATGACGCGCCAGTCGTGCGCGGCGCGGCGATCTGGGCGCTCGGCCGGCTCGATCCGCGGCGCTGGGAGGTCGAGCATGCGATAAGACGCGCCGACGAGCAGGACGAGACGGTCCTGGCCGAATGGAGCGCCGGCCCAGGTGAGCGGGCGTTATAGCGGTTGGGGCGGCTCGGACGGATCGACCAGATGCCAGCCGTCGTGGCTGCGGATCATCGGGCGCCCGCATCCGGTGCAGACGCTGCGGAAATATTCGCCATCATGGGTCGCCAGTCGTCGATCGCGCCGGTGCTGCCCCAGGGCACACCGCCAAAGCTGTAGAAGATTCATTCCGGCCCTCCGCCCCGCGGATTGCCTCCCGGTCACCCTCTCGATTCGGATCTATAACTGATCCGAATCGGCTATATCACAGCTGAGTGGCGACCCTCCATGAAAAGCCCGACAGATTGTCTCTATCTTGCCCCATTGCGTCCCACGCTGAGCGCGCCGACGCAGCTTGCCCGGTCGATCGGGCTGCCATTGGTCTGCCGCGCATCCAGATAGGTCACGACGGGCTCGCCCCGGCCCTTGGGGTAGAGATAGGCGTCGAGTACGCAGGTCGCGTTGCCGAACTGGAGTTTGCGCGCGTTGCCTTCGCGCACATCGGCTGCGGGCTGGCCGAACAGGCCGATCAGCCCGTTGCCGGTCTGGCCGATCACCCGGTCGAGCCCGGCCGCGGTGCCGCCCGGGATCGGGATCGCGACCGGCGCCAAAGCGGCCCGGGCGGGGCGGGGGGCAATGCCGACACCACCGCATCCGGCAAGCAACAGGCCGGGAATCATCGCGAACGCCATTTTCTTCATTACGCAAACACCTTCATACGCGTCTTCGACCATGGAACAGATGAGTCGCCATCGCGGCGCCGAGCACCGGCGCGGCGAGATTGAGGATCGGCACGAGGAACAGGGCGGTCCCGGCAAGGCCGAGCGCGAAGCGTTGGAAGCCGGTCGATCCGCGCCAGTTCTTCATGCCCTTTTGGGGGATGTGGCGTGCGGCGACCATCTCGCCCAGGTCCTGGCCGAGCAGCCAGCCATTGACGATGAAGAACAGCAATGCCGTGCCAACCCCGGTGATCAGCAGCAGCAGGTAGAGCGGCGACACGGCCAGGTTCACCAGGATCAGCCGCCCGGCCGATCCGAGGCCCATCATGACCGACCGACCGAGCGGTACGTCGCGCGCCTCGGCCAGCGCCTCGGGATAATGTTTCCCTTCCACCGCCGCGACGACCTCATCGGCGAAGATGCCGATCACCGCCACGGCGATGGTCCTGAACAGCAGGAAGGCGGCGCCAAGCCACAGCAGCACCGTCGCCGCGCCTACCCAGCCGCCGGTCTGGGCGCTTGCGCCGATCCAGGCGGCCAGACGCCCGGCGCCGTACCACAGGGCGATGCCGAACAGGACGAGCAGGACCAGGGTCAGTCCGAGCGATTTGAGGAAGACCCTGATGATCTTCGGATCGCCGAGTTGGCCGACGGACAGAAGGAAAGCGCGGAGCATGAGACCGGTGTACCGGTGGCCGCTCTCAAGTCCAGACTGTTGCGCTCATCTGCCCGCGCCTTTACGGCCAGCCGGTATTTCCCATCCAGGAGACTGACTTGACCAGCCCAACCTATGACGTGGTTGCGATCGGCAACGCGATCGTCGACGTGCTTTCCCAGGCGGATGACGCGTTCATCACCGAACAGGGCATGGCCAAGGGCTCGATGCAGCTCATGTTCTCGCCCGAGGACGCCGACGCTCTTTATGCGAAGATGGGCCCGGGCATCGAGGCGAGCGGCGGCTCCGCGGCGAACACCGTGGCGGCCATCGCCGCGCTCGGCGGCCGTGCGGGTTTCATCGGCCAGGTCGCCGACGACCAGCTCGGCGAAGTGTTCGCGCACGATATCCGCGCGACCGGCGTGGCCTTCACCACCGCAGCGCGCGACGGCGAGCCGACCACGGCGCGCTGCCTGATCTTCGTGACGCCCGACGGCCAGCGCACGATGAACACCTTTCTCGGCGCGTCGCAGTTCCTGCCGGAGAGCGCGCTCGACCGCGACCTGATCGCCTCGGGCGCGATCCTGTATCTCGAGGGGTATCTCTGGGATCCCGAGGAACCGCGCCGGGCGATGCGCGCCGCGATCGAGGTCGCGCGCAAGGCGGGCCGCAAGGTCGCCTTCACGCTTTCCGACGTGTTCTGCATCTCGCGCCACGGTGCCGATTTCCGCGATCTGATGGCCAAGGGCCTGATCGACATCATGTTCGCCAACGAGGCCGAGATCCTGGCGCTGATGGAGACCGAGGATTTCGAGGCAGCGGTCGCCGCGGCGGCGGCGCAGGTGCCGACGCTGGTGGTGACGCGCAGCGAACAGGGCGCGATCGCCATCTCCAACGGAGAGCGTGCGTCGTGCGGGGCCGAGCCGATCGAGAAGGTGGTGGACACCACCGGCGCGGGCGACCTGTTCGCGGCCGGCTTCCTGTCGGGCCAGGCGCAGGGCAAGAGCCTGGAGCAGTCGCTCCGCCTCGGCGCGATCTGCGCGGCGGAGATCATCTCGCACTATGGCGCGCGGCCGATGTGCGACATGAAGGCGCTGGTGGCGGAGAAGCTGGGCTAAACGTCCCGCGTTCTTGCACGCCCATCAAAAAAGGGGCCGGGGAGTTGATCCCCGGCCCCTTTTTCTTTTGCCCTTACGGGGCCGGTCATTCCGCCACTGGCGGGACCGGCTGTGGTGGCACGTCGGTGTCGGTCTCGTGGACCTCGACGTTCCCGCGTCCGACATGGCTGCGGCTGTAGCTATAGGTGAAGTAGACCACGAGCCCGACTGCGGCCCAACCAACGAACATCAGCTTGGTCGGCATACCGAGGCTGACGAACAGATAGAGGCAGCCGATGATGGCGAGCGGCGCCATCACGACGACCGCCGGCGTGCGGAACGGCCGCCTGCGGTCGGGATCGGTCTTGCGCAGCACCAGAACCGCGATCGACACGGCAGCAAAGGCGAACAAGGTGCCCGAATTGGACACGTCCGCGAGGATGCCGACCGGGAAGAACGCCGCGAACAGGGCCACGAACACGCCGGTCAGGATGGTGATGACGTGCGGCGTGTGGAACTTCGGGTGAATCTTCGAGAAGGCGGCAGGCAGCAGGCCGTCACGGCTCATCACGAAGAAGATGCGGGTCTGGCCGAACATCATCATCAGGATGACAGAGGGGAGGGCGAGGCCGGCTGCGAGGCCAATCAGGTTGCCGACCTGCGGCCAGCCGATTTCGCGCATCGTCCAGGCCAGCGCTTCCTTCGAGCAGACGACGGCTGCGTCCTTGATCGCGGCGCACTGGCTGGCGAGTTCGGGGCTGCCGGTTGGGAGCGCAATGCCATCGGGGCCGGAAACCGGCTGCGCGCCGACGCTGCCGATCACGCCGGCAGCGACGAGAAGATAGAAGATCGTGCAGATGGCGAGCGAGCCGATCAGGCCGATCGGCATGTTGCGCTGAGGGTTCTTGGTTTCCTCCGCAGCGGTCGAGACCGCGTCGAAGCCGACATAGGCGAAGAAGATTGACGCAGCGGCCGCGGAGACGCCGGCAAAGCCGAGCGGTGCGAAGGGCGTGAACCGGTCCATGTTGATGACGGGCACGGCGAGGACGATGAACAGCGCCAGCGCCGACACCTTGATCGCCACCAGCACGGCGTTGACCATGGCGCTTTCCTTGGTGCCGATGACCAGCAGCCAGGTAACCAGCCCCGCGATCAGCATCGCGGGCAGGTTGACGACGCCGCCGTCGAACGGGCCGCGCACTAGCATATTGGGAATGTCGATGCCGAAGGCGTGTTCTATCAGCCCGACGACATAACCCGACCAGCCGACCGAAACCGCGCCAGCGGCGATGGCATATTCGAGGATCAGCGCCCAGCCGACCATCCAGGCGACCAGCTCGCCCATCACGGCGTAGCTATAGGTGTAGGCGGAGCCGGAAACCGGCACCATCGCGGCCATCTCGGCGTAGCAGAGCGCGGCGAAGGCGCAGACAAAGCCGGCGATGACGAACGAGGCCATCATGCCGGGGCCGGCCTTCTGCGCGGCCTCGGCCGTCAGCACGAAGATGCCGGTGCCGATCACGGCGCCGATGCCGAGCATGGTCAATTGGAATGCGCCGAGCGATCGCGTGAGCGATTTCTTCTCGGCTGTCGCCAGAATGGCGTCGAGCGACTTGATGCGTCCGAATATCATGAAACAGGGATCCCCCCAGAAGCGGCACTGCGGATGCCGCCAAGTTTTTCGATCGCGGGAGCCTAGCCTGAAATCAAGAGGGTGCAATCCCCCAATCGCGCCTGAACACCGGTGCCACCGAAAAGCATCGGAGCCTCAGCGTGCGAGCAACGGCCCCAGCGGTTGCCCTGCAAAGACATGGACATGGAGGTGCGGTACCTCCTGTCCGGAATGCTGGCCGGTATTGGCGAGCAGCCGGTATCCTGGCTCGACCAGCCCCGCGTCGCGCGCGACGGTGCCGACCGCGCGGACGAAGCCAGCGATCTCGGCGTCCGACGCCCTGGCGCTGAAATCGTCCCAGGAGACATACGGCCCACGCGGAATGACCAGGATATGGGTCGGCGCTTGTGGGGTGATATCGTAAAAGGCGACGGCGAACTCGTCCTCATAGACCCGCTTCGACGGAATTTCGTCGCGCAGGATCTTCGCGAAGATGTTCTGGTCGTCATAGGGCTTGGTGGCATCGATCGGCATAAATTCCCTATTCCTCTCTTATCCCCGTCCCGCTCAGGGGAGGGCCTGTCCTCGCAAAACCCTCGGCGTGATTGATCGGGGACATGCCCTCCCCCGACCCCTCCCGCAAGCGGGAGGGGAGTAAAGGCTAGTTCGTACGCCCCGCCTTTTCCTCGATCCCCGACACGCCCTCGCGCCGGCGCAATTCCGCGCGCACATCGTCCAGCGTCACATCGGCATCGGCCAGCAGCACGAGCAGGTGGAAGACGAGATCCGCCGCCTCGCTGGTGATCTCCGCCCGATCGTCGTGGATCGCGGCGATCACCGTTTCCGTTGCCTCCTCGCCGAGCTTCTGCGCGATCTTGGCGCGGCCCCGGGTGAAGAGCTTCGCGACATAGGAGGTGTCGGGATCACCGCCCTTGCGGGTGCGGATCACGGTTTCGAGCGTATCGAGAAAGTCGTCGGCCATCGGCGCGGGCTGCCCCGCCGCGGCGCGCGCGTCAATCCTTTAGGGTGTCGGCTTCGGTCCGTGCGCGTTTGGCGAAACGCGCGCGCATCGCGCGGCGGACCAGCCACACGCCCAACGCGGCCATGACGAACAGGGCGATGTCGGACAGTTCCGGGCTGGTGCGGGCCTTGGCCACGCCGCTGTGCGCGGCCCAGGCGGGCGCGGCCAGGAAGAGGGCAGGGAGGAAACGCATGCCTTCCCTTACGCTCCAGCTCCCTAATGTTCCGTTGCCGTCCGTACTCCCGTTCGTTTCGAGCGAAGTCGAGAAACAGGCCACAGGCGCCGAGCAAGGTTTCTCGACTTCGCTCGAAACGAACGGAGGGGAAGGTTAAGGAACGGAGGTGAGAGTCAGGAGGCGAGCGGCGTCCGAACCGGCACGCCGGCCGCCGCAAGCGCGGCATGCGCGTCGGCGATGCTCGCCTCGCCGAAATGGAAGATCGACGCCGCCAGCACGGCGCTCGCATGGCCGTCGAGCACGCCAGCCACCAGATCCTGCAGCCCGCCGACGCCGCCCGATGCCACCACCGGCACCGCCACCTGATCGGCGATGGTGCGGATCAGCGACAGGTCGTACCCGTCGCGCGTGCCGTCGCGGTCCATCGAGGTGACGAGCAGCTCGCCCGCGCCGAGCTTGACTAGCTTCAGGGCGTGCTCGACCGCATCGATGCCAGTCTCGCGCCGGCCGCCATGGGTGAACACTTCCCAATGATCGCCGACGCGCCGCGCGTCGATCGAGGCGACGCAGCACTGGCTGCCGAACCGGTCGGCGATGTCGGACACCACTTCCGGGCGCGACACGGCGGCGGAGTTGACGGCGACCTTATCGGCTCCGGCGAGCAGCAGCGCGCGCGCATCCTCGGCGGTGCGCACGCCGCCGCCGACGGTGACCGGCATGAAGCACACCTCGGCGGTGCGGCGCACCACGTCGAGGATGGTGCCGCGCGCCTCGTGGCTCGCGGTGATGTCGAGGAAGCAGAGCTCGTCCGCGCCCGCCGCGTCATAGGCGCGGGCCTGCTCGACCGGATCGCCGGCATCGCGCAGATCGACGAAGTTCACGCCCTTGACGACGCGGCCATTGGCCACGTCGAGACAGGGAATGACGCGGGCGCGGACGGTCATCTTACGCTGCAGCCGCCACGCTCAATGCCGCCGCCAGATCGAGGCGGCCATCGTACAGCGCCCGGCCGGTAATGACCCCTTCGATCCCGTCCACCGCGTGCAGCGCCAGGACGTGAATTTCGGCAATGCCCTTCACGCCGCCGCTCGCGATCACCGGAATCCTCACCGAGCGTGCCAGATCGACGGTCGCCTCGACGTTGCACCCCTTGAGCATCCCGTCGCGCCCGACATCGGTGAACAGCAGCGACGCCACCCCTGCATCCTCGAAGCGGCGCGCCAAATCGATCACCTCGACGGTCGACACGTCCGCCCAGCCGCGTGTCGCGACCATGCCGTCACGCGCATCGACCGCGACGACGATGCCGCCCGGGAAATCGCGTGCCGCCTCGCGCACCAGCTCCGGATTCTCGAGCGCCGCGGTGCCGATCACCACGCGGGACACGCCGAGGTCGAACCAGCGCTCGATCGCCGCGCGGTCGCGGATACCGCCGCCGAGCTGCACATGGCCGGGGAAGCGCTCGACGATCGCCTTGACCGCCTCGCCATTCACCGAGGCGCCGGCAAAGGCCCCGTCGAGATCGACGACATGAAGATATTCGGCGCCCTGATCGGCGAAGATCATCGCCTGCGCGGCGGGATCGTCACCGTAAACGGTCGCACGGTCCATATCGCCCTCGGCGAGGCGGACGACCTGGCCGCCCTTGAGGTCGATTGCGGGGAAGACGATGAGGCTCATGGCCGCCACTCCAGGAAACGGGCGAGCAGTTCCAGGCCGTAACGCTGGCTCTTCTCGGGATGGAACTGCACGCCGAGCATGTTGTCGCGGCCGATCGCCGCGGTGACCGGGCCGGCATGGTCGGTCGCGGCGAGCACGTCGTCGCCTTCAAAGGCATAGCTGTGCAGGAAATAGGCTTCGCCCGGCACGATCAACGGGTGCGGCGTCGAAGGGACGACGTCGTTCCAGCCCATATGCGGCACCTTGGCAGTCGGATCGGCGGGGGTGAGGAGGCGGACGCTCCCGCGAATCCAGCCAAGGCCGGCATGCGTGCCCGCTTCCTCGCCGGTATCGGCCATCAATTGCATGCCGACGCACACGCCGAGGAACGGCACGCCGTCCCGCCGTACGCGCTGCGCGATCGCCTCTACCATGCCCGGCACCGCGCGGAGCGCCGAGGCGCAGGCGCCGAAGGCACCGACGCCAGGCAGCACGATCCGGTCGGCCCGCGCGACGAGCCCGGCTGAGTCGGTGATGGCGACGTTCGCGGCGCCCGCCGCCTTCAGCGCATTTGCGACCGAATGGAGATTGCCCGCGCCGTAATCGATCAGCGCCAGCGTCTCAGCCACCCAGAATCCCCTTGGTCGAGGGAATCGCATCCGCCTTGCGTGGGTCGATCTCGACCGCGATGCGCAACGCCCGGGCCAGGCCCTTGAACGCACTCTCGACGATATGGTGGTTGTTCTTGCCGTACAGCGTCTCGACATGCAGCGTCAGCCCGGCACTGCCGGCGAAGCTGTGGAACCAGTGCTCGAACATCTCGGTATCCATCTCGCCGAGGCGCTTCTGGCTGAACTCGCATTTCCACACGAGATAGGGCCGCCCCGAAATGTCGAGCGCGACGCGGGTCAGCGTCTC
The DNA here is from genome assembly GCF_056402595.1 of Sphingomonas sp. P3_C6. Lineage (NCBI taxonomy): Bacteria > Pseudomonadati > Pseudomonadota > Alphaproteobacteria > Sphingomonadales > Sphingomonadaceae > Sphingomonas > Sphingomonas sp. P3_C6. The sequence goes on from NZ_JBFUHB010000031.1 coordinate 21,599, forward strand.
GTCCATCGGCGACAGCGCGTCGCCATAACGGCGGATGCCCCTCTTGTCGGCAAGCGCCTTGGCGATCGCCTCGCCGATCGCGATGCCGGTGTCCTCCACCGTGTGATGCTGGTCGATATGCAGGTCGCCCACCGCCTTCACCGTCAGGTCGATCAGCGAATGCCGCGAAAGCTGTTCGAGCATATGATCGAAGAAACCGATTCCGGTTTCGATCGTGTAGCTGCCGGTGCCGTCAAGGTTGACGGTCACGTCGATCGACGTCTCCTTGGTGGAGCGCGAGATGGTGGCGGTACGCATGCGCACTCCCATAGCGCCACCGTTCTGTCATGCAATCTTGCTCAGGCAATCTTGACGGGGTTTCAAAGCCCGCTAGTCCATGCCCCATGAGCGATGGCCTGCCCGATAGTCTGATTCCCTATGACGAGATCGTCCAGGAGGCGCTGCGCGCCGTGGTCGGCCGTGTTCTCGGCTCCGTCGCCGAGAATGGCGGACTGCCGGGCGACCATCATTTCTACATCACCTTCAAGACCCAGGCGGCGGGCGTCGATATCCCGCAGCGGCTGATCGAGCGTTTTCCGGACGAGATGACGATCGTTATGCAGAACCGCTATTGGGACCTTGTCGTCAACGACACGGGCTTCTCGATCGGCCTGAGCTTCAATCAGGTGCCGTCGAAGCTGGTGATTCCGTACGCAGCGGTGACCGGTTTCCACGATCCGTCGGTGAATTTCGAGCTTCGCTTCCAGGCGCAGGAAGGTCCTGAAGGCCCCGATCCGCATGACGAGGCGGAGAATGACGGCCCGACCGTCACGCCGGTCGAGGATGGATCGAACGTCGTCTCGGTGGATTTCAAGCGGAAGAAATAAACTCTCCCTCTCCCGTTGGGAGAGGGAAGGGGCCCATCGCAAAGCGATGGGAAGGGTGAGGGTGACGTTTCGTCGCCTCATCGCCCTCACCCTTCCGGCGCTTCGCGCCTCCCTCCCTCTCCCGCTGGGAGAGGGAATTTGGAGTGACCTCGCATGACCGAAACCCGCACCGAAACCGATTCGATCGGCGCCATCGACGTCCCTGCGGACGCCTATTGGGGCGCGCAGACCCAGCGTTCGATCGAGAATTTCCCGTTCGGCGAGACCGAGCGCATGCCGATCGGCATCGTCCATGCCCTCGCGCTGGTGAAACAGGCCGCGGCACGGGTTAACCGGGCGCACGGTCTCGACCCGAAGATCGCCGATGCGATCGAGGCGGCGGCGGCCGAAGTCGCGAGCGGCAAGCTCGACGACCAGTTCCCGCTGGTCATCTGGCAGACCGGTTCCGGCACCCAGAGCAACATGAACGTCAACGAGGTGATCGCGGGCCGCGCCAACGAGGTGCTGACCGGCAAGCGCGGTGGGAAATCGCCGGTTCACCCGAACGACCATGTAAACATGAGCCAGTCGTCCAACGACAGCTTCCCGACCGCGCTGCACATCGCCGCGGCCATGGCGGCGACTCAGCGCCTGTTCCCGGCGCTCGACCGGCTGCATGATTCGCTCGAAGCGAAGGCGAACCTCTGGGCCGACATCGTCAAGATCGGCCGCACGCATCTGCAGGACGCGACGCCGGTCACGCTCGGGCAGGAATTCGGCGGCTATGCGAACCAGCTCTATCGCTGCCGTGCACGCATCACGCCGGGCGTCGTCCATGGTATGTGCCAGCTGGCGCAAGGCGGCACCGCGGTCGGCACCGGGCTGAACGCGCCCAAGGATTTCGGCGAGGCGATCGCAGCGCAGCTCTCGGACCTGACCGGGCTTCCCTTCTTCACCGCGGAGAACAAGTTCGAGGCGCTCGCGTCGAACGATCCGATCGTCCACCTCTCCGGCACGCTCAACACGCTCGCGGTGGCGCTCACCAAGATCGCCAACGATATCCGCCTGCTCGGCTCGGGCCCGCGCTCGGGCATCGGCGAGCTCGACCTGCCGGCGAACGAGCCGGGCAGCTCGATCATGCCGGGCAAGGTCAACCCCACCCAGTGCGAGATGCTGACCATGGTCTCGGCCCAGGTCATGGGCAACAATGCCGCGATCACCATTGGCGGGCTTCAGGGGCATCTCGAGCTCAATGTGTTCAAGCCGCTGATCGGCGCGAACCTGCTGCGCTCGATCCACCTGCTCAGCGTCGGCATGGAGGGATTCGCCGAGCGCTGCGTCGATGGGCTGGAGCCGAATCGCGGGCGGATCGCCGAACTGGTCGATCGCTCGCTGATGCTGGTCACCGCGCTCGCGCCCGAGATCGGCTATGACAATGCCGCAAAGATCGCCAAGCACGCTCATGCAGAGGGACTGACCCTGAAAGAGGCGGGGCTCGATCTCGGCCTGGTCGATGCCGGGACATTCGACCGGCTGGTGCGGCCCGAAACGATGGTGTGACAATCCTTCCCGGCACGGGAAGGGGGACCATCTGAAGGATGGTGGAGAGGCTTGGAGCGCGGGACAGATGTTGCGCGCTCCAAGCCCCTCCACCACCCGCCGAAGAAGCGGGCGGTCCCCCTCCCCGAGCAAGCTCGGGGAGGACCTGAAAGAAGGGAACCACCCGCCGCCTCATGCGCTCTCACCCCGAACGGAGGGACATCCCATGAAGACCAGCACGATCATCGGCGGCCTGATCGGCAGTGCCATCGACGGCGGAGAAGGCGACGACAGCACGGTCGACGGCGCGCTGATCGGCGCCGGCGTGGTGACCGCGGCACGCGTGCTGGTGCCGGTCGCGGTAACCTTCGCGGTGGGCTGGATCGTGCTGCGCGGCCTCGGCAAGCTGACCGATTCCGTGCTCGGCACCCGCAACCCCGAAGGCTGATCTGCCGCAAGACGGGTTGACGGGAGGAGGGCGCCCGCGCCACTAGCGCGCATGGACGCCTCCGATCCCGATCCGCACGGCTTCAAACGCCGCGGTGTACTCTTCGTTCTTTCCTCGCCGTCGGGCGCGGGAAAATCGACGATCGCGCGCAAGCTTCGCGAGGACCAGCCCGAGCTGGTCGTCTCCGTTTCCTACACCACGCGACCGATCCGGCCCGGCGAGGTGGACGGCGTGGATTATCATTTCGTCGATCTCGAAACCTTCCGCGAGATGGTCGCGAACCACGAATTCCTCGAATGGGCGCATGTCTTCGGCCATCGCTACGGCACGCCCAAGGCGCAGGTCTGGAACGTGCTCGAGCAGGGCCGCGACATCCTGTTCGATATCGACTGGCAGGGCGCGCAGCAGCTGCACCAGCTCGCCGGCGGCGACATCGTCCGGGTCTTTATCCTGCCGCCCTCGATGACCGAGCTGCGCAGCCGGCTCGAACGCCGTGCGACCGATTCGCCTGAAGTGATCGACGCGCGCATGGACCGCGCCGCGAACGAGGTCAGCCACTGGGACGGCTACGATTATGTCCTGGTCAATGACGATGTCGAGCATTGCTTCGACTGCGTGAAGACGATCCTTGCGGCCGAGCGGCTCAAGCGCTCGCGCCAGACCGGCATCATCGGCTTCATCCGCAAGCTGATCCGGACGTCGCCGACGGGCGAGTGACGCGCCGGCTGTTTTCTAAATCAGCCCCAGGAACCGTACGCCCGCATCGAAGTCGCGCCGCCGCGATTCGAGCGCACCGAGCGACAGTTCGTCCCGGCCCCATTGCTCGGCCTGCCAGTCCTCGTCGAGTTCCACCGCACGCCACACCTCGTCTGGTGTCGCCGCGCCCTCGGCCAGTGCCAGCGCCGCGACCAGCGAGCCGCCGATGGTGACGATGGGCGAGAGTCCCGCCAGTTGCCACGCGTTGCGCGCCGCCACCGCTTCGGCCAGCCGTGCGATGGTCGCGGGCGGTTGGGGCTTGTGCATCACGCCCGAGGCGATCTCGAAATGCACGTCATACCGGGTGCGTGCCCAGTCGAGCATCGGATCCCACAGCGCCGCTTGCCGCGCGACCAGATCGTCCGGGCTTTCGGCGCGGTAATAGAGCAGGTCGCTCTCGCCGAACGCGGCAAGGCCGGCGGCGAAGGCGGTCGGGTCGATCCGTTCGATCGCCGCGTTGGACAGGCCGGTCAGCGGCATGGCGCGCGGATCGATCTCGGCGCCTTCGCCCACCGCCCGCCATTCGTCGGCGACCGCCTCGGCCAGGGCAGGGGTAGGGAGGATCAAGTGCTGCTTTCCGGGCGTGCGCACGGGCTTGCCGTCGAGCGTGATGCCGCGATCGGCATCGATCGCCACGGTTTTCCAGAATCTCTTCATGTCAGGCCTCGGGCGGGGTCCGCCAGCGCCGCGCGAGCGAACGCGGCACGATCGCGATCATCGCCAGCGCCGACAGCACGATCGCGACGCCCAGGATCTTCGGGCCCATCGTCTGCGCGCGGCCGAGCAGCACCACGCCGAAAACGGCACCGGCCGATCCGGCGAGCCGGGTGAGCGTCAGCGTCAGCCAGCGATTGCGGGCGGTGGTGTCCTGCTCGGTCATACCGTCTCCATATGCCCGGGCAGGCTCGCCACCGTCGTGGCCACGGCATGCGCCCCGGCCGCGACCAGCTCTTCGGGCGGATGATAACCCCAGGCAACGCCCAGCGCCCGCGTGCCCGCCGCGCGCGCCATCAACATGTCATAGCTGGTATCGCCGATCATCACCGTCGTTTCCGGCGATGCGCCCGCCTCGGCCATGGCCAGCTCGATCATCGAGGGATGGGGCTTGGACGGGTGCCGGTCGGCGGTCTGAAGCGTGACGAAACGGTCGGCGATGCCGTGATGGGCGAGGATGCGGGCGAGTCCGCGGTCCGACTTACCGGTCGCGACGCCGAACAGCCAGCCGGCCTTCGCCAGCGTATCGAGTGCGTCGATCATGCCGTCGAACAGGGGTTCCCCATCCATTGCGCCCGAGGAGCGGAGCCGGAAGAAGCTTGCCTTATATTCCTCGGCCAGCGCGCGGTGGCGGGCATCGTCGAGTTCGGGGCTGAGCGCGGCGATCGCCTCGACCACGCTGAGTCCGATGATCCGACGAATGGCGTCGCGGCCGGGCGCTGCAAGCCCGCCGAGCCGGAACGCCTCCTCCATCGACTGGCAGATATTGGCCTGGCTATCGACGAGCGTGCCGTCGCAGTCGAACAGGGCGAGGCGGTTGGTCATGCAGTCCTCACGGATATTGGCCTCATCAGATCGGCAAGCGCCGTATTGCCGCTTTGGGTCAGCCCCTGGAGCGCGCCTTCGCGGTCTGCCCCGGTCTTGTTCTGGCCCAGCTTGTGCGTGCCGCGGACTGCCTCGATCGTCACCTCGAAGCCGGTGATCGCCCGCAGCATCGCGTGGAACCGGTCATCGTCCAGCTTGGCGCGGGTCCATGGGTTTTCGGGAATGACCCGCGGCTCGTGGAGCGCGGCAAGCGTGTCGAGCTGCTCGGTAAGGCCCTGCTCGTCGAGAAGTCGGGCGGTGCCCTCGATCTCGACCGCGATGTAGTTCCAGGTCGGCACCTGCTGGACCGGGTCGGCATACCAGTTGGGGGAGATGTACCCATCCGGCCCGGCGATGCTCAGGATCACGCGCGCGCCATCGAGGTGCGACGTCAGCCGGTTGCCGCGCGCCAGATGGAAACGGACCGCGCCGTCGCCGGCCGGAACGATCGGCGCATGGGCGACCACCGGCCCGTCGGCCGTCGCCGCCATGATATGCGCGAAACCGCGCGCGAACGCCCAGTCGAGCATCGCGGCGTCGCTGTCGAAGCGGAAGGCCTTGTTCGGGTGCATGGTTGTGGCCGTACCGCGGCTGCACGACCGGCGCTAGGTCGGCGTTGGTCAGACCGCAAAGATGGGGTTCTCGGTGGACGTCATCGCCTGCGCTTGCGCCGGCTTACCCGGCGACGCTGATTCAACCACTTGTCCATGCGTGGAACAGACCCGCCATGGCATCATATTCCCGTCCGGCCTCAGGCGCTTCAATGATCTTGGAGCGAGGTGGCCCGTTCGCGCCAGTAATAACCGAGAGCCTCGGATACCGCGCTTTCCAGTCGCAGCGCATCATTGGCCGCTCGCCATTCCAGATAGTGCACCACGGCCGTCACCTGGGGGCCGGTGAGTCGCGCCCACCGATCTTTTGCGTAATCGGTCCAGGTTCGTCCGTCTTCGAAGCGCTCGTCGCGGGTGAGGTCGTCGAAACCATGCGTCAATTGGAACGAAAGCTCAGCGCGTTCGAGGCGACCGTGCAAATCGGCGACGAGATAGGCCGGAAGGTAGAAGCATACGGCCTCATGCGAGAGGAAGTTCAGGGCGCTTGCCCATCCGTCCGGCGCCTCGTCGATCCATGTCGCGTCCAGCTTGGTCCAGTCGTCCTTGTCGTGGAAGTCAGTGACGATCGACAGCGGCTCGCTGCCCTGGCTGCTGTTGTTCAGCGGCTCCGACAGGGGCGGCCGAATCGCCGGAAAAGCCGCCCTGATTTCCGCGACGATGTGCTCCGCAGTGAGCGGCATTACGCGCTACCGCGGCTCCGCCGTTCGCCGCGCCGGGCCTTGCGCACCGTCTTGGCGTGCGCCTTGGCCTGCTGCTTCTTGACCGCCTTGCTCGGCGGGGGCGGGGTGTCGAGCGGCATGTTGTTGCCGAGCATCTCGTCGAAGCCGAGCTGCTTCAGGCTTTCGGCAAAATGCTGGGGCAGCTCGGCCTGGATATCGATCTTGCCGCCATCGGGATGGTCGACCGCAATGCGCCGCGAATGCAGATGCATCTTGCGGCTGATCCCGCCGGTGAGGAACGCTGCCTGGCCGCCATATTTGCCGTCGCCGACGATCGGATGGCCGATCGCCGCCATGTGCACGCGCAACTGATGTGTGCGGCCGGTATGCGGGATCAGTTCGACCCAGGCAGTGGTATTCCCCGCGCTTTCGATCACGCGGTAGCGCGACCGGGCGAGTTGCCCTTCCTTCTCGTCGACATGCATCTTCTCGCCGCCGCTGCCTGGCTGCTTGGCGATCGGCAGGTCGATCGTGCCGTCCTCGATCGAGGGCACGCCGACGATCAGGGCCCAATAGGTCTTCTTGGCGCTGCGCGACGAGAAAGCCTTGGCGAAGAATGCCGCGGCACGCGTCGTGCGCGCAATCAGCAGCGCGCCGCTCGTGTCCTTGTCGAGGCGATGGACCAGCTTCGGACGGCTCTCGCCCTCGAACTGCAGGCCGTCGAGCAGGCCGTCGACATGCTCGTGCGTCTTGGTGCCGCCCTGGGTAGCGAGGCCGGCCGGCTTGTTGATGACGATCGCCTGCTTGTCGCGGTGGATAACCGTCTCGCGGATGAAGTCGGTCTGTTCCTCGCTGAGCGGGGGGCGCTCGCGTTTCTGCGGGGCATCGACCCGGACCGGTTCGGCCGGTGGTACGCGGATCGTCTGCCCTGCCACGATGCGGTCGCCCGGTGTCGCGCGCGCGCCATCGATGCGGAGCTGCCCGGTGCGCGCCCATTTGGCGACGGTGGTGAAGCTGGTGTCGGGCAGATGCCGCTTGAACCAGCGATCGAGCCTGATGCCGTCGTCATCGGCGCCGACGTTGAACTGGCGGACGTTGGTGTCGTCCTTTGCCTTATCGCTCATGCCGCCACCCGCACCAGCGAGAGGCCCGCGAACAGGGCGACGATCGAGCCGATCACGGAGAGCAGGACATAGAAGAGTGCCACGCCGAGATCGCCGCGCTGGATCATCGTCACCACGTCGAGCGAGAAGGACGAGAAAGTGGTATAGCCGCCGAGCGCGCCGACGCCGAGCAGCAGCCGCCAATTCTCGCCGGGAACCGACATGCGCGCGAGCGCGCCGACGAGCAGGCCCATGGCGAACCCGCCGATCAGGTTCACGGCGAGCGTGCCGTACGGAAAGGCCGGGCCGAACGCGGAAAGCGTGGCGCGTCCGGTAAGATAGCGCGCGCCGGAGCCTATGGCACCGCCGAACATGACTAGGAGAAGTTGGAACATCCGGGGAGCGTTAGCGCGGATTGGAGGAAATGAGAACCTTGAGGGATTTTTCGCAGACGGATCTAATTTCCCTCTCCAACGGGGGCAAAGGGAGTGAAGGCGTTACTTCCCGTTGTTCGCCACGATATCGACGTCCGTCCCACCATCCTTGCGGCTGGTCACGAACAGCGCGAAGGCGCCATTGTCGCGGGTCCGGGTGCCGCCGAGGACATGTTCGCCGCCATCCGCCTGATGATCGGCCGAATATCCGGCATTGGTCGCGCGGGTATAATACCAGTCGAGCACCGTCTGAAGTGGCGCCGCGCTGGAGAAGCTGACGGCGCGGAGCGTGCAGCCATTGGCGTCGGCGCCTGCCGCCTCGGAAACCCTGGCGTCGGGATAGAGCGGCAAGTCGACGGGCAGGCGCTGGGCCCAGCGCGCCGAATAGCGCATATTGCTCGCGCAGCCGCTGGTCCGCTTGTCCTTCTGCCGCGAGGCGAGGGCACCGAGCGTCAGCGATTCGCGCGCCGCGCCGCATTGCGGGCAATCGGCGCCGGGGGCGGGTGTCTTCTTCAGCGTTTCGCTGGTCGCGGCGCCCTTATGGGCGGTGGTGCCGCCCGGCGTGCCGGCAATGCCCTCGGGCGGTACCGCGCCGGAATAGGGCTGGGCAGGGGGACGGACCGCGTCGTTGTTCGCCTGTTGCGCCAGCGTGGGGTCGACCATGATCTGGTCCTGCAGGGCGCTGGTCAGTGCCGGATCGCGCGTCGTACCCGAGCTGTTGGCGTCGACCAGCTCGTTGTCGAGCGAATCGAGGTTGCGGTCCTCGTTGCCACGCGCACCGCACGCGGCAAGCGTCACGGGCAGGACGAGGAGGGTCAAAGCCCGAAACCGATCAAGCGCCATTCGAAAGGGAACTCCCGCGATATGCCATGCACCATGGCTGATCGCCGGTTAAGGAAGCGTTGGCGCGGCGAACAGCCGCTTAACCACGATCATCACGCGCGCTGCCATGATGCTTGCGCCCCGGCCCCCGGCCCGCCATGTTTGCCCCATGCTAAACATCCTCTCGATTCTTGTCGGCATGCTGGTGCTCCTGTTCACGCTGGTCGGCTTCATTCCCTTTCTGGGGTGGCTCAATTGGCTGACGATCCCGCTGGGTATCGTCGGGCTCGCTCTCGGCGCATTGTCGTCGAGCAATGCCGGGCGCAACCTGAACCTGGTGCTGATCATCATCTGCGCGATCCGCCTGTTCATGGGCGGCGGCATCATCTGATCGTCGGTGCCTTGCGGACGTACGAAAAGGGCCCGGCGATCGCTCGCCGGGCCCTTCGTCGTTCAGGGATAGTGGCTTAGCGGCAGGTCACGCCGCCACGATCGATCGACTGGCCAAGCAGGGCGCCCGCGGCGCCGCCGAGCAGCGTGCCGAGCGCACGCGAGCCGCCACCCGCGATCTGGTTGCCGAGCACGGCACCGCCCAGGCCGCCGACGATCAGGCCGGTCGTGCCGTCGCTGCGGCGGCAATAATAGCGGTTGTCCTGGCCGCGATAGATGCGGTCGGCACGGGTCAGCCGGCGCGGCTGGTAATAGCGGCCGTCGCGATAATAGCGGTCGGCATAATAGACGCGCTGGCCGGGTTCGAGCCGGTTATAGTCGTAGCTGCGATAACGCCGCCAGTCGCGCGTATCCTTGCGATAGTCCCGACGGGCATCGCGGATATCGCGATTGCGGTCACGCCGCGCATCGCGGATGTCGCGCGCCGAGTCGGCGTTACGGACATCGCGGCGATAGTCGCGGTTCGCGTCGCGCACCTCGCGATTATAGTCGCGGGCTGCCTGTCCCGGTGTCGTCTGGGCCAGTGCCGGCACGGCCGGAACGGTGACGGCGGCGATCATCGCCGCAAGCAACATCTTGCGCATGGCTCTTCTCCTTGAATCCTCTGCGATGATTCAAGAACCCGTTGCGCCGTGCGAAGTTGCGTGAATGGAAAACTACCGCCCGTTCACGCAACCGCAATGCCGCGCCTGCGCGATCAGGGGTTGAGGCGGTGCGTCAGCGTGACCTCGGCCTTCAGCAGCTTGGACACGGGGCAATTCGCCTTCGCGTCGGCGGCGATATCGGCGAACTGCTCGGGGTCGATGCCGTCGATCGTCGCGGTCAGATCGAGATCGGAGCGCGTGATGGTGAAGCCGCTGTCGTCCTTTTCGAGCGTGATCTTCGCGTTCGTCTCCAGCGTGCCGTCCGAATAGCCGGCGCGGGCGAGGCCGAAGCTCAGCGCCATGGTGAAGCAGCTCGCATGGGCGGCGGCGATCAGTTCCTCGGGGTTGGTGCCCGGGCCTTCCTCGAAGCGGCTGGTGAAACCATAGGGCGTGTCGGCGAGCGCGCCCGACTGAGTCGAGACATGGCCGACGCCGTCCTTGCCGAAGCCATTATACCGGGCGGATCCGCTGCGAGTCGTCATGATAGGTCTCCTGCGATGGGAGACCCGAATACACGAAGGGCGCGGATCGCGCCGCGCCCTTCGCCGTTATTTCTCAAAAGAAAACGTTTAGCGGCAGCGGCGCCGGTTGTTGCTGTTGCTGCGGTCGATCTCGCGCCCGGCGAGACCGCCCAGAATCGCGCCACCCAGCGTGCCGACGGTGCGGTCGCCGCGCGTATCGATCGTGCGGCCGACCAAGGCACCGCCGACGGCGCCGATGAGCAGGCCGGTCGTGCCGTCCGACTTGCGGCAATAGGTGCGGCCGTCGCGGCCACGCCACTCCTTGTACCGGTAGTTCTTGCGCGCTTCGGCGCTGGTAACGGGAACCGCCATGGTTGCCGGGATCACGAGTGAGGCGGCGACGGCCGCCATGATCATCTTGCGCATTGGTCTACTCCCTTGCCTTAAATCAATATCGGGGTCGTAACGCTCCCTCTTTGGGCGAAGTTGCATGAACGTCGAATAACGTTCCATTCATCGGTGCGGCAGGTCTTGGGAAGAGGGCGGCTGGGCGCAGGATATTCTCCACGATATCCACGTTATCCACAGGCGCGCGACGTCGTTTGAGCCTTTGCACGACTCGGATTCAATGACAGCATCATGACTGTAAGCGGAAGACGCGGAAGCGAGAAATCGCAGAAGTAACAGAGGCTTATGTCAGAATTGTGGAAAGGTGCCGCAAGGAAACCGTTCACGCTTCTGGCGGAGTGTCGGACCGAGCAGGGAAGCCCGCCGTCGCGCAAGCGAAGGCTTGGCGGAACGGCCCGGAAAGATGGTCCAAGGCGTTCTTTCCGGTCCTCGCGACATGAAAGGACGTTGGCCGTGAAGACCGGAAACGCGCCGCCCGGCAACGGGTGGAAGGCGATCCGGAGAGAGTGGCCGAGGCGCGATCATCGGGTTTCGACCTGATTATCGAGCTGGCCGCCGGAGGTCGCGGCGTTGAGGCCCGCAAGGGTATCGCGCCCGACCCCGGTGACCGAAATGCGAAGCCTAGGGCCGTTCGCGGCGCGGGTGGAGCATGCCGCCGAAACCAGAGGGCGCGGGCGTCTCTTCGGAGATGCCAAGCGGATCGAAGTCCGGCGACAGGGGGTCGGCAGCGATGCCGGCCCCCATTTTGCGTTCGCGCTCCCCGGCAGTGCGGATGCGCGGGCCCTGCGCGGGCAAAACTTGCTTCTCCCAAGGACGACGTCGCCCGCGCAGGCTCGCTAGCCCGCGAGCAGTTCCTTCGCGCGGGTGCAGTCCTTCTCCATCTGCGCGGTCAGGGCGTCGAGGGAGTCGAACTTCGCTTCCGGGCGGAGAAAATCGATCAGCGCGATCTCGATCGTCTGGTTGTAAAGGTCGCCCGAGAAATCGAAGAAATAGGGCTCGAGCAGTTCCTTGGGCGGATCGAAGCTCGGCCGCACGCCGAGATTGGCCGCACCGTCGAGCAGGCGCCCGTCGGGCAGCCGGCCACGCACCGCATAGATGCCGTAAGCGGGGCGCAGATAATTGCCCATGTCGATATTGGCGGTCGGATAGCCGATCTCGCGGCCGCGCTTGTCGCCATGCTGGACCACGCCTTCGATCGCGAAGGGCCGGGTGAGCAGCCGCGCCGCGCCGCGCGGATCGCCGGCGACGAGCAGGTCGCGGATCCGGCTGGAGGAGACTTCCTCGCCATCGAGTTCGACCGGGGCGACCGTGTCGACCGAAAAGCCGTTCTTCGCACCGAGATCGGCGAGAATATCGACATTCCCGCCGCGGGCCTTGCCGAAGGTGAAATCCTGGCCCGTCACCACGCCGCCAACGCCGATCTTGTCGAGCAGGCGATCGGCGACGAACTCAAGCGCGGTCAGGCCGGCCAGAGCCTCATCGAAGCGGAACACGACCATGCCGTCGGCGCCCGCGGCGGCGAACAGCGCCTCGCGCTGGTCCAAGGTGGTCAGGCGAAAAGGGGCTGCATCGGGCTTGAAATGGCGCACCGGATGCGGGTCGAACGTCGCGACCAGCACCGGGCGACCTTCCGCACGGGCGCGCTCGACCGCCTGGCCGACCACTGCCTGATGCCCCATGTGGAACCCGTCGAAATTCCCCAGCGCGACGATCCCGCCCCGAAGTTCGGGAGGCACCACCGAGCCGCCGTCAAGCCGCTCCATGCGTTCGGGCATAGGGGGGCGACGCGACGGACACAATCCTCCCCGTGTCGGGCAGGATCATTGCGGCGCGATCCCCGCGCGCAGCACCCGAAACACATTGCCCCCCATCACCTTGGCGATATCGGCGTCCGAAAATCCGCGGTCGATCAGCGCCTGGGTCACGGCGACGATCTGGCTCGAGTCGAAGCCGGTGGTCACCGCGCCGTCGAAATCGGAGCCGAGACCGACATGGTCGATGCCGACCACGTCCCGCACATGCGCGATCGCCGCCGCGACCGCCTCGGGTCGGGTCGAGCAGATCGCCGCATCCCAATAGCCGATGCCGATCACCCCGCCGGTCCGCGCGATACCGCGGATTTCGTCGTCGGTCAGGTTGCGGTTGACCTTGCACGTCGCCTGCACGCCGGTGTGGCTGGCGACGATCGGGCGCTTCGCCATGGCGATCACCTGGGCGGTGGTTGCGTGGCTCGAATGGGCGACGTCGACGATCATGCCGATCCTCTCCATCCGCCGCACGACCTGAATGCCGAGTGGGGAGAGACCGCCCTTGGCCACGCCGTGCATCGACCCGGCCACGTCATTATCGAAGAAATGCGCCAGCCCCGCCATGCGGAAGCCCGCTGCATGGAGCCGGTCGAGATTACCGAGCTTGCCTTCGAGATCCTGCAGGCCCTCGATCGAGAGCATGCCGCCAACCACCTTGCTGCCCGAAGCGCGATCGGCGAGCAGCCGGTCGAGCTCGGCCGGGTTGTGGATCACCCGGAACTGTCCATTCGAGGCGGCAGCGTAGCGGTCGAGCTTGGTCGCATGCCAGAGCGAGCGTTCGAGCAGCGAGCCCCAGGTGCGGATCGGCTGGAGATCGGTAATGGCGAGCGAGGTGATGTTGTCGGTGTCGGCGGTGTTCGCGTCGTAATTCTGGCCCTTGGGCGTCTTGGTCACCGAGGAAAACACCTGAAGCGCATAATTGCCCTGGATCAGCCGGGGCAGATCAACCTGGCTGCGATCCACCCGGTCCAGCAGGCTGCGTTTCCACAACAGGGTATCGGCATGCATGTCGGCGATCTGCAAGGTGGCATGGAGCGCGCGAGCGCGCGGGCTGATCTTCAGCGAGACCGGCTCGACCTTGTTCATCGATCGCTCGATCATTGCCGGGGCAAGGGTGAAGAAGGCAATCGCGGCGACGAGAATCAGGGCCAATATGCCCCAGAACCATTTGCGCATATCGCCTCTCCGTCACGCCGGATCAGTCCGGCGTCCACTGCGCCGGCTGTCCGATCGATCCAAGGTATGAGGGACGATGGACGCGCGAACAAGGCGGTTACGGCCGCTCCAGCGTTACGAAGCTGTATGCCGGTCGGTCGCCGTCGGCGGGATGATCCTCGCGACCGATCTCCCGCCAGCCGGTAAAGGCCGGGACGACGGCATCGCCCTCTGGCGCGGCATGGACCTCGGTCAGTTCGACCCGGTCGGCGCGCGCCAGGAACAGCGCGAATATCTCGGCGCCGCCGATCACCGCGATCTCGGGCGCGTCGGCCATGGCGATCGCCGTCTCGACGGAATGCGCGACTTCTGCACCCTCGGCCGACCAGGTCGCGTCGCGGGTAAGGACAATATGGCGGCGGCCCGGCAGCGGGGCGGGGAAACTCTCGAAGGTCTTGCGGCCCATGATCATCGGCTTGCCCATGGTCTGCGCCTTGAAGCGCTTGAGATCGGCGGGCAGCCGCCATGGCAGCCCCCCGTTGTGGCCGATCACCCCGTTGTCGGCACGGGCGAGGTGAAGGCTGATATGGGGAGGGATCGACATCGGTCGCTTATGCGATGCGTCGGGCCGCGGTGCCACCGTCTTGTGCGGAGATCATGACGGGATTGCCTGTCGGGCGCAGGGGCAGGGGAGCGTGGATTTGGGCTGCGGCTGTGGCGACTGGGTCATCCATTGCAGAAGCGCTGCGGCGAGCGCAGCCGTGATGATCGTGAGATTAATCTCCCGCATGTCCTTGTCTCCCTTTGTCCCTGTCCGACTACATTTGTAATCGTTCGACTGAATGGCTGCTGAATTGGCGATGGGGAATGCACCGATCGCGGTGGTATCGGCCGTTGCGCACGGCAGGCCGGCTGCTAGGCTCGCCGCGCTACAAGGGGGTGGGAATGGACAAAAGTCGCGCGACGCCTGGCGTCTATATCCAGGAACTGTCGGCCTTTCCGCTCTCGATCGTCGGGGTGGCGACCGCAGTGCCGGCCTTTATCGGGTATAGCGAGAAGGCGACCGATCCGGTCGGCGGCAATTCGCTCACCAATGTCCCGGCCTCCGTCTCGTCGCTGGCTGATTATGAGACGATGTTCGGCACTGGCTGGTCCGGCGACCCGACCGGGGTCGTGCCGATCCTGCGGGAAAGCGTGGCGATGTTCTTCGGCAATGGCGGTGGCAATTGTTATGTCATGTCGGTCGGCAGCTTCGCCGATTTCACCACCGACATGGGCGCGGCCGGGCTGGCGCCACAGCATTGCCAGGCCGGCCTCGATGCGATCGCGGCCCAGGTCGGGCCGACCCTGCTGGTCGCTCCGGATGCGCTGGCGATGGCCGAGGCGGATTATTACGCCTTTGCCTGTGCAATGTTGCGCCAGGCAGCGACCCTGCAAGATCGGTTCGCGATCCTCGATGTACCGGGCGGCCGCGATTCCGCCAACGCGACGCCACAGCGTATCCAGGCCGCCATTGCCCGCTTCCGAACGGGCATCGCGCCGGTACAGGCGGAGGCGGCCAGCTATGGTGCGAGCTATTTCCCGTTTCTCGATTCAGTGATCGACGGCAATCCGAGGGTCATGCCAGCCTCGCCGACGATGGCAGGGCTCTATGCCGATACCGATTCGGTCCGCGGCGTCTGGAATGCGCCGGCGAACCTGTCCGTCGCGATGGTCGATGGCGTGACGATCCCGGTCGACGACGCCGAGCAGGGCGACATGAACGTGCCGCTCGACGGGCTGGCCGTGAATGCGATCCGCCTGTTCGCCGGCCGGGGCGCCGTCGTCTGGGGCGCACGCACACTGGACGGCAACAGCCAGGATTATCGGTACATTCAAGTACGGCGCACGCTCATCTATATCGAGCAGTCGATCAAGGCAGCGCTGGCGCCGTTCGCCTTCGAGCCCAATACCGGGGCGACCTGGGCAAGCGTCAGCGGCATGATCTCCAATTTCCTGACCGGTCTCTGGACCCAGGGTGGCCTGATGGGCGCCAAGGCGTCGGAAGCGTTCCAGGTATCCGTCGGCCTTGGGACGACCATGACCGCGCAGGATGTGCTAGACGGCCATATGCGCGTCCTCGTCACCGTGCAGATGATCCACCCGGCCGAATTCATCGAGCTCAGCTTCGAGCAGCAGATGCAATCCTAGACCGCGACGGGCGCCTTGATATGCGCCTGCGCCTCGTAGCCGACGAGCCGGAAATCCTCATAGTCATACTGGTCGATGCCGGCTGGCTTGCGGAGAATCTCGAGCTGCGGCAGCGCGCCGGGTTGCCGTGAGAGCTGCTCGCGCGCCTGATCGAGATGGTTCGAGTAGAGGTGGCAATCGCCGCCGGTCCAGATGAACTCGCCTGGCTCCAGCCCGCACTGCTGCGCCAGAATATGGGTCAGCAACGCATAGCTTGCGATGTTGAACGGCACGCCGAGGAAGATATCGGCCGAACGCTGATAGAGCTGGAGCGAGAGCCGCCCGTTCGCGACATGGGTCTGGAACAGGCAATGGCACGGCGCGAGCGCCATGGCGTGGAGGTCGCCCGGGTTCCAGGCGCTGACGATCTGGCGGCGCGACGCGGGGCTGGACCTGATCTGCTCGATCAGGTCCTTGATCTGGTCGATATGGCGGCCGTCCGCCGTCTCCCAGTCGCGCCATTGCTTGCCATAGACCGGACCGAGCTCGCCATCCTCATCGGCCCATTCGTCCCAGATGCTCACCTTGCGGTCGCGCAGCCACTGCACGTTGGTGTCGCCGCGCAGGAACCACAGCAGCTCGACGATGATCGACCGCAGATGCAGCTTCTTGGTGGTGAGGACAGGGAAGCCCTTGGCCAGATCGAAACGCATCTGATGGCCAAACACGGACAGCGTTCCCGTGCCCGTCCGGTCCATCTGCTGGGCACCGGTGTCGAGCACGCGCTGCATGAGGTCGAGATAGGGCTGCATCGGATCGGGATAGCGCGCGCGCCACCGCGCGCCAAGCCAGTCGTTTGCCCCTTGCGATCAGCGTCGGCGGCGTGGCCGGGGCATGGGGCGGATCGAAGATATCTTGTCGTCCAGACCCATCCGGCTGAGCCGGCCGATCGAACGGTCGATGATCTCGCAGCGTCCGCGGAAATCGTCGTCGGTGCAGACCTGCCAGGTGCCACTGTCCACCCCGATCGCAGAGATCTTGTCTTCCATGCCGGTCGGGCCGAGGCGGCGGATCGGGCGGGTGATCTCCATGCTTCGCCCGCGGAAATCATCGTCGACGAAAACGGTGACTCGCGGCCCGCCGTCCCGGTCGCGATAGCCGTCGCGATACCGTTCCTGGGCCGTCGCCGTCGGAGCGACCGCGATCACGGCAAGGGTCAGTACGACCAGGTTCAGCCTTTTCATGAAGTCCTCCCATCAGGCCCGCAATTGCGCTCCGCATGCGGTTGAACGAAGCTTCCCATAGGCCGGCCGCGAACACAATGGCGACCCAGGCCTGGCGGGTTCACCCCAGCTTGCACGGCTTGATGGCGCGGGGCTCGGGCCGGGGGCCGACCGCGCGGAAGGTGGCGAGATATCCGCCGGCCGATGGCATCTCGTGCATCTCGACCTGGGTATAGCCGACCGCTGCGAACTCGCAGCGCAGCAGCCCGGGCGGCGTACCGTGATTCTGGGTTGCCCGGTTGGCATCGACCACCACGACCAGGCCGTCCGGCTTCAGCGACGGGCGCATCCGCCAGAGGAATTCATAAGGCTGCTCGATCTCATGATACATGTGCACCATCAGCACCCGGTCGAAGCTCGCATCGGGCAGGCGCGGATTGGCGGGCAGGCCGAGGCGCACGCTGACATTGTCGAGCCGTTCGCGCGCGACGCGCTCGGCCAGCGCATCACGCACGCCGGCAACGATGTCCTCGGCCAGCACCCGGCCGTCCTTGCCCACGCGGGTGGCGGCGCGGATCGTGTAATAGCCCTCGCCGGCGCCGATATCGGCGACGGTCATGCCGGCCTTCAGCCCGGCCTTGTCCATCACCTCGCCGGCCTCGTTCAGGCGGTCGCGTGCTTCCTCGGTCGACCAGCGCGACGAGATGATATGCGCGACCGGCCGGTCGGCCTTGGGGAAGGGGCCCGCCTTGTCCTGGTCGTCATCGACACGCGGCTGCCCGGGCTCGCAGCCCGTGAGCAGCATCGCCGCCAACGCCAGGGCTGCGGCCAACCTCACTCGACGTCCTCCACCTCGACCGTCTCGCCGGTAACGCGCTGCGACAGCGCGGCCGACATGAAGGGGTCGAGGTCGCCGTCGAGCACGTCGGATGGGCTGGTYGAGGTCACGCCGGTGCGCAGATCCTTCACCAACTGATAGGGCTGGAGGACATAGGAACGGATCTGGTGGCCCCAGCCGATATCGGTCTTGGTCGCGTTCTCCGCATTGGCCGCAGCCTCGCGGATCTGCAGCTCGCGCTCATAAAGCTTGGCGCGAAGCTGGTTATACGCCTCGGCCTTGTTCTTGTGCTGGCTGCGCTGGTTCTGGCACTGCACGACGATGCCGGTCGGCAGGTGCGTGATGCGCACGGCCGAATCGGTCGTGTTGATGTGCTGACCGCCCGCGCCCGACGCGCGATAGGTGTCGATGCGCAGCTCGCTCTCGTTGATCTCGACCTCGATATTCTCGTCGATCACCGGATAGACCCAGATGCTGGCGAAGCTGGTGTGGCGGCGCGCGGCGCTGTCATAGGGGCTGATGCGGACGAGGCGGTGAACGCCGCTTTCCGTCTTGGCATAGCCATAGGCGTTCTCGCCCTTGATCAGCATCGTTGCGGATTTGATGCCGGCCTGCTCACCCGAATGCTGGTCGACCAGTTCGACCTTCATGCCGCGGCGTTCGGCCCAGCGGGTGTACATGCGCTGCAGCATGCCGGCCCAGTCCTGGCTCTCGGTGCCGCCGGCGCCGGAATTGACTTCGATATAGGTGTCGTTGCCGTCGGCCTCGCCGGCGAGCAGCGCCTGGATCTTGTCATGCTCGGCCCGCGTGGCGAGTTCGGCGAGGCTACGGGTGCCGTCGGCCGCCATTTCCTCGTCGCCCTCGGCCTCGGCCATCTCGATCAGCTCGGCCGTGTCGGACAGCTCGTTCTGGATCGCGCGCGTCGCGTTGATCGCCTCTTCGAGGCGTCGGCGCTCCCGCATCACCGACTGGGCGAGCTTGGGATCGTTCCAGAGGGACTGGTCTTCGACGCGCGCGTTCAGCTCGTCGAGCCGACGCAGCGCGCGGTCCCAATCGAGAAAGCGGCGGAGCAGCGCGAGCGCGTCATTGATGGTGTCGACATGAGCCTGCGCTTCGGCGCGCATGGTGGGAACTCCGGTAAATACTCGTCATGCCGACAGGAGCCGGCTCACAGGGATATATAGGGCGGGCTAGTAGATTCCGCCCGTCCTTGGCAAGGCGGGGGTATCATTCAATATGATTTAGCGCCCGTTCAGCGCGCCTGAAGACGCTTCAACGTCGCCAGGACACGTCGCACACAGGCATTGACGATCTGCTCGATCCGCGACGGGGGCCGGTCCGCCGCGGAAGGCGGTACCTCTCCATTCTCCGCCGGTGGTGTTGCCGCTGCCGGCTCACCGACCGTCAGGCGGATGCCGGTCTCACTGATCTCCAACGCCATGGCTGCTTCTCCCATCGGCTGACGAACCGATGCAGGATGCGCCCGGATCGGGCTTATGCCTAGTAGATTCCGCCTTCGCGCTGGAGGAAGTCGGTGTCGCGCGGGGCGGCTTCCTGCCGCTGGACGGGCTTGGCTTCCCTCGGCTTGTCGGCGGCGTCGCTCTCCAGATCGCGGCGCGCCGCGCGGCGCGGCTCGCTCTCGGGCTTGAATGCTTCCCAGATTACCGCCGCCTTCGGGTCGGTGGTCGGCCAGGCGCCGAAGACCGGCTTGCCCGAGGCACGGTCGATCCGGACCATGCGGATGCCGGCGGGCGCGCGGAACGGGATCTTCTCCATTCCCTCATAGGCCTTGACCGCGAACTCCTTGAAGATCGGCGCGGCGATCGTGCCGCCCTGGGCGTAGCCGCCAAGTCCGGTCGGCGAATCATAGCCGATATAGACGCCGCCGATCATCTGCGGCGTGCCGCCAATGAACCACACGTCGGTCGGGCCGGAATTGGTGCCGGTCTTGCCGAACATCGGCCGGTCGAGATCGCGCAGCACGGTCGCGGTGCCGCGCTGGATCACGCCCTCGGCGATATGCACCATCTGATAGGCGCTCTGCGCGTCGACCACCTGCTTGCCGTGCGCGACCGGGCGCGGCATCGGCTTGCCGTTCCAGTCCGGCGCGTTGCAGCGGTCGCAGGCGTGCCAGTTGGTCGGCCAGATCACCTTGCCGTGACGGTCCTGCACGAAGTCGATCAGGGTTGCCGGGTGGCCGCGGCCCTGGTTCGCGAGGATCGAATAGGCGTTGACCATCCGCATCACGGTCGTCTCGCCGGCGCCCAATGCGAAGGACAGATAGGGCGGATATTTGCCGACGCCGATCCGGTCGATCAGCGACACGACATGTTCCATGCCCGTCTGCGAGGCGGCGCGGACCGTCATCAGGTTGCGCGACTGCTCGACGCCCCAGCGCATGGTATGGGGACCGGAGCCGCCGCCGCCGAAGTTGCGGAAGCATTTCTGGCCGAGCCGCGCGCCCTGATAGACGCAGAAAGGCCCGTCGACGATGATCGAGGCGGGGGTCATTCCGCCTTCCAGCGCGGCCGCATAGACGATCGGTTTGATCGTCGAGCCGGGCTGGCGCATCGCCTGGGTCGCGCGATTGAACGACTGGATGCTCGAATCGAAACCGCCCTGCATTGCGAGAATGCGGCCGGTGGCGGGTTCCTCGACGACGAAGCCGCCGGAGATCTTGGGCACCGAGCGCAGCGCGAACGTGCCGCCCTCGGGCGCGACGGCCAGGATGTCGCCGACCTTCAGCGCCGCAAAGGCAGTGCCACCCACACCGCGCACCGGCATTTGCGCGGCAGAGCTCGGCAGGCTGCCGGTCTGGCCGTTGCTGAAGCCGAGCGTGGCCGATCCGCCGCCGACTGAAGTGACGATCGCGGCACGCCAGTCCAGATAGTCGAGACGGAGATTGGTATTGAGCAATGCCGACTGCCAATTGTCGCCCGAGATCTCGACATGGCGCAGCGGGCCGTTCCAACCGCGGCCGCGTTCGAAGCGGATCAGGCCGTTGCGCAGCGCCGTCTGGGCGTCGAGCTGGATCTTGGTGTCGAGCGAGGTGCGCACCCACAGGCCGCCCGAATAGACGCTGTACGGTCCGGCCTTTTCATCCTCGCCGAACTTGTCGATCAACTGGCGACGGACCTCCTCGACGAAATAGCCGGCACCGGCCACCTCGGTCTTCGGCGTCTGGCGCGGCACCGCGCCGATCGGCGCGACGACTGCCCTGTCATATTGCGCCTGGTCGATGAACTCGTTCTTGAGCATCTCGCGCAGCACATAGTTGCGGCGGTCGAGCGCGCGCTGGGTGTTGCGGAACGGGTCGTAGTTCGACGGGCCCTTGGGCAGGATGGCGAGATAGGCCATCTGCGGCAGGTCGAGCTGCTTCAGCTCCTTGTTGAAATAGGCATAGCTCGCCGCCTCGACGCCGAAGGCGTTCCGGCCAAGCGCGATCTGGTTGAGATACAGCTCGAGGATCTGCTGCTTGGTCAGCGTATCCTCGATGCGATAGGCGAGGATCGCTTCCCTGATCTTGCGCGTCGGCGAATAGGTGTTGCCGATCAGCAGGTTCTTGGCGACCTGCTGCGTGATGGTCGAGCCGCCCTTGGCGCGCCGGCCGGTGCCGAACTTCGTGGCGTAATCGATGACCGCGCCGGCCATGCCGGGATAATCGACGCCATGATGCTCGAAGAACGTCTTGTCTTCCGCGGCGAGGAAGGCGCGGACCAGCAGCGGCGGATATTCGGCGTAGCTCAGTTCGACGCGGCGCTCGCGGGCATAGCTATGGATCGGGGTGCCATCGATGCCGCGGACGTTGGTCGGCAGTGGCGGCTCATAGGAGCGCAGCTTGTCGACCGAGGGCAGGTCGCTCGCAAAGACATACCAGAAGATCGCATAGGCGATCGCGATCAGCACCGCGAGGACGGCAAGGACCTTCACCCACCAGCGCCCCCAGACGCGTTGGGCAAATCCGCGAATCCCCTCAACGTCGCGGCGAAGGCGGAATTTCACGCTGGATTCGGTACTGGTCATACAGGGTCGAGGCTCTAGCAAGTTTATCGGGGCTTGYCAGCCTGTGTCCTTTCATCCTTGCGCGTTCCGCCCGGATAAGTCGTCGTGCGGCCGGATTGAGTCAGGCGCGTCCGGCATGGTGCGTGTGACGAAAGTCCTGGGCGGTATCGGGCGGTTTGTTGGGTTTTCACGAGGGGATTCGGGAAAATGCGGCGTTTTTCGCGGCTGACTTTTGTCATGCCTGTCGGGGGTGTGCTGGGCGAGGGTGTTGGAAATGTCGTGAGGGTTGCTGACATTTCCGGGATTGATCATTAGTTGTGAAATATATCATTATAAATCAATAGCTTAATGCGATCTGCGTCATGTCGGACTTGTTCCGGCATCCACCGTGCCGCACATTCTCGGGCCGCAGAGTCCTGGGGACGGTGGACCCCGGAACAAGTCCGGGGTGACGAAGGGCGGGCGCCACACGCCAGCACCTCCTCCCTGAAATTTCGTGTCAGTCGTTCGATGCGAGCCGGCGGGCGAAGTGGATGTCGACCGCGCGGCGGACGCTTTCTGCGATGCGCTCGCGGCCTTCGCGCGAATCGATGAAGGCTGCGTCCTTCGGATTCGAGATATAGCCGGTCTCGAACAGGATCGACGGCATGTCGGGCGCCTTCAGCACCATCAGTGACGCCATGCGGTGGAAGTTCGGCTTCATCGGCATCAGCGGCTGCGCTTCGCGGCCGAGCAGGCGGGCGAAGTTCGCCGAGCTGTTCATCGTCTCGCGCTGGGTAAGGTCGATCAGGATCGACGAGATGTCGGCCGAGGTGGAGGCGAGGTTCACGCCCGAAATGATGTCGGCCTTGTTCTCGCGCGCGGCAAGACGGGCCGATTCCTTGTCGGAGGCGACCTCGGACAAGGTATAGACGGTCGCGCCCGAGGCGTCGCCGCTGCCCACGCTGTCGCAATGCACCGAGATGAACAGGCTGGCCTTGAGCTTGCGCGCGATGCCGTACCGTTCCTGGAGGACGAGGAACTTGTCGTCGTCCCGCGTCAGCGCGACGCGGACCCGGCCCGAGCGGAGCAGTTCGTCGCGGATCGCGCGGGCGATCCTGAGCGTCACGTCCTTTTCTCGGCGGCCGTCGACCGGCGAGATCGCGCCGGGGTCGACGCCGCCATGACCTGCGTCGATCACCACCAGCGGGCGGCTGTCGTCATCGCCGTAGATTCGCGGCAGCGGCAGCTTGCTGGTCGATTTCGGGATGGGAACCGACACTTCATATTTGCGCGCGGGCGGCTGCATTCCCAGGTTGAACGGCGGAAGGAAGCGCAGGCGCTGTTCCGCCGCGGCGCGGGCGAAGCTGGCGTCGTCGACGGTGCGCAGCTCGAGCGTCAGTTCGCGGCCGTCGGCACCGAATGTCCCTTCGGTGACGATCGCGGGCCGGGAGAGGTCGAACACGATGCGGGTGCCGTCATTGCCGCGCGCTGCCTGACGCACCGCCGCAACCATGCCATTCCCGTCGACCGGCACGCCCGGTGATGCGCCATCGATATCGACCGCGATGCGCTGCGGCCCCTTGAGCACAAAGCTGGAGGCGTCCGCGACGCCCTGGTCGAAGCGGATCACGATGCGGTCCTGCCTGATCTCGACACGCTCGATGGTCGCGGCCCAGGCGGGCGAACCGCCAAGCCAGCAGGCCAGAAGGGCAAGAAGGAACGACACGGATCGGTAATGCCGCGCCGGTAGGGCAACGGTCCAGCGAAAAGGCATGGGCGGGGGGTCCCATCGAGTACAAAACGACAGCCCCCGGAATAGGTGACAGCCCCTTCCGGCACGGTAAAATTATATGGTTAACGGCAAATTTTGGCATGAAATTGCCGTGGACCCCGGCAGAAACGTGCCGGTTGCTGCGCGGCGATAGCAGTGCTAGTCATGAAATTGCACCGGCAAGCGCCTCTTCTGGCGTCTGCCCGGTCCCATGGCCGCACCGGATTTCTCGGTGGCGGCTCTTCAGGTTGACGTTCGCATGATGCATTTTCCCCGCCCCTCGCACCGACCGGTTTCCGCCGGCGGTCTCGCGAGCGCGCGGGGTGCCCAGGGCCAGATGCCGGGGCGTGGATCGCGAGCAGAGGCATTTTTCGAAACCACAAGCGGCACGGAAAAGGGCGGCAATTCCGCCACCACGTCGCCGCATCACAATCGCGCGCGGCGGATGCCGCCAGGCCCCGGACCGCGCGCCCGGAGAACAATAAATGACCATGCGTATGCTGATCGACGCGCGGCACCGGGAAGAGACCCGGGTTGCCGTCGTCAAGGGGAACCGGATCGAGGAGTTTGATTTCGAGTCCGCTGAGCGCAAGCAGCTCAAGGGCAATATCTATCTAGCCAAGGTCACCAGGGTCGAGCCGTCGCTGCAGGCGGCGTTCATCGATTATGGCGGTAATCGCCATGGCTTCCTCGCTTTCAGCGAAATTCACCCCGATTATTACCAGATCCCGAAGGAAGACCGCGACGCGCTGCTGCGCGAAGAGGCCGAGCACGCCGCCGAAGAGGCAGCGCTGCGCGCCCAGATGGACGCCGAGGACGAACTCCATGACGATGAGCATGGCGAGGACGACGGCTTCGAGCCCGACGCCGAATCGGTCGAGCGGTTCGACGACGATGGCGGAGCCGACCCCGAGGTAAGCGCCGAGACGGAGAGCCGTGGTCGCGGCCGCCGCAAGCGCAGCGCCGCCGATGATGCGGTCGACGATCTGCGCGAGCGCCGCACCAACCTGCGCCATCGCTACAAGATCCAGGACGTGATCCGCCGCCGCCAGGTGCTGCTGGTCCAGGTCGTCAAGGAAGAGCGCGGCAACAAGGGCGCTGCCCTCACCACCTATCTGTCGCTGGCCGGCCGCTATTGCGTGCTGATGCCCAACACGTCGCATGGCGGCGGCATCAGCCGTAAGATCTCGAACGCTGGCGACCGCAAGCGTCTGAAGTCGATCATGGCCGACATGAAGCTGCCCCCGTCGATGGGCTGCATCGTGCGCACCGCCGGCCTCCAGCGCACCAAGGTCGAGATCAAGCGCGACTTCGATTATCTGGCGCGCCTGTGGGACGGGATTCGCGAGACGACATTGTCGTCGTCGGCGCCTGCCCTGGTCTATGGTGACAGCGACCTGCTGAAGCGGGCGATCCGCGACATCTACAACCGCGACATCGACGAGGTGATCGTCGAGGGCGAGGCAGGGTATCGCCAGGCCAAGGAGTTCATGAAGCTCCTGATGCCGAGCCATGCCCGCAAGGTTAAGCATTATTCCGACCCGGTGCCGCTGTTCCAGCGCAGCCATGTCGAGGAACAGCTCGCCGCGATGTATCATCCGGTCGTCCAGCTGAAATCGGGCGGCTATCTGGTGATCAACCCGACCGAGGCGCTCGTCTCGATCGACATCAACTCCGGCCGGTCGACGCGCGAGCACAGCATCGAGCAGACCGCGACCGCGACCAACCTGGAAGCAGCGCACGAGATCGCGCGCCAGCTGCGCCTGCGCGACATGGCCGGCCTCGTCGTCATCGACTTCATCGACATGGACAATGGGTCCAACGTCCGGAAGGTCGAGAAGGCGATGAAGGAGGCGCTGAAGAACGATCGCGCCCGCATCCAGGTCGGCCGCATCTCCAGCTTCGGCCTGATGGAGATGAGCCGTCAGCGCCTGCGCACCGGCGTGCTCGAAGCATCGACCCGCCAGTGCCCGCATTGCGAAGGCACGGGTCTGGTCCGCACCGCATCGTCGGCCGGCCTGTCGGCATTGCGCCTGATCGAGGACGAGGCAGCCCATGGCCGCGGATCGCAGCTGCTGCTGCGCGCCAGCCAGGAAGCCGCCTTCTACCTGCTCAATCGCAAGCGCGCGGAACTGGCCGAGATCGAGGATCGCTACGGCGTGACGATCGAGGTTGCGCCTGACGGCGAGCAGGAAGGCGCGCGCATGTCGGTCGAGGTCTCCGGACCGCCGCCGGCACATGCACCGCGCTTCGACGCGGCGATCGAGGAGATCGAGGACGATATCGAAGAGGATATCGAGGACGAGATCGACGAGGTCGAGGTCGAGGACGAGGAAGAAGAGGAAGCCCCCCGCGAGGCACGTGCACCGCGCGAGCCGCGTGAGCGTGGCGAGCGTGCCGAAGGCGAAGACGGCGGTTCGCGCCGCCGCCGCCGCCGTCGCGGCCGCCGCGGCCGCAATCGTCCCGAGGGCGAGGAGGGCGCTCCGCGCGCCGAAGGCGAAGAGGGCGAGGCCGAGGGCGAGGCCGATGCCGAAACGGAGACCGCCGATGAAGGTGCAGCCGAGTTCGCCGGCGAGCAGCCTGTGGCCGGTGAGGGCGAAGGCCGTCGCCGTCGCGGTCGCCGGGGCCGGCGTGGCGGTCGCCGCGGTGAGGGTGATCGCGTCGAGGGTGGCGAGTCCGCACCGGTCGACGCCGATGCCGCTGAGGCTGAAGCCGTGGTCGAGACACCGGTAGCCGAAGAGGCTCCTGCCGAGGTCGAGGCGCCCAAGAAGGGCCGTCGTCGCCCCAAGGCACGTGAGGCGGTCGCGCAGGTTGCTGCCCCCGAACCTGTGGTCGAGGCGGCCCCGGTCGTCGAGGCCGAGGCGCCCGCCGAGGAAGCGCCGGCCAAGCCGAAGCGCGCACGCCGCAGCAAGAAGGCCGAGGCCGAGGCAGCGCCCGAGGCGGTTGCTGCGCCCGAGCCTGAGCCCCTCGTCGCCGAGGCTCCTGCGGCCGAAGCGCCGGCCAAGCCGAAGCGTGCCCGCCGCACCAAGGCAGCGGCGTCCGAGGCGGCAGCGCCCGAGGCGATTGCAGAGGAATCGGCCCCGGCCATTCCGCTTGCCGACGATGGCGCCGCGCCTGCCGATGACGCCGCCGGCGGGATCGATCCCGATCCGGGCGAAGCGGGTTCGCCCCGTCGCGGCTGGTGGCAGCGGACCTTCGGGCAATAGTCCCCGCCTCTCCCTTTCGGGAGGGCAGGATTGAAGAAGAAGCGGCGGGGGCTCGATGCCCCCGCCGTTTTCTTTTGCGGCGCGTCGGCGCCTATGGTCGAAGCGTCGGGTGGAGATGGAACGAACGGGGCGGTTATGCCGGTCCATGACAGTGCATCGAAAGGCTATCGGGCGGGGGCGGCGACCTATGTGACCGGGCGCCCCGGCTATCCGCCCGAGGCGAGCCGGTGGCTCAGCGAGGTACTCGGCGTCGGGCCCGGCCGATCGACGATCGAGATCGGCGCGGGCACGGGCAAGTTCCTTCCCCTGCTGGAGGAATGCGGCGGTCATATCCTCGCGCTCGAGCCGGTCGACGCGATGCGGGAGCGGTTGGCGCATGATCATCCGGACATCGAGGCGATCGCCGGGACGGCCGAGGCAATCCCCTTGCCGGACGCGAGCATGGACGTCGCGGTCTGTGCCCAGGCATTCCACTGGTTCGCCAGCGCGGCGGCGCTGGCCGAGATCGGGCGCGTGCTGGCGCCGGGTGGCAGGCTTGGCCTGATCTGGAATGTCCGCGATGAAAGCGTATCCTGGGTCGCTGCGCTGTCCAGAATCACCGACGTGTTTGAAGGCGATACGCCGCGCTATCGCACCGGGGCATGGCGGCACGTCTTCCCGGCGCGGGGCTTCGCCTTTATCGGCGAGCGGCAGGCCCGCAATGCCCATGTCGGTAGCCCGGAGCAGGTGATCGTCGGGCGGACATTGTCGGTCAGCTTCATCGCCGCGCTGCCGTCCGATCAACGCGACGCGGTGGAGCGCGAGGTCCGCGCGCTCATCGCCGACACGCCCGAGCTGGCCGGCCGCGACAGCATCGCCTTTCCGTATGAGACGCGGATGTTCGCCTATCGTCGGACTGAGTGAAGGAACTGAAGCCTCACATGTCCGTCACCGCGGGACGTGTCCGGTGGTTATCCCATTCGCACATCTACTTTGCTTGTTCCCCGGCGAAGGCCGGGGCCCAGTTGGGGGACGATAGTGATGATCGTTGCGCACCGTTACATAAGCCTTCCCAACTGGGCCCCGGCCTTCGCCCTACGAGATTCACACATGGTATAGTGCGTATCCTTGTAGCATCGTCTGAAGGCGTAAGAGGCCTTCGAGTATGACGACGGGTCCGGGTTTTCCATAATAGCCGGTCCAGCCGCCGAGGCGCGCGCAGATCCACGAGGCGAACGCGAGCGAGCCTGGTGGGTGAGGGTTTTTCTGCTTGTCGGTCTTGCCTTCGAGCGCGGCGTTGACC
>NZ_JBFUHB010000032.1:0-49148 GCF_056402595.1 Sphingomonas sp. P3_C6
CGAACGTGCTCGAACGTGCTGCGCAAGTGGATCCGCGAAGCGGAAGGCGACCCTGGATCGGCGTTTCCCGGCCACGGCAACATGAGGCCAGAGCAGCTTGAGATTGAGCGGCTGCGCCGCGAGTTGGCTCGGATGAAGGCGGAGCGCGACATCCTAAAAAAAGCGGCGGCCTACTTCGCGAAGGACTCGATATGAGGTTCGCCTTCATCGCGAAGCACCGGGGGATCTGGCCGGTATCGTGGATATGCGAGGCGCTCGGGGTCTCGCGCAGTGGCTTCCACGCCTGGCTGGTGCGTGCGCCGAGCGCGCGTTCGCGCAGCGACGAGGAGTTCGGCGCCAAGGTCCGGGCAAGTTTCCTCTACAGCTATCGCACCTATGGCGCACGCCGCGTCTGGCATGATCTTCTGGCCGAAGGCCTGTCATGCGGGCTGCACCGGGTCGAACGATTGATGCGGGCGCATGGTCTCAAGGCTCGCCCCCGGCGTCGCGGCCTGCCCAAGGACGAAGGCCAGCGATCGGTGATCGCCGGCAATGTGCTCGATCGTCAGTTCACCGCCGATGCGCCGAACCAGAAGTGGGTGGCAGACTTCACCTACATCTGGACGGCCGAAGGGTGGCTGTACGTTGCGGCCGTCATCGACCTGTTCTCACGCCGTGTCGTCGGCTGGTCGATGAGCGATGCGATGACGGCGCAGCTCGTTACCGACGCATTGGTCATGGCGATCTGGCGACGTGGCAGGCCCGACGCCCTGCTGCATCACTCGGACCAGGGCAGCCAATATACCAGCGAGCAGTTCCAGCGCCTGATGGCCGACAACGGCGTCACTTGCTCGATGAGCCGGTCCGGCAACGTCTGGGACAATGCCGCGATGGAGAGCTTCTTCTCCTCGCTCAAGACCGAACGGATCGCGCGGAAAACATACCGTTCCCGCAATCAGGCACGCGCGGATGTATTCGATTATATCGAGCGCTTCTACAATCCGACACGCAGGCACTCGACCCTGGGCTATCTCAGCCCCATGGACTTCGAGAAGCAGGCTAAGGTAGCCTAACCTGGTGTCCGTGGAACCGGGGGCAGCTCACTTTGGACAGGGTTGGGACCAGGAACTGCTCGACATATTCGATGAAGCTCTGGCCGTTGATCGGCTGGTCCAGCACGCATGGCGCATCGATCCGATCGCAACGTAACGCCGCCAGGAACGTCATCGTCTTCCAGTGGCCATAGGGCACCTTGGCGCGCAGCCGTTGCCCCTTCGGCGCCCACCCGCGCAAAGGCGCCATGTTCGTCTTGGCCCAAGTCTCGTCGATGAAAACGAGGCGGCGCGGATCGACGTTCTTCTGATATTTTCGCCATTGCTCGCGCCGCCGCGCAATCGCCGGCCGGTCCTGCTCAGCGGGAAGAACGCTTTTTTTTGAAGCTCAGTTCCTCGTCGTGCACAAAGGCCCACACCGAGCGATAGTCGACCTTGAGCCCGCGCACCTCGGCCAGTTCCACCACCAGCCCGCGAAGCGTGAAGGCCTTTTCCTTGCACCGCCCGATCAGCCAGGCGCGATGTTCCCCCCTGATCGTCTTCAGCTTGTGGCCGCCCATCTTACCCGGAGCCACGCTGCCCGTCCGGCGTGATCGCGCGACCCAGTTGATCGCCGTGCTCACCGCAACGCCAAAATGCGCCGCCGCACGGTTGCGCGACATGCCGCCGCTCTCCACCGCCGCAACCACACGCTCGCGCAGGTCATTCGAGTAGGGCTTTGCCATTCACGCTGGCCTCCAGTCCCAGCATGAAACTTGAATCAGATTTCCTTCGCCAAGGGAATCCCTCTCCGATTCAACCTCATCCCATCCCGCTCTAAGGGCAAGCCCCTTAGTCCAAAGCAACGGCGGTCCACGCGTTGCGCAGTCAAGCCTAATCGTCAGGCTCTCCGGGTCTGACGCGGGCACGCCCCTGTCGCCTCGCTTTAAGACGTTGGCCCATCGCCTGTGCGGCTCCGCAAGTAAGCGATCAGGCTGTGGATGGATGGCCCGACCAAAGAGCACACTGGGTCATTGCATTGCCTTGCGCTCGGCCAACAGGCTCCTTCTAGTCTAAGAGTGAACCTTCGCCGTCATCCCGATTCTATTCGCGCTTGATTCAAACAGACTTGGAGTCGGCGTACTCCAGCCATCGCGGTAATAGCATTTGCCGCGATCCGGACAGGAGTATGATCAATGAATTGCCCCGAGATTGGCCTTTTTTCACAGGGGGCGACCTTTGTCGTGCCGGCGAGCACCAACATCGTTCAGACGTCAGGCTACAGCGTGGCTGGCAAAGGTGCCGCGAGATATGCGGTTACGTCGAATACCGGTGCAAATGGTTACCGCTTCCAGTCGGCAGACGGTCGATGGTTCGAACTATCGGAGCCTGCTCCGTCTCCCGAAATGTTCGGAGCAATTGGTGACGGAGTGTCAGACGACACCAGCGCTCTGCAGGCCGCAATCACCTACGCTGCGGCTCGCCTTTTGCCGCTGCAACTCGCGGCGGCCTCCTATTCCATCTCGACGGTTGCCGTCTCGTCGAACGCGCGGATTCATGGCGCAGGCACAAATCTGACCAGCATCAACGGTCGCGCAGGCGCGGGCGCTGCTCCGCTCAACACGCTGGTGGTCGTCTCCAACATCGAACTCACCGACCTGACGGTGAACGGGCTTTCCAACGCGGACAATCGGCCGCTGATGTCGATCATGGCTGGAAGTAATATCGCTGTCGCCCGTGTACGGTTTTACCAGGGAATGAAGAGGTGGGCGCTGTCGTTGTTTTACGCCTCCGCTGGACGCAACCTCACCATCGATTCGTGCGTGTTTGATACGGTGCCTGCCGGCGGCATCCTGATTTCTGCCAATAATGGTATTGGCGTGCGCAATATCGTCGTTGAAAATTGCCTCTGGACGAACTGGGGCAACAATGGCTTTCAGATGAACAACAATGGCACCAATGCTTACGACACCTATGTCGACGTAAGGGTGTCCGATAACGTGATGACCGATCCGATTTTCGATCTGATCACATATTCCAATGGACCAATCCCGTTCGAACATTGGGGATGTACAAATTATGTCGCGAGCGGAAACATAATTGACGGTGGTACGCGTGGAATGACCGCTGGTGCGTACATGAAAAATGGAACGATCAGCGGAAATATCGTCCGAAATCAGACCGCATATTTTGCAGAGGCCGGGGTGCCCTGTCAGGATATTGTCGTAGCCAATAACTACGTAAAAGATTGCAATATGGGGATAGCTTGGACGGCAGCTGGTAGCCTGTCAAACTATGTCATTGACGGGAACGTGTTCGACGGGACCGGGGCCACGTCCTACAATTCCGGTAATCCAGCATCTATTTTCAAATCGTCCGGAGCCGGGGCGTCAAACTTATTCTACGATCTGGTTATCAGGAATAATTTGATCAAAAAGGCTGAGTTCACGCGGTTTGTTGCGGACATAAGGATCAATGATACCGACAAGCGATGCAGTGTTGAATTCAGCAGCAACAATGTCGTGCTGAATGACGCAAAATCTCCGCAAGTTGGCCTTAATATCAGCGGCTTTGCAGTGCTAATTAAGAATAACGTGATTCGCAGGACCGCCGACATCGACGGCTCGACTCACTATCAGGGTAATAGTGCGGGAGCCATGATTTCCGTCAGCAATCAGGCGGCGGGCTCGAGTTGCATCGTGACGGGAAATAGCTGCGAGAACCTGGGAACCGTGACGGGAAGCAACATATGCGGCGTCGGAAACATGGTCGCTGGCACTCTAGCCTTCCCGGGCGTCACCGTGATGGACAACACAGTTCTGGGATCGTTCGGAGTGAGCGGCTACGGTATCTATCTCCCCGCCACATCGGGTGACACGGTCGTCAAACAAAATTCGGTGGGGGGAGTCGTTCAAGGCACGCCGATCTCGCTCAACGCTGCCGTGCAATATTACGAGGCGCCAAACAAATTTACACGGTCGGCCGTGCCTGCTGCAGGAAATTGGGCGCTAGGCGACCTCGTCTTCAACAGTTCGCCAGCAGCGAGCGGTTTTGTCGGCTGGGTCTGCGTTGCTGGAGGTTCGCCGGGCACCTGGAAGACATTCGGCTCAATCGCCCCTTAAGCCAAATGGGCCGGTCATCGACCGGCCCAAACGGCATGCGCTATGGATAAGTCATAATCGCATTGCAGAGGAAATGACGGTGTCAGAGCACCTTCCCTAGAGGCTGCTATGAACCTGCGGCGATGGCGACGGCCTGCTTCATCATGAGGCATGCGAAAGCGACGACATGAAGTCCAGCGAGTGTTTGGGCATAGCGCTCATAGTCTTTGACGAGGCGCCGGAAGCGTGTCGCCCAGGCAAATGACCGTTCGACGACCCAGTGGTGCGGCAGCAGGACAAAGCCGCGCTTGGCCTCTGGCAGTTTGACTACTTCAAGGGCGATGCCATGATTGGCTGCGGCATCAGCGGCGCGCTCACCGGTATAGCCCTGGTCGACCAAGGCGATCTCGACATGGTCGTCGGTGACGGCCTGCACGGTGCGCGAGAGCCGTTCCACTTCACCCCGATCCTCGGCGCTGGCAGGCGTCACATGCAGCGCGAGCAGGTGGCCCAGCGTGTCGATCGCCATGTGGATCTTCGAGCCCTTCTTGCGTTTGCCACCGTCATAGCCCGCGCGCCCGCCGCTCTCGGGCGTGGAGCGCAACGTCCGGCTGTCGATGATCGCCGCGGACGGCTCGGGCTTGCGACCCGCCGCCAGCCGCAGCACCGCGCGCAAATCATCCACCAGCGCCTCGAAGCAGCCCGCTGCCAGCCGCTGCGTTTGTTGGTACACCGCGGCCCAAGGCGGCAGGTCGTTCGGCATCCACCGCCACGGCGCCCCCGTTTTCACGATATAGCGCAGGCCGTTAAAAACCTCCCGCAGGGTGTGCTCTCGTTGCCCAGCATTCTCCCGCTGCAACAACAGGTACGGCGCGACCAGCGACCATTCCTCATCGCTTACATCAGACTGATACGGCTTGCGGTTAATGCTCATCCATAAACGAATGAATCATACCGAATCTCAAGTCCATAACAGCCTCTAGCCAGGCCGGTTTTTCCTCGCTGATGCGGGAACGCTGCGATTACCCTAACCCGCCATCTGTTTTCGGCCACTCCTTACCTCAGGTTCGTTTCCGAGACTTGCCTTTCATCACCTTGCCCCCGATCGAAGGTCGTCGAGATAATCGGACCACCACTGCGCCATCCGGACCCGTTCGGCCCAGTGGGCACCTCGATGATAAGCAGCCCTGACCCTGTCCCTTTCACCATGAGCGAGAGCGCGTTCGATCGCATCAGAATGCCACAAGCCAGACTCGTTCAGCAGCGTGCTAGCCATCGCGCGAAACCCCTGGCTGGTCATTTCATCGGAGCCGTATCCCAAGCGTCGCAACGCTACGTTCAAGGTATTCTCGCAAATCGATCGTTTCGTCGTGTGAAGCGCCGGAAAGACGAACTCGCCGTCGCGAGCAACAGCGCGCAAATCGCGTAACAAGCACAGTGACTGCCGAGACAAAGGCACCGTGTGCGGCCGTTTCATCTTCATCCGTTCGGCCGGGATGCGCCAGATATTGTCCGTGAAATCGATCTCGCTCCATTTGGCCTGGCGCAGCTCGCCTGGCCGTAGAAATACGTGCGGCGCCAGTTTCAGTGCAATGACCGTTTCGGGGCGCCCTTCATATTCGTTGATCGCGCACAAGAGCGCACCGACCTTGGCCGGCTCAACGATCGCGGCATGGTGCTTTGTCTTGGGAACGATCAGTGCCCCGCGGAGAATGTCAGCGGGATTGTGTTCGGCGCGCAACGTTGCAAAGCCATAGCGAAACACACGCCCGGCGAACGACTGCAATCGACGCGCGGTTTCATGGTGTCCGCGGCGCTCAATTCGCTTCAATGCATCAAGCAACTCATGGGGTGTGAGCGAGGCGATCGGGCGGTCTGCAATCCCCTTGAGCAACTCGAGGAACCACCGCGCCTTCTTGATGGTGGCGGGAGACTTTCCCTCGCACTCCATCTTCTGGATGAATTCCTCGGCCACAAGCTTGAAGGTGGTTTGCGCCGCGAGGTCGGCCTTGTCTTTACGCTGACGCTGCGCTTCGACGGGATCGATCCCGTCGACCAGCTCGGCTCGCGCGACATCGCGCTGCTTGCGCGCCTCCTGCAAGGTGACGTCCGGGAATCTGCCCAGCGACAATTTTCGGTCGGTACCGAAAATCCGGTAGCGAAAACGCCATAGCAGTGCTCCGGAAGGTTGAACGAGCAGATAGAGGCCGTCTGAATCGGCAACCTTGTATGGGCGCTTGGCTGGTTTAAGCGCCCGAATCTCCACAACCGTAAGCATGGGGCCACGCCTCCTTGAACTATTCATAGCCCCGCGATTTGTGGCCCCTTTCTGAGCGGGCTGCAGCGGGACATAAAGAGATTCAATGGGACCGCTGAGGGTCAGTTTACTGCAGATTTCTCCGATTTTCTGGGGGTGTTCTCCTTATGAACTGGTGCCGCTTACAGGACTCGAACCTGTGACCCCCGCATTACGAATGCGATGCTCTACCAACTGAGCTAAAGCGGCATATCCCCGGTGCGGCCCTGCACGGGCTGTCGCGAGGGGGCGGCGCTTCTGCTTTGTTATTTTAACCTCGCTGTCGGATGCCGTGCGCGGCTCACACGTCCTTGAGACGCAAGGCCTGCGCATCGTCTGCGATCACCGGGGGCTTCGTTCGGTATCGTGCGGTGTAGAGCAAGCCTCCAACATGTTCTTCCCGACTCGCCTCTCCATAGAACATCGGCTTCCTTAGCCAGGCGTCGACAGCCGACTCACGCCAGCCAACGCCACGGATGCTTATCTGGACGTTCTTCGGAAATGTGCCGCTCTCGATCTTCCGATACAGCGTCGATCGGCTGAGCCCGGTGCGCTCCAGCACGGTTTTCAGCCGGAGAATTCGGTCGGGGTTCTCTGTCATGGTGATCCTGTCTGCATTGCTCCCCGCAGACAGGATCGGGATCGTGGATACAGACGCAAGGGGGAAGACCCGTATTGCAGCCGCGGTCGTTATATGGCGTTCAAATAGATGCACTGGCGTAAGGGCTGCTCCGGAGCAGTAAGTCATAGTCCGTCTCGCGCCCGTGGCGCGACCGCGCTCTATGCCGCTTCGCTCCACCGAGCCGCTACGCGTCTCGTCGGCACGGCCGTGACGATCGCTGACGGCGGATTGATCCCGGGGATCAATCCGCGCCGGACGTGCCGTCCGGCATGCGGGCATCGCTGTGCGATGGCGTTGGCCTCCGGCACTCGAACTGGCGGGGTCGGCGTCGCTTCCCACTAGTCCCGCAGCGGCGGCCAGCAACCCGAGGCGAGCCTCGGGTGCGGCACTGCGTTGGCCCCTTCGGGTGCAACCCGCCGCTCTTGCGGGACTGCCGGTCCGCTCCTGCCGCCGACCCCGCCATTCCGGCGCCGGTTGCGGTGGTTGAGAAGGAGCGAGGCAGTGAGGAAGCAAGTTCAGGCGCGGCATCCGGCCACCAGTCTTTATGCCGAGGTGACCGATCGGATCATTGCCGAGTTGGCGGCGGGACGGCTGCCCTGGGTCCAGCCATGGGGAGATACGGGGGCGAATGTGGGCATGCCCTGCAACGCCGGGACCGGGCGGCGCTATTCCGGGATCAATGTACTGATCCTGTGGGCGACCGTAACGAAGCGCGGGTTTTCGTCGCAGCGCTGGCTCACCTATCGGCAGGCGCAGGCATTGGGCGGCAATATCAGGAAAGGGGAGGCCGGCACCACCATCTGCTACGCTGACCGGTTCACGCCGAAGGATCGGGGCGACAGCGAGCGGGACGGTGAGGTGGCACGGCAGGTCGCGTTCCTCAAGCGCTTCACGGTGTTCAACGTCGATCAGTGCGAAGGCCTCGGGCCTGATCTTGTCCCTGCGCCGGTGGCGTTGCCGGATGAGCAGATCGTGCCGGTGGCCGATGACCTGATCGCCGCGAGCGGCGTGGACTTCCGGGTCGGTGGATTGCGGGCCTTTTATGTGTCGCTGGAAGATTTCGTGATGGTGCCGCCGCGGCGGGCCTATTTCGACGAGATCAACGCGTATCGGACATGGCTGCATGAGCTTGTCCATGCGACCGGTCATGTTTCGCGGCTCGGGCGGGATCTTACCAACCCGTTCGGGTCGGCGGGCTATGCGCGCGAGGAACTGATCGCGGAGATGGGATCTGCGTTCCTGTGCGCGTCGCTCGGAATTGTGCCGACCGTCCGGCACGCCGATTATATCAGTGCATGGCTCGAGGTTCTGCGCAACGACAATCGCGCCATCTTCCGTGCGGCGGGTGCCGCGAGCAAGGCGGCCGACTGGCTGCTTGAGCGGCATGCTGACGCGTGTCGCCAATATGCGCAGGAGGAAGCGGCATGATCGCCGCGGAACGCGAGGCCGAACGCCTCATCCGCCTTGCGGCCGCGATCATTACGCTCCCGATGGCCGAGCGCGCGGTCTATCTGCTCAGCGCGGTCGATGGTCTCGACTATCCCCAGATCGGGTTTCGGCTTGGCCTCACGGTCGACGATGTCGAACGGCATATGGCAGGCGCAATGCGAGCATTGCACCGTGAACTGTACGATGGGGACGGACTCGAGAAAACTCTGAAATGAACGCGATTCGCGCGGTGCCCGGCTTTCCGGCTGGGCATCGCCGGATCGATCCGGCCAGAGTGATGCCAATGCGTACCGACCTCGATCATCTCCCGCCTGCCAAGCAGCGCGAGCACCAACGTGTCGTGCAGATCCTGTTCGAGGAATTCGGGGTCGCGACCGCGCTCGCGACCCTGTGCGAGGACGAGACGGTGAAACCTACAGCCTGATCTGGTCGCGCCAGCAGGCGCCGCCAACAACGACTGACCGAAAGGTCGCCCCGCCCGGCAGTGCCGGGCGGGGCTTTGCGACGTCCATCCGCAAAGGCAGAAATCCTGATCGGCCGCTTTTCGTATCGGCGGCGCTCGCCGTTCCACCCATCACGGGAGAGGCTTCCCCGCCCGGGCGAATAGCCCGATCCCGGCGGTTTCCGTCGGGACCGCCCAACGTCGTCGCCGACCGGCGAACTCCCGCCAATCCGCGGCAGAAACAGGCGACCGGTTCTCCCCGTCACGGTCGGATGATGCGCAGAATCCGGACCTTCCGGCCATTCCGGCACGCGCACATCCATGCCTGCAACTGGATGGAGCTGGCGATCACCGCCCGTCGTCCGCTGGAGGTCACCAATGACGATGCCGGAAACCCGTGCGACTCAACGCTATCTGCGCACGCCCGATGCCGCGCTCATTCTCGGCCTCTCGGCACGTACGCTCGAGAAGCATCGTTGCTACGGCACGGGTCCCGTCTTCCACAAACTCGGTGGCCGGGTAGTCTATGCGCTGGATGACCTGCAATCCTGGGCCGAGCAAGGTGCCCGGCGCTCGACCTCCGATCCGGGCACTGGCGTGGTACACCCCGCCAAGCGCCTCGACCCGGCCGTTCTCGGTGCGGCCGGCCCGATACGGCGCTGACGATGGCCGTGCAGCGATCCATCGAGCGTTCTCAGCTCGACCTGTTCCGTTCGATCCCCGGCGATATCGCACCACGGGATGCCCAGGACCTGATGGCCTGGCCGTTCTTCAGCCTCGCCAAGTCGAAGCGTGTGACGCCGATTGACTTCCATATGGGCGACACCTGGATTGTGGTCGAGGCGACGCCCGAGCACGGTATGGCGACCATCTGGGATGCCGATGTGCTGATCTGGGCGGCGAGCCAGATCGTCGAGGCGCGCGATGTCGGCCGCCCGACCTCGCGGCTGATGGCGACCACGCCGCATGAGATCCTGACCTTTATCGGCCGCGGCACCGGGCGCGACAATTACGACCGCCTGAAAGCCGCGCTCGACCGGCTCCAGTCGACCACCATCGCGACATCGATCCGCCAGCCGCTTCAGCGGCGCCGGCACCGCTTCTCCTGGATCAACGAATGGAAGGAGCGGCTCGACGGCGACGGACGTCCGCTCGGCATCGAGATGATCGTGCCCGACTGGTTTTTCGCCGGCGTCATGGATCAGGCACTCGTGCTGACGATCGACCGGGCTTATTTTGATCTGACCGGCGGTATCGAGCGGTGGCTCTACAGGATCGTGCGCAAACATGGCGGGCGCCAGACCGGCGGGTGGAGCTTCGATCTCGCCCATCTCCATTTCAAGTCCGGCGTGCTGTCGCCCCTGAAGCGTTTCAACTTCGAGTTGCGCGGCATCGTCCGCCGTCAACCGTTTCCCGGCTACCGTCTCGCGCTCGAGACCGAGCTCGGTCGGGAACGCCTGCGGTTCGTCTCGATCCCTGAGGATTCCTTCGACGTCGCCATGCGTCGGGTCGGTCTCGCGCCTGTGGATAACAGGTGATGGGAGTCGTCCTATCAGGAACCGCCAGAGTCGTCCTATCGGGAACCGATGAGTCGTCCTATCAGGAACCGAGATCGGCCCTAAGGCACAGAAATCATTGCCAGAATCCTCCCCTTAACTTAGCTAACATAGAATCCTTCGGATTCTTTCTAACGCTAGACGCACGGCATTGGCCTGTGGACATCGCACGTGCCGGAGCACGGCGATGATCGTCGCGCTGCTCAACCAGAAGGGTGGTGTCGGCAAGTCGACGCTGGCGCTTCACCTCGCCGGCCAATGGGCCCGTGAGGGCAAACGCGTTGTTCTGGTCGATGCTGACCCGCAGGGATCTGCGCTCGACTGGTCGCAAGCACGCGGGGCAGCTGCCCTTCCGCGGCTGTTCGCCGTGCTCAGCCTCGCCCGCGATACGCTCCACCGCGAAGCACCGGAGCTCGCACGTCACACCGATCATGTGGTGATCGACGGACCGCCGCGCGTCGCCAGCCTGATGCGATCGGCCTTGCCCGCCGCCGACCTTGTCCTGATCCGCGTTCAGCCATCGCCGTTCGACGGATGGGCATCGGCCGAGATGCTGGCGCTGCTGGCCGAGGCGCGCATTTATCGCCCCGAACTCGCCGCAAGGTTCGTTCTCAACCGGTGCATTGGGCGCACCGTGATCGCGCGAGCGACCGCCGTTGCGCT
Organism: Sphingomonas sp. P3_C6; assembly: GCF_056402595.1. Taxonomy (NCBI): domain Bacteria; kingdom Pseudomonadati; phylum Pseudomonadota; class Alphaproteobacteria; order Sphingomonadales; family Sphingomonadaceae; genus Sphingomonas; species Sphingomonas sp. P3_C6. Next base: position 11,140 of record NZ_JBFUHB010000032.1, read on the forward strand.
GGCGGATCACGATCCGCCGCTGCTCGGCACGCGCGTCGGTCAGCGTGTCATTTTCGCGCACGCCGCGCAGCATGGCCGGCTCGCGTTCGAGATCGAAGAGGACGGCCCCGCCGCGCGCGAGGTCGCGCAGCTCGCCGCCGAAATCGAGGGGATCGTCCCGTGAGCGATCGACCCGCCAATGCCGGGTTCGTGTCGCGTCCGGGTGACGCTGCCCGCTGGATCAAGGCCGCCAACGGTCCAGCCGACGCCAGACCGATTGCCGCAGGTGGCTTCACCGCCCGGCTCACCATCTATGTCGCGCCGGCGCTCCGGCAGCGGATGAAGCTCGTCGCTGTCCAGCGCGGCACGACCGTCGCTGACATCCAGCGGACTCTGTTCGCGCGCGAATTTCCCGAAAGCCGAGGAGAGAACTGATGATCGATGGTGCGCGCTCAAACGCGAGCGGGAGATTGGCACCCGCCTCCCTCGCAGGAGACGGCCTTACCCATGTCGAACTGACATGGATCGAGAAGCGGACCGAGCATTGGATCCGCTTTGGCCGCATCGCCCATGACCGGATCGTCGATCGTCGGCACCGCACCGTCAGCTTCAGGCCAGGCGAGGTATTTGCGTTCGTCCGCTGGGCGTCAAACCTGTTCGGGACGATCCTGTCGCGTATCAAGATCGTCCAGCCGGTCGCAATCGGTGAGGTCTATTCGACGCTGCCGTTCGTGCGGCCGGGTGGCGAGTTGCTGCTGTCGATCCATGGCTGGCCGAAGGTCGAACGCGTCGTCCAGGCGATAGACGCCATCGAGGTCGCGAGCGTCGATCCGTGCGACGCGGCGCCCGACCACTGGTACCATGTCCATAATCGGCTGACGGCCGGGATCGAACCGAGGGTCTATTCGGTCGACCGCCACCGCGCCTGGCTCCAGCGCCGGGAGCTGCAGGCATGACCCGGTTCGGCTATGTGATGGTGGCGTATTTCGCCACCATGGCGACGATCGTTACCGCCTTCATCCATCCGTCGCCGAGACTGATCTGGAACGCCAGTGCGAGCGTGCCCGTAGGCTTGTACCGGATGAGCTCGGCGCCGGCGCCGAAGGTCGGCGACCTGGTCGCCGTCTTGCCGCCCGATCAGCTCGCCGGCTTCCTTGCCGAGCGCCATTATCTGCCGCGCGGCGTGCCGATGCTGAAGCATGTTATCGGCGTTTCCGGGCAGCGCGTTTGCCGCCATGGATACCGCATCACCGTCGACGGAAAGCATCTCGGCGACGCTCGCGATCGAGACCATCTCGGGCGCGAATTGCCCGTCTGGAAGGGGTGCCACGCGCTCGCGCGTGGCGACATCTTCCTGATGAATCCCGACGCCCTGGACAGCTTCGACGGCCGCTATTTCGGGCCACTTCCAGCGACCACGATCACCGGCCGCCTGACGCCGCTCTGGATCACGCGAGAGCATGATCGCGCCGCGCCCCCGCCGAAATCCACGCACTGAAACACCTCGATCCCGAGCAAGAGGAGCATGTAATGACGCAAATTGGTCGCTTTACCCGAACCGCTGACGGCTTCCACGGGCATATCGAAACGCTCAGCCTGAACGTCGAACTCTGCCTCGTTCCGGCTGACGCCGATGGGGAAAATGCGCCGGACTACCGCATTCATCTCGGCGCTGACGGCGGGGGATTGGAGGTCGGCGCTGGTTGGAAGCGGATCGGGGAGCGCGCCGGCGCCTATGTGTCGCTGCTGATCGAAGATCCGGCGCTCGCCCGTTCGATCAGCGCTAACCTGTTTCAGTCAAACCGCGAAGGGGAGCAGCATCATCCGGTGTGGAATCGCCCGTCACGGCGCGGCTCCCGGAGTTGATCCGGTGCGCCCATTGCGTCTTCCGGCTGCGCTCCTGCTCATCGGTGTTGGGTTGGCGCCGGCGTCAATGGCTGCCGCCGCGCCGGTCCTCCGTGGCGCACCCGCTGCTGATAGCGTCGCCTCTTATGTTGCGGAGGCCGCGCGCCGTTTCTCAATTCCGGGAAGCTGGATCTATGCGGTGATGCGCGTCGAAAGCGCGGGAGATCCGCGTGTCGTGTCGCCAAAGGGCGCGACCGGGCTCATGCAGATCATGCCCGCTACCTGGGCCGATCTGCGCGCACGTTACGGCCTTGGAGACGATATCTACGACCCGCGCGACAACATCATGGCGGGTGCTGCCTTCCTGCGTGAAATGTATGACCGCTACGGCGCCCCGGGCTTTCTCGCTGCCTATAATGCCGGTCCCGGCCGCTACGAAAATCACCTGGCGACGGGCCGTCCCTTGCCCGCTGAGACCATCGCCTATGTGGACAGGCTCGCGCCGATCATTGGCGGAACATCGCCTGATCGCGCCGCATTTGCCGTTCCCGATCCTCGAGCATGGACACGCGCCGCGCTGTTCGCGGGGCGGTCCGACACGCCTGTCGTTCACGATACCGATGCGGTTGAAGCGGCATCCGAACCGCCGTCCGTGCCCCCTTATTCGGTCGACAGGGCAGCAACCAGGCCGGTCTCGATCGGCCTCTTCATCCCTCTTTCCGGCAAGGTCGCGCGGTGATGTGGCATGGCGGTCTCTGGCGTGGACTGGTGCAGTGTTTCGGTGCGTCGGTGGGATCGCAGTTTTTCGGAAGTGCTGAGGAAAATCGATGGCGAGATAAAAGCGGCGCCGTCAGACTGGCCGCATGTGGTTGGATAGGCAGGGGAATTTCGGCTGGCGCCTTTTTGAAGCGGCTGGCACATTTTTCACATTCCGATGTCTTTTCAGCTGATTGGGGGCTGGCACGTCAACTTCCTGCCCCGGTGTCGCTCCCATGAGCAGCGACGGCGAGGATTTCCGGGTCAGGCCGGGAAAGGTGCGGGATGGGGGTTCGGCCTCGGGCCGCAAGGCCCGCACGCTTGCGGCTCAGGTTCGTCGGGCAGCGGCCACGGCAGGCTATGCCCGCCGCGCGCCCGGGTCGGGCAGAGCTGTTGGTACCGGCCATCGTGGCCGAGGCCGCAGCGCGGCGCTGCGCGCCCGCTTCCGGGCGAACGGGCGTCGCGTCGTCATCAAGGCGCGTGTGGTGCGCCATAAGGGCGCGCGATTCCGTGCCGCGCCGCTCGCGCGTCATGTTGCTTATCTCGAGCGTGACGGCGTGACCCGTGACGGGCGCGACGCCAATCTCTTCGACGCGCGTTCCGACCAGGCGGACGGCGATGCCCTTGCCGGGCGGTGCGAGGATGACCGGCATCATTTCCGGTTCATCGTCTCGCCCGAGGAGGCCGGCGAGATGGCCGACCTGCGCGCCTTCACCCGCGAACTGATGGCCGACATGGCGAAGGACCTCGACACCGAACTGGACTGGGTGGCGGTCGATCACTGGAACACCGACAATCCTCATATCCATGTGCTGGTGCGTGGCCGTGCATCGGACGGTACCGACCTCGTCATCGACCGGGACTATATCCGCGAAGGGATGCGCGCCCGGGCCGAGGAGCGCGTCACGATCGAACTCGGTCCGCGCAGCGAGCGCGATATCCGGGCGTCGCTGGAACGCGAGGTCGAGGCTGATCGCTGGACCGGCCTCGATCGCCGGCTGCAGCGCATGGCGGACGATGAGGCCGGTATTGTTGATCTACGGCCCGGCGGGCGTGACCCCGATCCAGACACGCGGCGGCTGATGCTCGGTCGCGCGGCGAAGCTCGAACGGCTTGGTCTGGCGGACCGGGTTGACCCGGCCTGCTGGACCCTGAAGCCGGCTATCGAGCAGACACTTCGCGATCTCTCCATCCGCACCGACATCATCAAGACGATGCACGGCGCGATGGCGGGCGGAGATCGGGCGCCGGATCTGGCCAGCTTCGCGCTCCACGGCGACGTTCCCGCCGAGCCGATCGTCGGCCGGCTTATCGAGCGCGGCCTGCATGACGAACTGATCGGCAGCGCTTATGCCGTGATCGATGGCGCGGACGGCCGCGCGCACCATGTGCGCTTCGGCGACATCGACATGACCGGCGACGCAAGGCCCGGTGCGATTGTCGAGCTGCGCAGCTGGCCCGACGCGAAGGGCAGTGCGCGGCTGTCGCTCGCAACCCGGTCTGACATCCCGCTCGATCAGCAGGTGACGGCGCCCGGCGCCACGTGGCTCGACCGCCAGCTCGTCGCACGGGAGCCGGTAGCGACCGGCGGCGGGTTCGGACGGGACATCCGCGAGGCCATGGAAGCGCGCGCCGACCACCTTGTCAGGGAGGGTCTCGCGCGCCGCCAGGGCGAGCGGATCATCTTCGCAAACAGCATGATCGAGACGCTCAAGACCCGTGACCTGGACGACACTGTCGCGAAGATCGCCGAGCGCACGGGCCTGCCGCATCGTCCGTCTGCTGTCGGCGAGCATGTCAGCGGCGTGTTCCGCGAACGGGTCACGCTGGCGTCGGGCCGCTTCGCGATGATCGACGATGGGCTCGGCTTCCAGCTCGTGCCGTGGCGACCGGCACTCGACCAGCATCTCGGCCGCCACATCACCGGCACGATGTCGCCCGGCGGCGGCGTCGACTGGAGCCTCGGGAGAACTCGGGGGCTCGGCTTGTGATCATGTTTTCAATGGAGCCCGCCTGATGTCCGCCACCAAGATATTGTGGGGCCAGATTATCGTCGTCCTCGCAATCGTCCTCGCGAGCGTCTGGGGTGCGACGCAGTGGACCGCCGCCGCGCTTGCCTACCAGCCCGAGCTGCAGCCGGTCTGGTTCATGCTTGGCCGCACGCCGATCTATCCGCCGCCGGCCTTGTTCTGGTGGTGGTTCAGCTACGATGCCTATGCCCCGGCGATCTTCCTGAAGGGCGCGTATATCGCTGCGTCGGGCGGCATCACCTCTGCTGCTGTCGCGATCGGGATGTCGGTGTGGCGGGCGCGGGAAGCGAAGCGGGCGCAAACCTATGGCTCGGCGCGCTGGGCGACTGAGCGCGAGGTCGAGGCCGGCGGCATGCTCGGCGAGCACGGGGTTCTGCTCGGCAGGCTCGGGACGCGCTATCTTCGCCATGACGGCCCCGAGCACGTGTTGTGCTTCGCACCGACCCGGTCGGGCAAAGGTGTCGGCCTGGTCGTGCCGTCGCTGCTGACCTGGCCGGGCAGCTGCATCGTCCATGACATCAAGGGCGAGAACTGGTCGCTGACCGCGGGGTTTCGCGCGACGGTCGGCCGGGTCCTGCTGTTCGATCCGACCAACCCTGCATCGTCGCCCTACAATCCGCTGCTCGAGGTCCGCAAAGGCGAATGGGAAGTGCGCGATGTCCAGAATGTCGCCGATGTGCTGGTCGATCCCGAAGGCAGTCTCGAAAAGCGCAATCACTGGGAGAAGACCAGCCACGCGCTGCTGGTTGGTGCGATCCTCCACGTCCTTTATGCGGAAAGCGACAAGACGCTGGCCGGGGTCGCTGCCTTCCTCTCGGATCCGCGTCGGCCGATCGAGACCACGCTCCGCGCGATGATGACCACCCCACATCTCGGGGCGGCGGGCGTGCATCCGGTGGTCGCCTCGGCCGCGCGTGAACTGCTCAACAAGAGCGAGAATGAGCGATCGGGCGTGCTCTCGACCGCGATGTCGTTTCTCGGGCTCTACCGGGATCCAATCGTGGCGCAGGTCACTGGCGCCTGTGACTGGCGGATCGCCGACCTGGTCGACGCCGATCGGCCAACCAGCCTCTATCTGGTGGTGCCGCCTTCCGACATCTCCCGGACCAAGCCGCTGGTCCGGCTGATCCTCAATCAGATCGGGCGCCGGCTGACAGAGGAGCTCACGCCAAAGGCGCGGCGTCACCGCGTCCTCCTGATGCTCGACGAATTCCCGGCGCTCGGCCGCCTCGACTTCTTCGAAAGCGCACTGGCCTTCATGGCCGGTTACGGGATCAAGGGGTTCCTGATCGCGCAGTCGCTCAACCAGATCGAAAAGGCCTACGGCCCCAACAACGCGATCCTCGATAACTGCCATGTCCGCGTCTCGTTCGCGACGAACGATGAGCGCACCGCCAAACGGATATCCGACGCTCTGGGAACGGCGACCGAGATGCGGGCGATGAAAAATTATGCCGGGCACCGGCTGTCGCCGTGGCTCGGGCATCTGATGGTTTCGCGGACAGAGACCGCACGGCCCTTGTTGACGCCCGGCGAGGTGTTGCAGCTCCCGCCTGACGAGGAGATCGTCATGGCGGCAGGCCTTGCACCGATCCACGGGCGAAAGGCGCGATATTATGAAGACTCTCGGTTCAGCGCCCGACTGATCGCTCCGCCGACACCCCGACCGCTGGGGGAGGAGGAGCGACCCGACGACGATTGGTCGGCGTTGTCGCCGATCGGGGCGCCCAAGCCCGTCCCCAACGCCAGGCCGGCGCGAACCCGGAAGGTCGCCACCAAGCCCGGCCGGAAATCTCCGCAGGCCGGTAAGCGTGAGGATGGTGCGGCGGCCAAGAGCGATCCGGCCAATGCCGGGATCCGCAAGGAGCCGGATCTCCCCGACCATGAGGAGATCGTCGCGAAGCCGGCGGTGCCGCGAAGCGAGTTCGAGTTCAACGAAGGAGACGAAGAGATGGACAATGCCGGCAATCGCCGACTGCAGGAGCGCCTGTCGGGCGCCGCACGCCAGGCGTCGCTCGACCCCGATGACGGGATCGCGTTGTGACCGCGCGGCCGAGGATCAAGCAGACCTATCGGGTTCAGGCGGATCTCGTGCGGCAGCTCGCCGACCATGCCCGGTCGCGGCGCGTGTCGCAGGTCGCCATCGTCGAGGCCGCGCTCACGTCGTTTCTCTCGCCCGATGGCGCGGACCGGCTCGAGGCGGCGGTGAGCCGCAGGCTCGACCGGCTGACGCGTCAGGCCGACCGGCTGGAATGGCATGTCGAGCTTTCGAACGAGACGCTCGCCTTGTTCATCCGCTTCTGGCTGACCAGCAATGCGCCACTGCCCGACACCGCGCGCGCTGCCGCGCAGGCGATGGGCAAGGAGCGCTGGGAGCGGTTCGTGGAATCGCTGAGCAGGCGTATGGAATTTGGGCCGCGCCTGAAGAATGAGGTTTCGCAGGATATCGCACCGAGCGGAGCATAGTCCCTTGTTTGGGCAGCTTCACACGTCTGTGGTTTATGCGGTGGCCCGACGCGACGACTTTAAACCTCGTGTCGCGCGCGCCGTACCCGGACGCGGCCTATTTTCCACCGGGGACGCTGGCCGGATCAGGGAGCGGCTTGAAGAGGGCGGCATGGATACTTTCCCCCGAACTGAGGCTCGTTGCGTCCGGGCGTCTGTCCGACACCCGGCGCCAGACCCGGCTCCCTCACTTGCTAGCACTTCCTATCCTGAGATCTTCCCGACCGGTAAGATTTTTGCATAAATGAGACGTCTGAGAATGTATTCTTCCCGATCGGTAAGAAAAGCCTTGATCTTGAGCTTGTGATGTGAAATCTTCCCGCTCGGGAAGATAACATGATCGAGAACGCACAGCAATTCGGTGAAGCGGTAGCGAGAGCGCGCAAGGCGCTCGGGCTGACGCAGCGCGAGCTCGCCCTGGTGATCAACAGCGGTGAGCGTTTTATCGTCGACCTCGAGGCCGGCAAGGCGACTGCCCAGCTCGGCAAGGCGCTCGCCGCCGCCAAGGCGGTCGGACTTCGGCTCTCGGCATCCGCCACGGCACCGAGATGACGATGGACCTGCCGATCCTGTTTGACGAGCGCCTGGTTGCCACCATCACGGCCGATGCGACGCGCACGGAGCTGGTCTATTCGCAAGCCTGGCGCGATGCGGGAGACCGGTTCGCCATCTCGCTCGCCATGCCGATCCGCGAGCAGCCTTATTCCGCCGGGCTGGTGCTTCCCTGGCTCATGAACCTGCTGCCCGAGGGCGAGCCACTCCGCGCCATGATGCGCGTGCTCGGTACGGCATCTGAGGACGTGCTGGGCCTGATCATCGCGACCGGCAACGACCTTGCCGGCGCGCTCACCATTGCGCCCCAGTCTTTCCCCGCTCCGCCTGGTTATCGGGAAATCCCGGATGGCGAAACGCTCGAGCGGATTCTGACCGACCTGCCGGCGCGGCCATTCCTGGTCGATGAGGAAGGGGTGTCGATGAGCCTCGCGGGCGCCCAGGACAAGCTTCCCGTCGCGCTTCGGGGCGACGAGCTCGCCATTCCGGTCAACGGTGCCGCCTCGACCCTTATCCTCAAGCCCGACAATCCGCGCCTGATCGACAGCGTCCAGAACGAAGCCCTGTGCATGGTGCTCGCGCACCGGGTCGGACTCGACGTTGCCCCCGTCATCACCGGCAGAGCGGGGGCGCGCAGCTATCTGCTGGTAACGCGCTACGATCGCCGCGAAGAGGGCAATGTGGTCCACCGCCTGCACCAGGAGGATTTCTGCCAGGCGCTCGGGCGCCCGCCGGGCGCGAAGTACGAGTTCAACAGGACCGGTACACACGGGCCCTCGCTCGCCGAGATGTTCGCGGTGGTGCGCCAGCACATGACCGGGCGCGACATCACCCGTCTGCTCGATGCCGCGATCTTCAATATCGCAATCGGGAATGTGGATTCGCATGCCAAGAACTATTCCGTGCTGCTTGAGCCCGCCGGCGCCAGGCTCGCGCCGCTCTACGACCTGATGTCCGGTCTCGCATGGGACGGGATCACGCAAAATCATGCGCAGGAAGTCGGCGGCCAGCGCCGGGGCCGGTACATCTATGAACGCCATTGGCGCCGTATGGCCGAGGCCGCTGGACTGGGCGGCAGGGGAACGGTCCAGCGGGTCGAACAGGTCACTGCGCGCATATTGCGCGAATTGCCCGCAGCGGCTGAGGCAGTGGCGGCCATGCCGGCGGGCGCCGGCGTGATGCTCGATATCTTCGTCAAGGAGATGACCGAGCGAGCAGCCGAAGTGCGCGCACATGCGCGCGAAAACGGAGACGACGTACCCGCAGAGTACGCGGCCGGTGCCGACGAGGAAGCAGCCACCGTGACCGCTTATCACGGCTAGCGGCCGGCCCGTCTGGAATCGGCCAAACCAAGATATTGGTGATTTCAATCTAACAGTCGCCTCGGGGAGAACGAGCGCACCTCACGGTGCCATCACGCCGATTTCTTGTTTTTCCACGCCAGGATACGACGCCTGCCGAAAGGTGTTGAGCTGCGAGCATTTGTGCTCCTCTTGATCGTCCCCAGCAGCCGGTCCGCTCGGATTCCGGCAAGACTTGGGAACCGGTGTGGCCGTTCATCAGATCCGATCCGAAACGTCGTTGCGCGGCGCCCGAATGCTCCGAACGGCCCTCGGGCCGTCTATTGCAGCGTGGCTGGACGACGACGCCATCATCGAAATCATGCTCAATCCGGACGGACGTCTCTGGATCGACCGGCTCGGCGACGGTCTCTCCGAAACGGGCGAAATATTGTCCGCCGCGGACGGGGAACGCATCGTTCGCCTCGTCGCGCATCACGTCGGTGTCGAGGTTCATACGGGGTCACCGCGGGTATCGGCCGAGCTTCCTGAAACGGGCGAACGGTTCGAGGGCCTGCTCCCGCCCGTCGTCGCGGCGCCGGCGTTCGCGATCCGCAAGCCGGCGGTGGCGATCTTCACGCTCGGCGACTATGTCCGGGCCGGCATCATGTCGCCATCGCAGGCGGATGTGCTCCGTCATGGCGTTTTGGCCCGGCGCAACATCCTGGTCGCAGGTGGTACGTCCACCGGCAAGACGACCCTTACGAACGCGCTGCTCGCCGAGGTCGCGAAAACCAGCGACCGTGTGGTCCTGATCGAGGACACGCGCGAACTGCAATGCGCGGCCCCCAATCTGGTCGCGATGCGCACCAAGGACGGCGTGGCGACGCTATCGGACCTGGTCCGATCCAGCCTGCGCCTGCGGCCCGACCGCATCCCCATTGGCGAGGTCCGCGGTGCCGAGGCACTCGATCTGCTGAAGGCGTGGGGCACGGGCCACCCCGGCGGTATCGGCACCATCCATGCCGGCACGGCGATGGGCGCGCTGCGGCGGATGGAGCAACTCATCCAGGAAGCGGTGGTCACCGTGCCGCGGGCGCTCGTCGCCGAGACCATCAACTTGATCGCGGTCCTCGTCCGTGACGGACATGGCAGGCGGCTCTCCGAGCTTGCCCGCGTCGACGGCCTCGGAGCCGATGGCGACTACCGCTTTACCCACCTTCCCATTGCCAATGATGGAGATATCGCATGACGCTTCCTTTCGTCCGCGCCCGCCGGCAGGTGGCCGCACTCGCTGCCTGCTCGGCCTTTGCCGTCCTGGTCGCCAGGCCGGCCTATGCCGCCGGCTCGTCCATGCCGTGGGAAGCGCCGTTGCAATCGATCCTCGAATCGATCGAGGGACCGGTGGCCAAGATCGTCGCCGTGATCATCATCATCGTCACCGGCCTGACTCTGGCGTTCGGCGACACCTCCGGCGGCGGTCGCCGTCTCATCCAGATCGTGTTTGGCCTGTCGATCGCGTTCGCCGCGAGCTCCTTCTTCCTGAGCTTTTTCAGCTTCGGCGGCGGGGCATTGGTCTGATGGATACCGGCGAGCCGATCGCGGGATATTACGCGTCCGTCCACCGATCGCTGACCGAGCAGATATTGCTGGGGGGCGCGCCGCGGGCCGTGGCCATCGCCAACGGCACGTTGGCCGGCGCGGTCGGCCTTGGGCTGCGGCTATGGCTTGCCGGAATCGTGATCTGGGCGATCGGCCACATGGCCGCGGTGTGGGCGGCGAAGCGCGACGCCCAGTTCGTCGATGTCGCCCGCCGGCACCTCCGTTACCCCAATTTCCTGCGCGTGTGAGGCCCGGCCGATGATGTCGCTCCGTGAATATCGCAACAGTTCGGTAAGCCTCGCCGACTTCCTGCCCTGGGCCGCCCTGGTCGCGGAAGGCGTGGTCCTCAACAAGGATGGCAGCTTCCAGCGTACCGCGCGCTTTCGCGGGCCGGACCTGGATTCGGCAACGCCGTCGGAGCTGGTCGCGACCGCCGGGCGCCTCAACAACGCCCTGCGGCGCCTGGGGTCCGGCTGGGCGATCTTCGTGGAGGCGCAGCGTCAGCCTGCGCAGCATTATCCGCAGAGCCGGTTTCCCGATCCCGCCTCGGCCTTGGTCGATCGCGAGCGGGCCGAGCAGTTCGCCGAGGAGGGCGCGCATTTCGAAAGCAGCTATTTCCTGACCCTGCTCTGGATGCCGCCGGCGGAGGATGCCGCACGCGCCGAAGGCTGGCTGTTCGAAGGCCGGGCGCAATCCGCCGTCGATCCAAGGGAGGTGCTGGCGAGCTTCATCGACCGGAGCGGCCGCGTGTTGCAGCTGGTCGAAGGGTTCGTGCCCGAGGTCGCCTGGCTCGATGACGGCGAGACGCTGACCTATCTGCACAGCACGATCTCGACCAAGGTCCAGCGGGTTCGCGTCCCCGAAACGCCGATGCATCTCGATGCCTTGCTGGCCGACGAACCGCTGACCGGTGGGCTTGAGCCGCGTCTCGGACGCCATCATCTTCGTACCCTCACGATCACCGGCTTTCCGACCGTTACCTTTCCGGGCCTGCTCGACGACCTGAATCGGCTCGCCTTTCCCTATCGCTGGTCGACGCGCGCGGTGATGCTCGACAAGACCGACGCCACCCGGATTCTCACCAGGATCAGGCGGCAATGGTTTGCGAAGCGCAAGTCGGTCGCCGCGATCCTCAAGGAGGTGATGACCAACGAGGCGTCAACGCTGCTCGACAGCGACGCGTCGAACAAGGCCGCCGACGCCGACATGGCGCTGCAGGAGCTGGGGTCTGACATGATCGGCCAGGCCTATGTGACCGCCACGGTCACCGTGCGGGACGAGGACCCGGCGATCGCGGCGGAAAAGCTGCGGCTGGTCGAAAAGGTGATTCAGGGTCGCGATTTCACCGTGATCGCGGAAGGTATGAACGCGATCGAGGCGTGGCTCGGCAGCCTGCCGGGTCATGTCTATGCCAATGTTCGCCAGTCGCCGGTCTCGACCCTCAATCTCGCCCATATGATCCCGCTCTCGGCGGTCTGGGCGGGGCCGGAGCGCGACGAGCATTTCGATGCGCCACCTCTATTCTATGCGCGCACGGAAGGATCGACGCCGTTCCGGTTCTCGCTGCATGTCGGCGACGTCGGCCACACCTTGATCGTTGGCCCGACCGGCGCCGGCAAATCGGTGCTTCTGGGGCTGATGGCGATGCAGTTTCGCCGGTACGAAGGCGCGCAGGTGTTCGCCTTCGACTTTGGCGGCTCGATCACCGCCGCCGCGCTCGCGATGGGCGGCGACTGGCAGAATCTCGGCCACAGCCTTTATAACGACTCGCCGGGCGGCGTGCTTCTTCAGCCGCTCGCGAGAATCGATGATCCCGCCGAGCGGAACTGGACCGCGGAGTGGTTGGCGGCGATGCTCACGGCCGAAGGCTTGGGCGTAGATCCCCAGGCCAAGGAGCATCTCTGGTCCGCCCTTGGATCATTGGCTTCCGCGCCGGTTGCCGAGCGCACGCTGACCGGCCTCGTCGTCCTCCTCCAGGCACAGAATTTGAAGCAGGCGCTCGCACCCTATTGTGTCGGCGGACCTTATGGCCGGCTGCTCGACGCTGAGTCCGAGCGGATCGGCGACGGCAAGGTCCAGGCGTTCGAAACCGAGGGCCTTGTCGGTACGGGGGCGGCCGCCGCGGTCCTGTCCTATCTGTTCCACCGGATCGAGGGCCGGCTCGACGGCTCGCCGACGCTGATCATCATCGATGAAGGCTGGCTGGTGCTCGACAGTCCTGCCTTCGCCCAGCAGCTGCGGGAATGGCTGAAGACGTTGCGCAAGAAGAATGCGAGCGTCGTGTTCGCGACCCAGAGCCTCGCCGATATCGAGACCTCGACCATCGCGCCGGCGATCGTCGAGAGCTGCCCGACCCGCATCTTTCTGCCGAACGAACGCGCGGTCGAGCCGCAGATCATGGCGATCTACCGGCGCTTCGGGCTGAACGATCGCCAGATCGAGATCCTCGCCCGGGCGACACCGAAGCGCGATTATTATTGCCAGTCGCGGCGCGGCAACCGCCTGTTCGAGCTCGGCCTTGGCGACATTGCCCTCGCCTATGTCGCTGCATCTTCCAAGGCCGACCAGCTCCGTCTCGCCCAACTGATCGATGCCAACGGCACCGATGATTTTGCGGCAGACTGGCTCCGCGTGCGCGGCGTCGATTGGGCCGCCGATCTCTTGCCCACCATGATCACGGAGGTGTCATCATGAAGAAGTTCTTCGTTCGACGGGTCGTCATGTCCGGCGTCGCCGCGTTCGCGCTCGTCGTCACCAGCGTTCCCGCAGACGCGCAGTTCGGCGGCATCGTCTATGACCCTACCAACTACGCCCAGAACGTGCTGACCGCGGCGCGGTCGCTCGAACAGATCAACCACCAGATCGAGATGATTCAGAACCAGGCGACTTCGCTGATCAACGAGGCGAAGAACCTCGCCTCAATGCCCTTCTCGACAGTGGCGCAGCTTCAGGCGCAGGTGCAGCGCACTCAGCAACTGCTGAGCAGCGCCCAGCGTATCGCCTATGACGTGCAGTCGATCGACCAGGCGTTCAGCACCAAATATCAGGGCGCCAGCATGTCGTCCTCGGACCAGGCACTGGTCGATGGCGCCAAGGATCGCTGGCAGACTTCGGTCGGCGCGTTTGAGGATGCGCTCAAGGTCCAGGCCGGGGTGGTCGGCAATATCGATGGCGCCCGCACGACCATGAATTCGTTGGTGGCGTCGAGCCAGTCCGCGTCGGGCGCGCTGCAGGCGGCCCAGGCCGGCAACCAGCTGCTCGCGCTCCAGTCCCAGCAGCTTTCGGACCTGACAGCGTTGATGGCGGCCCAGGGCCGCGCCCAGGCGCTCGACGCTGCGCAGCGGGCCGCGGCGCAGGACCAGGCGCGCGAACAGCTTCGCCGCTTTCTCACGCCCGGCACCGGCTATCAGCCGGGCTCGGTCTCGATGTTCCACAACTGAGGCACCGTCATGCAGACCAAGACAGTCGTTCGCATCGGTGCCGTCGCGTTCGTCGCCGTCGCCATCACCGCGAGCGCGATGCAGGTCCGGATGTCGCCGGGACGGGTCGAACAGGATCTGACCGTTGCGTCGATGTCCGCAAAAGCGGATCCGCTCCGGGCAGAACTGGAGCGGTGCCAGTCGCTCGGCGCGGCTGGCGCGGATGACCATGAATGTCTTCGCGCCTGGGCTGAAAACCGGCGGCGCTTCCTCGCGCCCGGTGCGCGTCCCGAGCAAGCCCTTCCGACGATGAATGCGGCGACCGGCGAAGCCGATCCAGGAACGGGCTCGAGCGCGCGATCCGTGAACAGGTTCGATGTCGCAGCCGGCGAGGAGCGTTGAGATGGGCGGGACCGGCGTCATCGACCGCTTCCTCGAGGTCTTCACAAGTTATATCGATTCCGGATTCGGACTGTTGCACGGCGAGGTCGCGTTCATTGCGACGACGCTGATCGTGATCGACGTGACGCTGGCGGCCCTGTTCTGGACGATGGGCGAGGGTGACGACATCGTTGCCCGGCTGATCAAGAAGACGCTGTTCGTGGGTATTTTCGCTTACATCATCGGCAATTGGAACGCGCTGGCGAAGATCGTCTTCAACAGCTTTGCCGGACTGGGGCTGAAGGCAAGCGGTACCAGCTTCACCGCGGCCGAGCTGCTTCAGCCCGGTCGCGTTGCGCAGGTCGGGCTCGATGCCGGCAGGCCCATCCTCGAATCGATCTCCGGGCTGATGGGCTATGTCAGCTTCTTCGAGAACTTCATCCAGATCGTCGTGCTGCTGTTTGCCTGGGTGGTCGTGCTGCTCGCGTTCTTCGTGCTGGCGATCCAGCTGTTCATCACGCTGATCGAGTTCAAGCTCGCGACGCTCTGCGGGTTCGTGCTGATTCCGTTCGGCCTGTTCGGCAAGACCGCGTTCATGGCCGAGCGCGTGCTCGGCAACGTCGTCTCGTCCGGCATCAAGGTGCTGGTACTGGCGGTCATCATCGGCATCGGCTCGACCCTGTTCAGCCAGTTCACCTCGGCGATCGGCACCGCGCAGCCGACGATCGAGGATGCCATGACCATCGTGCTGGCGTCGCTGACCCTGCTAGGGCTCGGCATCTTCGGGCCTGGCATCGCCAACGGCATCGTCTCCGGCGGGCCCCAGCTTGGCGCGGGCGCCGCGGCCGGTACGGCTTTGGCGGCCGGCGGTATTGTCGCGGGCGGTGCGGCGGCTGCCGGGATGGTCGCTAGCGCAGCCGGCGGTGCTGTGGGCGGCCTTGCCGCCGCAGGCGCGCGCGCCGCGAGCGGCGCCGCCAGCGCCTACAGCCTCGGTGCCGCCGGCAAGACGGGCGCGGCCGGTGTCGCCGGTGGTCTCGGCGGGGTCGGCAAGGCCGCGGCCGGCGCGGCCATGTCGCCCCTGCGTCGTGCTGCCGCGGCGATGAAGCCAGGCTCGCAGACCGGCGCCGGCTCACCCGCCAATAACGGCAATTCCGGGAAGGATGGTCAACCTGCCTGGGCTGCCGCGATGAAGCGCCGCGAGGCCATGACCCACGGCGCGGCCGTTGCTGCCCATACCCTTCGCTCCGGCGATGGCGGGGGCGCCGGCTCTTCGGTCGATGTCAGCGAGAAGGACTGATTCCATGTTTCGACGGCCCACTATCCGGTACGGCAAAACGTCCGAGCCGGAGACGCCCTATCAGCGCGCCGCCCAGGCCTGGGACGACCGGATCGGCTCTGCGCGCGTGCAGGCCAGGAACTGGCGGCTAGCCTTTTTCGGAATGCTGGCGCTGTCGGGCGGTCTCGCAGGCGGCCTGATCTGGCAGGGTGCGCGCGGGACGATCGTTCCCTGGGTCGTCGAAGTCGACAAGCTTGGCGCGGCGCAGGCCGTGTCGCCGGCAACCGCCGCCTACCGGCCGACCGACCCCCAGGTCGCGTTCCATCTCGCACGGTTCATCGAGGAGGTGCGGGGAATCGCCGCGGATCCGATCGTGGTCCGGGAGAACTGGCTCAGGGCCTATGACTTCACCACCGACAAGGGCGCGGTCGCGCTCAATGATTATGCGCGGACCAACGATCCGTTCGCCAATATCGGCAAGGTGCAGGTCGCGGTCGATGTCTCGAGCGTGATTCGCGCTTCGGCCGACAGCTTCCGCGTCGCCTGGACCGAACGTCATTATCAGGACGGCAGCCTGGCCGGCACAGAGCGCTGGTCCGCCATCCTCACCGTGGTCGTGCAGCCGCCCCGCACGCCGGACGCCCTGCGAAAGAACCCGCTCGGCGTCTTCGTCAACGCTATCAACTGGTCGAAGGAGCTGGGCCAATGACCGCGCCGCATTTCCGTAAATCTGCCATGCCGGCCTTGTTGTTTTCCGCGTCGCTCGCAGGATGCGCCACCGCGTCGGCACCGCCGCCCGCCCTCCGCTATGACGAGGCGCTACCGGCGGTGCGGGTATCGCCGCCGGCCGCGCCGGTTGAGGTCGTCGCGGTCCCGATGCCGTTGCCGCTTCCGGGTCAGTTGAAGCCCATAACCGGCGCTACGGCCCGATCCGACCGGACCGACCCGAAATCGCGCGTCGGTGCGGCCAATGAGGCGGCGCGGATCCAGCCGGCGCGCGACGGGTTCCTGAACGCGATCCAGCAATATCCATGGAGCGACGGCGCGCTCTACCAGCTCTATGCTGCACCGGGCCAGGTGACCGACATCGCGCTGCAGGAAGGCGAGCAGCTGGTGGGGGCCGGCCCGGTGGCGGCAGGCGACACCGCGCGGTGGATCATCGGCGATACGGTGAGCGGCAGCGGTCCGGCGCAACGCGTCCATATCCTGGTCAAGCCGACCCGCGCCGATCTGGTCACCAATCTGGTGATCAACACCGACAGGCGTACCTATCATCTCGAACTGCGGGCAACGCCTGCAACCTATATGGCCTCGGTATCCTGGAGTTATCCGCAGGATCGGCTGATCGCGCTACGCGGCGAGAATGCTGCTGCGGCCACCGCGACGCCGGTCGCGGCGGGGGTCGATCTCGCATCGCTCAATTTTCGCTATGCGATCGAGGGGGACGCCACGCCGTGGCGGCCGCTGCGCGCGTTCGACGACGGACGACAGGTATTCATCGAGTTCCCGGCCGGAATCGCCCAGGGCGAAATGCCGCCCCTGTTCGTGGTCGGGCAGTCCGGCCAGGGCGAACTCGTCAATTATCGGGTGCGCGACCGCTACATGATCGTCGATCGGCTGTTCGTCGCGGCCGAACTGCGTCTCGGGACGAAGAAGAGCGAGACCCGGGTGCGCATCGTCCGGAGCGAAGGCCACCATGCCGGAAAGGGACGGCGATGAGCGAGGCGGGGGAGGCGGCGGTGGCCGTTCCTGATCTTCGCCTGCGCGGAGATCCGCCCCGCGTGATGCGGCTGTCGCGCAAGGCGCTGGTGGTGCTGGGCCTGTTTGCCAGCGCCGGGATCGGCGGGTCGCTGCTCTACGCGCTGCAGCCGGCGCACCGGCAGGCACCCGCCGAACTCTACAACACGGACAGCCGTGCGACCGCCGACACCGTCGCGAGCGCACCGAAGGACTATGGCCAGGTCCCCAAGTTGGGCCCGCCGCTTCCCGGCGACCTTGGCCGTCCGATCGTTGCGGCCCAGCAGCGCGGTGCCGATGTGCCGGCGCCGCCGATCGGCCCGGGTGCTGGCGGTCTGCCGCCCGCTGCTGCGGCCAGCCCGGCGGCCAATGCGGCACTGGCGGCCCGCCAGCGCCGTCAGCAGGAACGGGAGGCCGCGCGGACCAGCAAATTGTTCCTGGGCACCGCGGCCATGACGACGGCGGCCGGTACAGGGCAGCCGCCCGAGTCGTTCGGCGCGCTGGCGGGGAACAGGCCCCCTGTCGGCGGCACGTCAGCGATTGCCTCGGCCGCCGAGGATGGCAACCGGAATGGGCAGGAGCCCAAGCGGGCGTTCCTGAAGCCGGGCCAGGCGCGCCCGACGACGAGCGAGGCTCGCCTCGAGGCGCCCGCATCGCCCTATGTGCTTCAGGCCGGAAGCATCATTGCCGCGGCCCTGATCACCGGCATTCGCTCCGACCTTCCAGGGCAGATCACGGCCCAGGTCACCGATAATGTCTATGATAGCCCGACCGGCAGGATCCTGCTGATCCCGCAAGGGGCGAAGCTCGTCGGTGAATATGATTCCCAAATCTCGTTCGGGCAGAACCGGGTGCTGCTTGCCTGGGACCGGCTGATCCTGCCGGATGGACGCTCGCTCGCCCTCGATCGCCTGCCCGGCGCCGACGCGTCAGGATTTGCCGGCCTGCAGGACGGGACCAACGATCATTGGGGCGGGATCGCGAAAGCGGCACTCCTGTCGACCGCGCTGGGCATTGGCGCCGAGGCCGGGTCGAGCGGTAATGACGACCTGGCGCGTGCGATCCGGGAGGGGGCGTCGGACACAATCAACCAGGCCGGTCAGCAGATCGTCAGGCGGCAGTTGAATGTCCAGCCTACACTCACCATCCGGCCAGGCTATCCGCTGCGTGTCGTCGTCACGCGGGACCTTGTGTTGGCGCCGATCACGCCGGGAGGACGCTGATGGCTGCGCTGAAGCTCGGACCGCTGGTCGAAGACAGGCCGGTGCGGATCACCCTCGAGCTTCCGGGGCCGGTCCACCGTGATCTGGTCCGCTATGCCGCCGCTCTCGGCGCCCAGACCGGGCAAGCACCGGTGACGCCCGAACGGCTCATCGCCCCCATGCTTACGCGGTTCATGGCCACTGATCGTGCGTTCGCGAAAACACGGGACAAATAGTGATGGTGCGGGCGCGTTGCCTTCGGTCCGGCGATCGAGGGTTGTGCGACCGCCAGTCGCGCGCTGGCGACACATCGGTATGGTGCGTTGATGATCGCCCGCGTGGCGCGTGAATCGCCGATGTCGACGTGACGCGCGACCCGATATTTTCGAGAGGTGGTGGAACGCAATGCTCCGCTCGCCGGTTGCCCAGGCGAGCTTTGGATGCACGCCGTGCGCCGATCGTGCGCCGACGATGGCAGACAGGCATCATCGCGGAGAAGTGCCATGCAGCACAAGCGGAGCTGGTCGGCGATCGTCCTCGGCACGATCATCGTGGCGATTTCTGTGGTGCTCATCGTCGGCGGGGTGTGGCTCGCGGTGCTGGGCGGGTCGCTCTATTATCTCATCGCCGGCATCGCGATGTTCGTGGCGGGCCTGTTGCTCGTGCGGGGCAGGATGGCGGGTGCCTATGTCTATATCGCTGTCGTCGCGGCGACGGTCGTGTGGGCATTCGCGGATTCGACCAGCAACCTCGCCTGGGCGCTTGTGCCGCGAGTCTTCGCGCCGATCGTGCTGCTGATCGCGACACTGCTGGTAATGCCAACGCTGACGGGCGCGGCGAACCGCTGGAAGCTGGCGGGCGGCAGCGTGCTGGCGGTGCTGGTTGCCACTGCTGCGCTGTTCACCGCGCTGGGGATGCACGATGTCGCGGTGGCGGCGTTGCCGCCGCAAAGTTCGCAGGGGATGGCCGATCCCTCGGGCATGGCCACGGGCGCCGACTGGCCCGCTTATGGCGGCACCGGCGCGGCCCGGCGCTATTCGCCGCTGGCCCAGATCAACACCGGCAATGTCGCCAAGCTGAAGCAAGTCTGGCTGGCGCATACCCGTGACTTGCCGAGCGACGCGGCCGCCGCCCAGCAATATGGCGCTGAAACCACGCCGCTCAAGATTGGCGATTCTCTCTACCTCTGTTCAGCGAAGAACATCCTGATCTCGCTTGATGCCGCCACCGGCGTCGAGCGTTGGCGCTACGATCCCAAGGTCCCCGACAAATGGATCCCCTACACGGCCGCGTGTCGCGGGGTGAGCTATTACAAGATGCCCGGGGCCACGGCCGATGCGCCCTGCGCCGAGCGCGTTATCGAGGGCACTCTGGACGCGCGGTTGATCGCGGTCGATGTGCGCGACGGTCACCCATGCCCGGACTTCGGCAACAATGGCCAGGTCGATGCAAAGGTCGGCATGGGCCAGGTGTTCCCTGGCCTCGTCTCAATCAACTCGCCCCCGGTCATCATCCGCGGCATTGCCGTCACCGGGCATCAGACGCTCGACGGGCAAAAGCGCTGGGAGCCTTCGGGCGTGATCCAGGGCTTCGACGCGGTCACCGGCAAGCTGCGCTTCGCTTGGGACATGAAGCATCCTGAGTGGACCGCTTACCCGCCCGCCGGCCAGGAATGGGCGCGTGGCACGCCGAACATGTGGACGATGGCGAGTGGCGACGAGAAGCTCGGGCTCGTCTATCTCCCGATGGGCAATTCGACGGTAGATTACTGGAGCACGATGCGGTCTCCGGTGGAGAACCAGTTCGCCACCTCGATCGTCGCGCTGGATGTCACGACCGGAAAGCCGCGCTGGACCTTCCAGGCGGTGAAGAAGGACGTGTGGGATTATGACTTCGGCAGCCAGCCGACGCTGATCGACTATAAGGGCACGCCTGCGTTGCTGGTCTCGTCGAAGCAAGGCGACATGTATGTGCTCGACCGCGCGACGGGCAAGCCGCTCACGCCGATCGGCACGATCGCCGCCCCGACCATCGGGGTCGAGCCCGAACAGCGCGCGCCCACCCAGATCGTCTCGCTGTGGCAAACCGTGCGCAAGCCCCCGCTGACCGAGCATGACATGTGGGGCATGTCGCCGATCGACCAGATGATCTGCCGCATCAACTTCAAGCGCGCGAGCTACAAGGGGTTCTTCACCCCGCCCGAGGTGAATCGCCATTCGATCCAATATCCCGGCTACAATGGCGGCACCGATTGGGGCAGCGTGGCGGTGGACCCGGTACGCGGTGTGATCGTCGCCAATTACAACGACATGCCCAATTATGTCCGGCTGGTGCCGCGCGCGACGGCCGACAGGAAGGGCTGGTTCACGCGCGAGCAAAAGGCGCAGATGAAAGCGGAGGGCAAGGCGGTCAAGGTCGATGCTGGCGTTGAAGGCGCTGGCGATCCGCAGGCGCAGACGCCCTATGCGGTCGACGTCAACGCCGGCTGGCAGATGCCGGTCACCGGCATGCTGTGCAAGCAGCCGCCTTATGGTGGCATCCGCGCGATCGACCTGGCTACCGGCAAGACGATCTGGGACCGTGCGTTCGGCTCGGCACGCCGCAACGGGCCGTTCGGCATCCCGAGCAACCTGCCCTTCACGATCGGGACGCCCAACAATGGCGGATCGGTGGTGACGGCGGGTGGGCTGATCTTCATTGCGGCCTCGACCGACGATTTGTTCAAGGCAATCGACCTCAAGACTGGCAAGATCCTGTGGCAGACCGCACTGCCGGCGGGCGGGCAGGCGACGCCCATCGTCTATGAACAGAATGGCCGCGAATATGTGGTGCTGATGACCGGAGGGCACCATTTCATGAAGACGCCGATCGGTGATCAAGTCATCGCCTGGGCTCTGCCGGAGCACGGATGAACCGCGTGTAAAGTTGCGGGCCGACGACCTTGCCGCGGCAGGGAGCGATCATCGCGCGGGCGCGAAGAACGCGCTTGAGACCTGATAGGCTCGGTTAGTGGGCGCCCCCATACTATCGCCGTAGGGGCTGCGGCCGGTTGACACCGTCGCGCCGGCGAACGCCAAATATCACACGGGTGCCTGACCTTCAGGCGGCAACCGCCTTGGCAATATCGATATGCTCGAACGCGCTCTCCATTCGATCGATCTGCGGCGGTGTGAGTCCGTTGCATTCTGTTGCCTGGCGCCAGCCGTTCACCCCAGCGCCGACTTCGGCGGCGATCTCCCGGGCCGGGCGGGCCTTGATGTCGAGTGCTCTCGCAACCGAAAACGTTGTCTGCGGCGACGACTCGACGCTGGTCTCGTCCAGCGTCAACGCATGAATCTACGGGGGTCGGCCGGCTTTTGGTGCGGGAATGCGATTGGTCGCTGCGTCAAACCCGCATGGCTCAAGCTGAGCCACCCGGCCGGCACGACCTGATCATGTCATGAGGATGGCGCCCCCTAAACCTTCAGCCAAGCGGCTTCGGCATCTTCCAGCGCGACATGCATGTCGCCCTCCACCTGCAGCTCGTTCAGGCGGCGGAAGATCGCCTCGAAATCGCCGTCTTTCGGAAAGCGTGAATCCGCTTTCGCCGCCCGGGCGAGATCGCCGGTCGCGCCTTCCTCCTGAACCTGCGCCAGGAGCCATCGCCCGAAGGGCTGCGTCGTCTGCTGGTATCGATCGTCAAGTGCACTGGGCATGAGCATCCTCGTTTCGCTGATTCGACTTCCAGAACATTAGTAGAACGATGCGCAGCCGTAGAGAAGGGGCTGTGCGCCGAACCGCGCTCCTTCCGGCGCGAGCCCCGGTCCTGGCGGCGCAGGCGAAGCCGCCGTTTCCCTGTCTTTCAACGCCGCACTGCGATCGCGGTCGAAGCTTGTTGCGCAGCCACCTCGGGCGCCTCTTTTACTCACCCCCGACGCCGGCCCGCATCAGGCTCCGCCGGCAAAAAGGGGAGTGACCCATGATCGCCAGCCTTCCATGGAATCTGCGGCGCATGCGCTTGCGCGCGCTTGTTTCGCTCGGCACAGTCGCCGTGTTCGTGACGCAAGCGGCACCCGTCTTTGCCAACAATTACGGTGAGAGCCTGGCGTGGCAGTTCAAGACAACCGCCGATCGTGCGAACCAGGCGGCCGTGCTCGACATGATCGAAAGACGGCGTGGCGGCTATTACGCGGCGCCAATCTACAACACCAATATCGCGCGCCAGTATAATTGCTCGATCGCCGCCAGCGCGACCGGGAACAGCAGCGGCCAGTCGGCGATCGCCAATTCGCCCACGGTGACCGGCGCGACGTCGGCCGCGACGGGCAATGAGAGCAGCACGACCGCTGGCGATGGCGGAACCGGCACGACCGTCGACGGGCACCAGGCCAATAGCGGGGCTGTCCAGTCGGGCGTTACCGGATCGACGCATACGGATGTCCGCGGCAGCGCCTCGCAGGCCTTGAACGCGTCCCAAACGAACAGCGGCGAACAGTCGGCCAACGTGCGGGGCAGCAAAGCCTGCTCCTTCGCGGCGCTGAACTGATGGCTTCCTCTGACGATGGCACGGTTGGAACGGCCGTAACGGGGACGCGGCGGGCGGGAGTCTCGCTTCTCGCCCTGGCCTTGTCCGGATGTCTCGGCCTTCACCAGCAACGGCTCGCGCCCGGCGAGGTGCCAATGCTAATCGGCCCCGCGGTGCGCGACAATGTGACACCGCTGGATCCGGCTCTTGCCTGTTTCGGGTCTGCCATCGCCGCCCATGGCGGCCGGACCCTTGTCGTCGGGGTCGGCGACGTCCGCGACTTTACCGGCAAATACTCCGTCAACGAGGGCAATGCGATCACCCAGGGCGGTGCACTCATGGTCTATTCCGCGCTCGGGAAGCTGGGCGGTGCCGTCAGCCTGGCCGAACGGTTCGATCCGACCATCGGCGAGCGGGAGCTTGGCTATACCGATCGTCGGCAGCTCGGCGACGGCGAGGCCCATCAGGTCGCCGCCGCCAGCGGAACGAGCAAGGTGCCATGGCTTCCCTATTTTGGCGGAAGCATCGCCGCGTCCGACTATTACATCGTCGGCGGTATCACCGAACTCAACTATGACATCCGCTCCGGGGGGATCGACAGCGAGGTCGGGCAGGTCGGACCAAAGGTCCGGACCTTCACCCAGTCGGTCGCGATCGACCTTCGCATCGTCGACACCCGCTCCCTGCTCGTCGTTCGGACGGTCAGTCTGACCAAGCAGTTCACCGGCTATGAGGTTGGCTTCAACCTGTTCCGCTTTTTCGGATCGAGCCTGTTCGACATCAATGTCGGCGCCAAGGGGCAGGAGCCGCTTCAGCTCGGGATCCGCACCGCTCTCGAGGAAGGCACGATGCGACTCGTGGCCGCGGTCGCAAAGACCGATCCGGAGTCCTGCATCGCCGGGAAGGGCCAAGGGCGGGCGTTCGCCCTGCCCGGCGAGACGGGTCCGCGGGCTCGTTCGCCTGTGATCGGCACGGCGGCGACGTCCGTCGTGCCGGCCGGCGCTACCCTGGCCCGGTCCGGCGCGACGACGGCCGGGCCAGGCGCCGCGACCCCATTGCCCGGTGGGGCGTTCCGGCTGGCGTTCGACCCGGACAGCGCGGATCTGCCCGGCGCGGTGATCGCGGCGATCGACAGGATCGCCGCGGCCGCAGGCACAGGCCCGGTGGAGATCATATTGCTCGCGCCGGACAGCGAATCGCCGGACCCGCTGAAGCGCGATGCGCTCACCGACCGCCGCATCGCCGCCCTGGTCGCCGCCCTTCTGTCCCGTGGCGTCTCCGCGCAGTCGATCGGCTCGCTCTGGCGTCCCGATCGCGCGGACGGGACCGTCCGGCGCGACGGCGCAGGCCTCCAGCGCATCGCCCGGCTTAGTATCGGCTGACCTGGTCGCGGCAGCCGATGCCGCAGTGATGGAGGCGCCTCGTCACCCAGTCCCCCAATTGCCCCTGCCCTTTTTCAACCGGAGAATTCTGATGACCCTGACGCTCAACACATTGTCTCGCTCCCGCCGCCATCTGCTCGGCAGCACCGGTACCGCCCTCGCTGTCATGCTGGCCGCCACGGCCGCACCGGGCCAGGTCGCGACCGTCCAGGCGACCGGCGGCCGCGCCGTTGCCCACCAGCAGGCGACGCCGGTTGGCGTCACCCAGGCCGCCAGTGACGGCGGCGCCGCGACCGTCATCGCCGGCCCGATCGACCGCACCACCTTTGCATCGCGCGACAACGTCAGGACGGCGGGTGCCACGAGTAACCAGGCCGCGCTCAAGATCGGCCCGGACACCGGATCCGGTGGCACTTTTAGCGGCAGCACGAAACTGACGGTGAGCGCTTCCGGCGTCTCCGCCGCTGGCGGCAGCGTGATCGCCAGCCGGCAGGACATGGGCGGCGCGACGTCCCGCGCGACAAGCACGGGCGCATCCATCGGTCTGGACGCGGGCGCCGCGTCGGACAGCACGATCGCGATTTCCGGCAACACCGCCGACGTGACGGCAACGGGTAACGACGCGTCGGCCGATATCGCGCTTGTCGACGGGTCGGCCGGTAACGGCGGTGGCATCGCCACAATGCAGACCACCTCCGGCAGCAACGTCCTGGCCAGCGCTCATGATCGGCTCGGTCTCGCGACTGGTCCGGTTACCGGCAGCGCTCTGGCCATCGGCGGCAACCTGGTGCGCGCGGTCGCCACCAGCAACAGCATGAGCAACAGCCTCTCCACCGCGACGACCGGCACCGAGGTGCCGACGACACCGGGCTATGCCTCGGTCATCATCTTCGACGATGCGGGCAGTGCAGCGTTGACCGGAGCGCTTGGCATCCTCAGCGACCAGGTCGCAGGCGGCAGCGTGCGGGCTGCAACGGGAAATGGAGCGCCCGCGTACCAGAGTGTCCTCGACGGGTCCGTCGCGGGAAGCACCGTCTCCACGGACGGCAACATGCTGGTCGCCGCCGGCTATGGCAATATGTCCGCCAACGCGCTCGATATGGAGGCGACCTCGATCGGCAGGGCACCAGGCGGGGAGGGCGCATCGTCGGGCGCCGTCGCGACCGTGACCGGCCTTCAACGCATCGCCGATGGCACGACGATCGCTGCTGCCACTGCCGGCGGGGCGGCGACCGACGTGACCGGGGACGTCACGGATTCGACGCTGTCGGTCTCGCGCAACGTTGGTCGAACCATCGCTGCCGGAAACGTCGCCTCCGGGAACACGCTGTCCGTATCGGCCGCGACGATCATGGCCCAGGCCGGCAGCGGCGGTGTCGATCGCCTGGGAAGCGTCGTGGTCGGGAGTGGCGGCGCGCGCGTCAACGCATCCTTCGGCATCCAGAATGTCCAGGATTATGGGGACGCAGCGATCACCGCCACTCGGACCGGGACCGCCGCTGCCCTGACGACCGACGGGTCCGTCAGCGGCTCGGCGGTTCGTGCCGACGGCAATACCGAGCTGGTCGGCGCGACCGGAAACGACGCGGCGAACAAGGCCAAGGTCGAGGCGGCGTCCGTTCAGGCCACCGTCGCGATCAACAGCCTGCAGTCGGGTGAAGGAAACGTCACGGCCACGCTCGGCGCTGCCGACAGGCGAGGGGGAGCTCTCATCGCCGCCGCGGGGCCGATCCAGGGCTCGCACCTGTCGGTCTCGGGCAATGACATGACCGGCACCGCGATCGGCCAGAATGCCACCAACAGTCTGACAGTCTCTGCCGGCACCGTCGCGGATGCGACCGATGGCGCGGGGGGCTCATCCGGTGCGTTTCCCGGGTCGACCCAGGGCGCCGCGGGGACCTTCGCCCTCGCCAGCAATCAGAAGCTCGGCCAGCCGAGCTTCGGTGCGACCATGACTCCGACGATATCGAGCACCCTCTTGGGTGCCTTTGGCGTGACCGGCACGGCACCGCTGTCGGCGTCGTCGATCTCGGTCGACGACAACAAGCAGCGCGCCAACGCGCTCGGGAACAGCGCGGTCAACCGGATGGCCGTCTCGGCGGCGAGCACCCACGGCGAAGGGTCGTCACCGGGCACGGCACTGTACGCGTCGCAGTTCGGTCAGGCTCAGATAAGCGCCTCCTCGGACGTCCTCCTCGCGCTGCCGGACGAGCAGATGTCGTCCAGCGCCTCGTTGTCGCGCAACGCCAATGTCGCGCTGGCAGTCGTCAACGATGTCGACAATGGCGTGTCGGTCACTGGCCTTGCCCGTGAGGTAGACAGCCGCGGCACGGTCGGGACCGACGAGACGTCCGTGCCCCGGGCGACCGGCGACGTCGCGGTCACCAACCAGCAGGTCGCCTGGGGCAGTGCCGACGCCGTCGCGACAACGCACATCGCGGCGGGCGGCGCGTTCGACGGCACGCGGCTCAGCGCGGCAGATAATGTGACCAGCGCCGAGGCCGCGGGTAACCGCGCCTTGAACAGCGCCACTGCCACAACGGGCACCGGCGCCACCAGCATTGGCCTTGCCAACAAGCAGGCGAATTACTTCGCGACGGTTTCGGCCACGGCGACGACGGAGATGATGAGTTCACGTGCCGGGTCGGCATCGATCGGCTCGGACATGTCCTTTGCTGGCAACACCGTTTCTGCCCTCGCCCGCGGGAATTCGGTGGTGAACGAGTTGACCCTTGCGGGTGGATCCTCGCCGATGCCGGCGAGCGCCGGTACGACGCCGCCCACCCTGTCCGCGACGGGAACGGCGGCGCTGCTCAACACCCAGGTAAACTATGGAGCGGTGCTTGCGACCGCGGCGTTTATGACGCCGCTGAACGGCCAGGATGCGGTTCGAAGCTCAAGCATCTCCCAGAGCGGCAACACTGTCCTCGCGAGCGCCTATGGCAATGCTGTCACGACCACGGTCGCCACTGCGCCGGGCAGCGCACCGAGCGCATCGCTCGTCAGCTACCAGGCCAATTACGCCACGGTGAATGCCCAGGCGACCGGCTCGGCCTATCGGGTCGCTGGGCCGATGACCGGCAGCAGCTTCGCCGTCGCAGGAAACCAGCTCAGCGCGATCGCGACCGGGAATCAGGCTAGGAACATGATCGGTCTGCCGCGCTGAATCGGATCCGCGCCGGGTAGCCCGCAGCCCCCAGGGTCGCCCGGTCTGCGGGAAGGGCCGTCACGCACCCCCCCTGTCGTGACGGCCCTTCAATGCGCCTTTGCCACGAAATCATTCCCCCGGGATCGGGCGACCGTAGCGCTGAGAGAGAAGCTCGAGGAATCGCCTCAGAGCGGGATTGTCGTTGTCCGGCCGCCAATGGACGCTCTGGTCGAGGCAGGTCGGGCCGAAGGCGTCGTGCACCTCACGGTAGACGAGGCCGTCGGGAGGTCCCGAAACGCGACCGAGAATGCCGGCGATCGCCGCGATCTTCTCGCCTGCTACGAACGTCAAGAGGTTTTCCCGGCCGACGTCCTGAAGGATGATGCCGGGCCGGTAACCTGGTGCTGAGAGACGCGCAGCGATCAGGGACTCGATATCCGGTCCAGGGTCGGCGGCGGTGACGAGAAACGCAGCGTGCCTCAGGTCCGTCCAGTAGAGCGGCTCGCGTTGGACCATCGGGTGATCGTTACCCATCGCGATCAGGAGCGGCTCGCTCCACAGGCGCAGCGACCGAATCCCCGCGCGGCCGGGGCAGCCCGCCGTGACCCCGACGTCGAGCGCGCCGCGATCGAGGAAATTGACGAGATCGCTGCGGCCGCATTCACGGGCTGCGATCTCGACGTCCGGAAACGCGGTCCGGTACGCTTTGATGGCAGCGCTGAGGTCGCCGCCGGCGAGCGATGAATGAAAGCCGATCCGGAGGACGCCGGTCTCGCCTTTTGCCAACGCGCGGGACTCCTGGCCGAGCGCCTCGATGTCCTGGACGATACGCCTGGCCTTTGCGAGGAACCGCTCACCTGGGTCGGTCGGGACGACGCCGCGGGTCGAGCGCCTGAAGATCGGCAGGCCGAGGCGGAGCTCGAGATAGTGCACGCGCTTGCTGAGCGTGGATTGCTTGATGTTGAACTGCTCGGCGGCGCGGCTGAAGCTGCCGGTGTCGGCGGCCGCCACCGCGTATCGCAGGAGGTTGGTTTCGATCATTTGCGCCCTCGCCGCGGGAGCCCCACTCGCTAGTCGATGAGCCGTCGCGGTTCGCTCCAGATGGATCGACGCTGCTGCGGCCGCCATTCCAAGAAATGGGTATGGGAGACCAGGATTTCGGCCGGAAAGCGCCCACTCTTCGTATGGCGGGGAGAGTTCATACTAAAGCCACCGTTCAGATCGGTGCCGAATTGCGCCTTCACCTATCAAAGTGAAGATTGGTGAAAGCGGCCCGTCCGCCTTTCGGGACTCAGACGGCATAAGCGGCCGTTCGTTCAGGCTCATCTCGTCGGCAGCTTCGCGCCCGCTTGCCGCCGTTCCACCCATTCACGGCGGTGCCTGAAAGCGGACATCGTTTCGGCTGGTGGCCGGATAAGGTAACGGCCAACTTTTGGCGGCTATCTAGGGCCTGTGAGCTGCTCTCGGCCTTCAGGAACAAGATCGCCTGTATTTCTGAGGCGTCGTACCCGTGGCTCGTCGAAATGCCCGAGTGAAGTTGGCCTGCGAGGAGAAGCAGCAGGACAGCGCAACTTCATAGAGCGTGGCGTCACCGGACGCGAGCAGCGCCTTGGCGTGCTCGAGGCGCATTCGGGCAAGATGTCTGCCGGGCGTCGCACCGACCCGATTTCGGAACATGCGAATGAAGTGAAACGGACTGAGGCAAGCAACACCGGCGAGGTCCTCGATACCAAGCTCGGCATCCAGATTTGCAGCCATATATTCGAGCACGCGGCCCAGACGCCGATCATCGAGGCCGTGCCGGGTTTCCAGCCTGGCGAGCTGTTGAATCCCGTTTTCGGAATGAGATTGTACCAGCCTCGCCGTTAGCGCCAACGCGAGCGACTCTGCCAGCACCCGCCCCGCCGCCGTGGGGGCTCGCAATTCAGCGAGAAGGGCGGTCCCGATCTCGCGGATCAGACTATCGTCGACATCGGCAAGGTAACGGATGTTGTCGGCGCGGACCGCCGCGCCGCCGAGCAGATCGGACAGATCGTTGAAGCATGCCGACGGCAGGTAGACGTGCAGGCAGTCGTGCCATTTCAGCAGCGAGATCTCCTCCTCGCGCACGCCCGCCGGACAGGTCCAGATGGTGCCGCGAACCACTTCGGTCCTCTGCCTAAGTCCGTTACCGCAACGCGCGACGACTGCATCCGGATGGCTGTCGATCGCAATGCCGATTTCGGTCTGCACCAAGTCGAACGCAGGAATGTCTCCGGCAGGGTGATGCCGCAATTCGGCTGCCACTCCAGACCAGGCGCACCCCAGGGCGGTGTCGAGCACCCCCGCGCCGTATTTGCGCCGACCATGATCATAGAGATCCATCGCGGTGTTATCGTGACACCAAAGCAAGATCCGCGCACCCGCTCTTTGGATCGCCAGCGAAATTACCGCAATTTGGGAATAAAGGACCGCACTCAGACCCCAGAAGGGTGCACCGGGAACGACTAGAACCGATCTTCATGAGGAGATTGGAATGACTACGATCTCGCGACACGCGCACATCGGCCCGAACGGCACCGGGGAACGACCGCGGTGAAGGCCGTCCGGGTAAACGCATTCGGCGGGCTCGATGCCATGATCTACGAGGAGGTGCCGCAGCCCATTCCCGAGGCAGGTCAGGTTCTCGTCAAGGTTGCCGCAGCAGGCGTAGGGCCTTGGGACCTGTGGGTCCGCTCGGGACGCAGCGTGCTGCCCCAGCCATTGCCGCTGACGCTGGGCGCGGACCTGTCCGGTGTCGTCGAGGCCATCGGAGCCGGCGTCACGGACTTCGCGGCCGGCTCCCCGGTCTATGGTGCCACCAACGCGCGCTTCACGGGCGCCTATGCAGAATATGCAGTGGCCGAAGCCAGCATGCTCGCCGGGCGCCCTATGGGCCTCAGCGACGTGGAGGCAGCGTCGGTGCCGGTCATCGGGTGCACGGCGCTTCAAATGGTGTTCGAACATGCCGGCGTCGACGCTGGTCAGACGGTGGTGGTGATCGGCGGCGCCGGCAACGTGGGTGCCTATGCGGTCCAGCTTGCGCTTCTTGCCGGCGCGCAGGTCGTGGCGACCGGCCGCACTCACGAACTGGATCGCATAGCGGCCATGGGTGCCGTCGCCGTGCATGCAGGCGCGGCGGTACCGGCACGCTTCCTTGGCGCCGCGGACGCCGTGATCGACACGGTCGGCGGCGTCGCGCTGGTGGAAGCGTTCGCATGGCTGCGCACCGGCGGGGTGCTCGTCTCTTCGGCCGCGGAACCGGATCAAGAGCTCGCCAGGCGCCACAAGGTGCGTGCGCAGTTCATGCTCGTCGCCGTTACAACCAACAAGCTGGTCCAGCTCGCCGACCTGTTCTCCACTGAGGACCTGCAGGCACGCATCGGAGAGGTGCTTGCACTTTCCGACGCGCGTCGCGCCCACGCCATGATCGAGACGGGCACCGCCCCGCCGGGAAAGCTGGTGCTCGTACCCTGAACGCCTCTCGCAGCAAAGGAAACACGATGACCGAGGTTCCCACGACGCCACTCGTCCCCGGCAACAGTTTGCTGACGCCGTCTCCAGAAGAGGGACGCGCCTTGGCAATGATGCTCGCCAGGCACTCGGTCCACGCGATGCAGCACGAACTGGAGGTCTTGCAGAACGGCCGATCGCAATATGCGCACGACCCCTTCGGGCTGATCGCTGCGAGCCATGTCATCGCGGTCGAATTTGCTACCATCGCCGCCG
This sequence comes from Sphingomonas sp. P3_C6, assembly GCF_056402595.1. Classification (NCBI taxonomy): domain Bacteria; kingdom Pseudomonadati; phylum Pseudomonadota; class Alphaproteobacteria; order Sphingomonadales; family Sphingomonadaceae; genus Sphingomonas; species Sphingomonas sp. P3_C6. The sequence goes on from NZ_JBFUHB010000032.1 coordinate 42,485, forward strand.
CCAATGATTACTGGCGCGACGCTCCGGCTGGCGGTGCGGTGCAACGGGCGCAATCGTGACCTTGAACACCGAAGAGCGGATCGAGCGCGCGAATGCGCCCGCATTGTTTCTTCGCTCCTGGTCTCCAGCGGAAGGCGCGCGTGCCGTGCTGGTCATCGTTCCCGGATTCAACTCGCATAGGGCTACAACGTCTGGGCAGCTGAGGAACTCGCTGCCGCAGGAATAATCGCGCATTTCGAGGCTGAACGACGCGTCCAAAGTCTCCTCTGATCCTGTTCCTGCCCAAGCCGTTAATCTACTCGGCCCAACCTCGGCCTCGCGAGCGAGCTGCAGTTGTCCGCCAAATAGACGATGCCACCAAATCGCCGGAGTGGCGCTAATTGGCGTTGCTTGATCGTGAGCGAAGCATCGCCTCCAAGCTCATAACTGGATCACCGCTGGGAGATCAGAGGCCGAGGTCTTCTCGTAGATAGACCTCCTCCGACCGAGATTGCCAACGCCTTCATCGCTGCCTCGCTTCCTTCGCAGCTATCGTTGGCAAGCAGTACGAAGCCCAAGCGGCGGTCTGGGAACATCACCATCTGGCTGGTCTCGCCAAAAGAACCGCCGCCGTGCCAAAGCATCCGCTGACCATCTGCACGCCCGATGTTCCAGATCAGACCTTGTGCGTCGTCGACTGTGCCTCGGATGCGCTCGTGGGCGCGCGCGATAGAGGGGTCGCGTTCGTTCAGTTGCCAGGCAAGATAGCGACCCATATCGCGCGGGGTTGAATAGAGGCCGTATGCCGCGCCGGCACTGGAATCATGGAGCGGCTGGACTTTGCCGGATCGGCCATAAGGTACGACAAGCCGAGCGCGCATCGCCGGGCTGACCTTTAGGCTGGTGGAGGTCATCCGAAGCGGGTTCAGGATCGACCTCCGCAGCAATCGTTCGAATGACGTGCCGTAAACTGTCTCGAGCCCGTAACCGAGCACACGAATGCCAAGGTTCGAGTAAGCGAAGCTAGCGCCCGGCACGGTCCGAAGTCTCACCCTGCCAAGGTCGGCAAGTGACTGCTTGCGCGTGTAGCCGCGATTCAATTCCGTGAGTTGGTAACCGATGCGATCATAATCGATCTTCGCCAGCAATGGGTCGCTGTCAGGCAGGTCGCGCTGAAGCCCCGCTGTATGCGTAGCCAGAGTGCGCAGGGTGATCGGCACCCCCGACGCCACCAAATTGGAATAGTCTCCGGGCAGATAGAGGCGAAAATCCGCATCGAGGGTCACACGACGCTCCACCAGCGCTCGCGCCGCTATCGCTCCAGCGAAGGTCTTGGATACAGAAGCCAGTTCGTAGACGCTGTCGGGTGTAGGTGCAGTTCGGAGCGACCGGTCGGCAAAGCCCCGGTTGGAGAAGTACGTAGCTCCATCAATACGCGCAACGATCGAGATGCCGGCGCGGCAGGAGTCACGAAGATAGGCATCGGCAAATCGATCGAGAACCTCCAGCACCCTGTTGTGCGCGACAGTCTGCGCGCTGCGCGAGGTTGGTGGAACAACCGGGAGCGCAAGCGGCGGCATAACGGTCGCGCCGAGCAATGCGACGGACCCCATCATGCGCCTCAACATCATGCACTCTTATCGAAAAGCGACTGGATGGTCGACACCGCCGCAAATCCAAGTTTGGCGGCTTGGCGCTCAATCGGCGTCGCAGAGCGAGGTTGTGGGGAGGCCCTTTCACCGAAAGCAAGCCACCAGCGCCTTCGGTTGCATCCGTCATCGTCAATTACCGGATGTTGACTCGCTAGCGGATGGTATCAGAACATGACTTTGCGCGGAGTGCAGGTCGCGCCGTTTGGGATGCAGTATGTCGCCGGATCATGAACGATGGGCCGAAGCTCTCGCCATTGAGCGCCAGCACGGTGACCAGGCGCCAGTGTTCCTGGCTGAGCGTCTCGGGGCTCTGGCCCTGACAGGCGACGATGCCGGGGTCGAGCGTTTGAAGCAGATCGCTTCAAAGCTGGACCAACTTCGGAATCCGCGTCGGCTCTTACTGGGGTGAGCGACAGCGTCCCCACGCCACAAAGGTTGGTTGAGATCCTCGTCGAGATTCTCGCGGGTGCGACGAAGAAACCAGCAGGCCATTGGCGCAAGTGCATCAGTCAGATCGAGAAGCTACCCGTTGCCACGAATGTCCGCTCGAACTGGCATATTACGCCGACCGGGAACAGAACCGATGTCGCGACGATTGAGCGAGCAGCGGCGATAGTGAGGGAAGCGCACCCATATGTCGCGGGAGGGGAATGATGGTGGAGGAGCCAACCGAAGCGCAGCTCTGGGATCAGGACCGAGCGTTGCTCGACGAATATGGCCCGAGCCATATCGACACTATCTGCGGTGTGGCCAAAGCCCTTTGCGCGGAAGGCAAGTACGGCGAGGCAGCCGAGCTCGACCAGCAATGCGACCGGATGCGGATTTTGCTTCTGACCGACCGCGAGCTGCTTGCACTTTATCAACGCACCACGGGCGAGCCGGCTGACGATAACGCCGATCTGATCTTGTACGAGATCGAGCGACGCAGGTTGGACACCTGACGCCTCTACGGCTTCCGCCTTCTATAAGTTCCTGATATGTTCCGCGCTCAATCGAGTCGGAACTAGCCATGCAGCAGAATGTCAGCACCGAAGATAAACTGAGTGTCTTACAGGCCCATGTCGGACAGATCATGGAGCAGCTCGGTACGATGGCAGACGGCAATGACCTGACTGCCGATGACCTCGTGGAGTTTTTCGCGATGGGCATTGCGGCCGTGATCGACAACGACACGAATTTCAAATCGCCTCGCGATCTACGGAAAGCGTCGGAGGCTGCAGCAAAGGTGATCGAGCAGCGAGCCAAGGACTTCCGCGCGCTCAACGACGCGACCGGCGTCAGTACGCTAGACATTCTGCTCTCGACCTACCCTATCGGCCGGGCAGTGGCGGCATGACATGTCTCGGCTCCACAGCCTGAGGGCGCCGCTGGACGATGTCGCTGCTTTCCTCGGCGCCGAAGCTGCGGAGGGATTGCCTATCCCGTCCGAAACGACTGAGGGGCATGATGGCGTTGTTATGTTTTCAGCTGGCGGGCGGCGGCGGCTCCGCCTGATGCGATGGGGCTTCCCGCGCCTAACGCGCGAGATGCTGCTGAATGGGGACGAGCCGGGCATCATTGGCCTAGTCGCCGACCTGACAAACCCGATGTGGGAACACCTGGTCGTCGATCCACGCTACCGGTGTATTATTCCGATTACGCATTTCGCCAATCCTGATGGCGAGCCCGGGGAGAAGACCCGTACTTGGTTCTCGCTCGCAGGCCAGCCGATCATGGCCTGGGCCGGCTTCTGCCGGAATATACCCGACGTCGGGCCGGTGTATGCTGGCATGACCATGGAAGCGAACGAAGCCATCCCTCCGACGAATGACCGCATGCCTGTGTTGCTCGAGCCCGGTGAGCACGAACTGTGGCTGCGGGGATCGATCCAAGATGTGATCCGATTGCAGTATCGGGCACCAATCGCCGCTGACCGGATGCTTGTCGATCGAACGGAAGATCCATGGAGAAGTGGCGTACCGCCGCGGTCCGGCGTTCAGATCGACCTTTTGTGATGCGGCCTCGGCGCTATTGCGAACTGGCATCGTCGGACTAAGCTGTCGGGATGTGCAATCTCTACGCGAACCGCAAATCGGCGGCTGAAGTGGCCGCGCATTTCCGGGTCGATACCCCGGTGTTTTCGAATGCGGGCGAGGAGGTCTATCCCGGAGCGCCGGGCTTGGTCGTACGCGAGGCGGACGGCCAGCGCGTGATGCAGTCGATGACGTGGGGCTTTCCCCTGCGACTGAAGACCATGAGCCCGACGGCAAAGCCGAAGCCAGTCAACAATATCGCCGACCTTCGCAAGGGAATGTGGGTCGGCTTGGCGCGCAAGCCGGAATGGCGGTGCCTGATACCGCTTACCGGTTTTGCCGAAGCTGAAGGCGAGAAGGGTTCAAAGACGCGGACCTGGTTCTCCGTGAAGGATGAGCCGATTTTCGCCTGGGCAGGACTGTGGCGCGACAGCGGTGAGTGGGGTCCGGTCTATTCGGGCGTCATGACCGACTGCAACGAAGCGATCAGGCCGGTTCACGACCGCATGCCGGTGCTTCTTCACCGGGACGAATACGAGCAATGGCTACGCGGCGGGTTCGACGACCTTATAGCTTTTCAGGAGCGATGTTTCCCTGACAGCCTTATCGTGATGGAGCGCACCAGAGACCCCTGGATAAAGAAGAAGACGCCGCCGGCGGAAGCGCCCACGCTCCTTTGAGCGACGGACCATCTAGCTTCGATACTTCTGCACCGCGCGCTTCCACGCGCCCTCGTCCGGCATGGGAAGCGATGTGATCGTCGGCGGCTCCCGCCCGATTGTGATCCTGACGCCGCGTTGAGCGCACATCGTGCATTTGAGTCGTTCGCGAACATAGCTGAGGTGGTCCGCCCACCGCTTGCGTTGGAATAGCCACCACAGGGCGTGCCCGCTGAAGACGCCTTCATGACCGCAGCTCGGGCAACTTGCCTTGAGCGTGCGCTGATAGGCGGCCACCTCGAATAGGCAGGTTGCGATCTTCTCGCCGTCGCTGTCGTAGCGCGCCATCCTATGCGACGGCGCGAAGCCTCGGGCCGCGGGCGGCCGGCGCCGGCTTAAGCCTCAACCCCTTTACGTCATCCTGACGCACGACGCGAAGCATCGCCATGGGCCAATCCGGAAAAACCGCCCGGGCCTTCGCTGAAATCAGCGTCAGCGGCGGCAGGTCCAAGAGATGCGTGACGTCGTATCCGCACCACAATTCGGCAGGTATCTTGCCCAGCCGATATTCGCCAGCAACGACGAGGACGGCAGCGGGGTGGACTGAGGGGCGACCGGCGATGAACCGAGCTAGGCACGTCGGACGCTGACGCGCGTGCCAGAGGTCGTAGTCTTCCCGGCTCGCCGCTTGCCCGATGCGATGGCCTTCGACCGTGCCGGCATGGATCACCCACTGTCCATAGGGCGAGGCCTTTAGCTCGATCGACCAGCGATGCGCGAGCCAGTTGTTCCCTTCTATCCAGTTTCGCTGTGCGTCGGTCATTGCAGGGGTTTGGACTGAGCCATGCCGATTCGGCAAGAACATTGCGTGAACAAATGTGAGGTGCGATACCCGGGGTTCGACTCGGAGGAAGCGAACGTGGTTGACCAAGCAGAGCGTTACGAAGCCAAGCGCGAGGCCCTTGGGCGGTGGCTGCTCGCTCAACGCGATAGAGGCGATTGGGTCGATGACCTGGCCGCTGCCGCTCGCGCTGATCGAAATTTCCCGAAGGACGGCGATCCGGAGACCGTGCGCTCGCACCTGCGCCAACGGCAGGCCGACGGTGACGTGTTCGCTGCCGTAGATGATGCCGAAGTGGATTGGCTGGCCTACTGAGCCCGGCAATATGATCGCCGCACCAATCATGTTCGTCTGCCAGGTCGTCGCGGTTCACGATGGTGACGGGCCGATCCACTGCGCCGATGGTACGAAGATCCGTGTCGCCGGCATCCAGGCGCCAGATTACGAGAACGCCGAGCCCTGCCGCACTCGACGCGTCGGCTACGTCTGCAGTGATCGGCTCGCTGATCGCTCGCGCGCGATCGTCAGCCGCATGGTGCTGCGCCAGGCGCTAACCTGCCAGCCGGTTGGGCAAAGCTATTCGCGTGTGGTCGCGCGCTGCCGGTTTGCCGATGGTCGCGACTTGTCGTGCGCCATCCTCGCAGCCGGCGCTGCTACGAGGTGGGACAGCTATTGGCGGCGCTATCGGATGCCCGGCTGCCGAATCGACCTAAGCCCCTAGGCGGYGCCCAGTGCGACGTGCCAGGTAAGGACGGTTCACCCGTATGAATGAGTGTCCGGAGTTGGGAAGTGCGAGGGGAGCGCTGAGTGCCCTTGATCGAGTCGAAGTCACGGCCCGCCCACCTCATTGAGGGCTTAGCTCGAAGCGAAATCACAAACAGCTGACGGAGATGATGTCAGGCGGGGAAAGTTATGTCGCGGCAAGCCGTTCGATGCAGACCCTCTCAACCAACAAACGCAACTCGGCGACGTGCTCGCCGAGCCAGGACAGCTCCTCTGGACGAATCTCGTAGTGTGGTGAGTAACGGGCATTAACGTAGGCTTCGCGCAGCAGCTCAAAGCATCGTCGGCTGAATTTATCGTCACGTGGCCAAGCGCTGACCAGGCTTGGCGCGATTTGTTCACATTGGGAGCGAAGGAACTTAAGTCGGTGGGATTTGGGGCTGTAAAGGGTGAGTACCAAGAGCGTGCAGTGGTAGAGCCGCTCGGCCGCTTGATGCAGAACGAATGCAGCTTCGTTTCGGTTACCTTCCGCGGTCGCTAGCAGCGCCATGTTGAGAAATGAGCTGCCCCCGGTTCCACGGACACCAGGTTAGGCTACCTTAGCCTGCTTCTCGAAGTCCATGGGGCTGAGATAGCCCAGGGTCGAGTGCCTGCGTGTCGGATTGTAGAAGCGCTCGATATAATCGAATACATCCGCGCGTGCCTGATTGCGGGAACGGTATGTTTTCCGCGCGATCCGTTCGGTCTTGAGCGAGGAGAAGAAGCTCTCCATCGCGGCATTGTCCCAGACGTTGCCGG